>JBBDWJ010000139.1:0-33929 GCA_040902925.1 Bryobacterales bacterium | reverse complement strand
TCCAAGTGGATGCCGGTTGCTATAGGAGTCGCCTTCAGGCGGCTTCTTCCCGACGCAGTCGGGCTTAGGCCGGCCGTTTACCGCCGGTACGACGGGTTCCCAAACGGTCGGCAAGGCCGCTTTCAGCGGCCTTTCGAATGGCGGGCGCGCGACGACCTGAGACTGCCAAAACGGGAAGCCCGCTTGAAGCGGGCTGAGGGAAGAGAAAAGAATAGCCGCGCGGCATACCGGCCGTAAACGGCCTGCCTAAACCCGGCTGCGCCGGGCCAAGGCCCGTGAACGGGCCTGCGAGCCTAGTCGTTGCGCCATTGTTGTTTGCCGTGGTCTTGACTTCGGAAAAGGCCAAACTCGAGTGGCGGGTCGCACACCCGCCCGCGGGCTTCGTATAGGAAACAGAAAGCCTGAACCGGCGACACCTCTGGTAGGGGTACAACAAGTCGCCCGCTTTGCGGGCGAAGGACCGGCAAGAGTACCGGTCCTCACGATTGAGGGCGTCGGGCAAGCCGCCTGCCTTAATACTTCGGCATGCTCGGGTCGACCTGATCGCTCCACGCCAGAATTCCGCCGGTCAGGTTCTTCACCTTGCGGAAGCCGGCCTTGCGCAGAAAGTCGACCGCTTTGCCGCTGCGGACGCCCGAGCGGCAGTGCACCACGATGTCATCGGCCGAATTCAGCTCGTTGACGCGCTTCGGCAGCTCGCCGAGAGGAATCAGCGTCGAGCCCTCCAGGCGGCAAATGTCGTATTCATGCGGCTCCCGCACGTCGAGGATGAACACTTCTTCTTTGTTGTCCAGCCGCTGCTTCAGTCCGACTGGATCGATTTCCCACTCACTCATACCTTTTGTCTCCGGCTCGGATTGCTGTTGCGGGATGCCGCAGAACTGCTCGTAGTCGATCAGCTCGTGAATCGTCGGGTTGGTCCCGCACATCGGGCATTCGGGGTTCTTGCGCAGCTTCAGCTCACGGAACTTCATGTCCAGAGCGTCGTAGAGCAGCAGACGCCCCTTCAAAGTCAGACCTTTGCCCAGAATCAGTTTAACCGTCTCGGTCGCCTGGATACTGCCGACCACAGCCGGCAGGATGCCCAGTACGCCCCCTTCGGCGCAGCTCGGCACCAGGCCCGGCGGCGGCGGCTCGGGATACAGGCAGCGGTAGCACGGACCGTCTTCGTAGCCGAACACCGTCGACTGCCCTTCGAAACGAAAGATCGAGCCGTAGACATTCGGCTTTCCGGTCAGGATGCAAGCGTCGTTGACGAGGTAACGCGTCGGGAAGTTGTCTGTGCCGTCGACGACGATGTCGTAGTCCTTGAACAGCTCGATCGCGTTTTCGCTGCTCAGCCGCATCTCGTACTTCTTGATCTCGACGTAGGGATTCACGTCGTGCATGCGGTCGGCGGCGGAGTCGAGCTTCGAGCGCCCAATGTCTTTGGTGCCGTGAATCACCTGGCGCTGCAGGTTCGTGGTGTCGACGATGTCGAAATCGACGATGCCGATTTTACCGACGCCGGCGGCCGCGAGATAAAGGCCCAGCGGCGCGCCCAGGCCGCCCGTGCCGATCATCAGCACCTTGGCGGCCTTCAGCTTGAGCTGGCCCTCCATGCCGACTTCGGGCATGATCAGGTGCCGGCTGTAGCGCAGAATCTCGTCGTTCGAAAGCGCGGCCACAGGCGCCTCGGCGAGTGTGGGCTTGCCGCCGGCGATCGACGGCACGATGCTGATCACGTCGCCCGGATTGACCGCCGTCTGGTCCTTTTGCAAATAGCGGATGTCTTCATCGTTGACGTAAACGTTGACGAAGCTGCGCAGCTTGCCTTCGTCGTTGAACAGGTGCCGCCGCAGGTCGCCATGCTCGTCGGTGAGTTTCTTCAGCGCTTCCGCCACGGTCGAAGCTTCCACTTCCACCGAATCTTTCTTCCCCGCGTACTGCCGCAGGGGCGTGGGGATCATCAGCTTAGCCATGGGTGTCTCCGTATTCCAATTCTTCTTTTTCCGCGCGCGTCTGGTCGGCGTCGGGCAGCCAACTGTTGGCGTGGTCGAACCCGCCCTTCTTGATCGACAGCACGACGAAGGAGTACCACGGACAGGAATTCTTCAAGTCCGTCTCCGAAAAATACGCGTCGGCGTCGGGGTGCGAGTGATAAATCCCGATCAGTTCCAGACTGCGCTGCCGAGCCGCGCGTTCCGCCGCCAGCAGATCTTCGGGGCGCAGCTCGTAGCGCGCCGCCTGCGGGCCCTCATGCGCGTTCTCTAGTGCGACCGCCTCAGCAACCAGTTTTACGCCGTCATCGCTGCTTGTGCCCAGCATCGCCCCGCAACACTCGTTGGGATAGGTCGATTGGGCGTGCTTGACCATCTCCCCCCAGGGGGCCGGCTCGATGCGGATCATGCTTCGTTCCAGAATTTGTCGCTGAGGTACTTGTCGGCTCCGTCGCAGAAGACCGTCACCACCACGCCCTCGCGCAGGGTTTTAGCCACTTTCAGAGCCGCCGCCACGTTGGCTCCCGACGAGGGGCCAACCAGCAGCCCTTCCTCGCGCGCCAACCGCTTAACCATTGTATAAGCGTCTTCGGTTTCGATCCAAAGATTCTCGTCGGCCAGCGAGTCGTCGTAGATGCCCGGCACCAGCGCCGTCGGCATGTGCTTCAAGCCCTCCAGGCCGTGGAAACCCGAGGCGGGCTGCATCGAAGTCAGGCGGATGTTGCTCGAATACTCTTTCAGAAAACGCCCCACGCCGGTAAACGTGCCGCTCGTGCCGAGGCCGGCCACGAAGTGCGTGATGCGGTGGCTGGTCTGGCGCAGAATCTCCGGGCCCGTGTTTTCGTAGTGCGCCAGCCAGTTGGCCGGGTTGTTGTACTGGTCCGGATAAAAATACTTTTCCGGATTCGACAAGTACTCCGCTCGGCAGGCCTTGATCGCGCCGTCGGTGCTTTCGGCTGGATCGGTGAGCACCAATTCCGCGCCGTAAGCCTTCAGGATGCGCTTGCGCTCCTCGGACGCGTTGCCGGGCATATAGAGCTTCACGCGGTAGCCCTTGGCCGCGCCGATCATCGCGTAGGCAATGCCGGTGTTGCCGCTGGTCGCATCGATAAGGATCTTTTCGGGGCTGAGCTTGCCGGTTTCTTCGCCGTCGCGGATCATGTTCAGCGCCGGGCGGTCTTTCACCGACCCGCCTGGATTGAAGTATTCCGCCTTGGCGTAGATTTCTACCTGCGGGCTCAGCCCGATTTTCTCGAGCCGGATCAGCGGCGTATTGCCGATTTGATCGAGAACCGAGTGGGGCCCGTGCGCTTTAGCGGCGTAAGCCATCTCGAGTGTGCTCATGGGGAACCTCGCCTGGCTCGGGAGAGCGGCTGCGAGAGAACTCGAAGCCATTCGTCCGCAAAGAGATACAGCGAGCCCTGTATCTCTGATCGTAGTGAATCCCCCTATTGTCTGTCAACAAACAGGAGTTTCAACCATCTGGTTAGATGCGCGCCGCCGGCCTAACGATTCGCGCGCCGCGTCCGGCCTGCGCGTAGAGGCCTCTAAGGGGTTCTTTTTCTATTACTTAAGGGTATGGCGGTGGCAGCCGCAAAGGTGCGAAACCCAACCGCTATCGCAATGGATGGATTGGCAAAGGCAGCCTCTCGCCACGACTTGTTGGGCCGCCAGGCGCTAGCGCCCCAGCGCGAGGCGATCCGCCAACGCGGGAGGCAAACCGGCATCTCGAATCTTTTGCTGGGCGGTGGCCAGATCGTACGAGCACCGCTGGAAATCGACTACGCGCGTTTCGGAATCGTAAATCGCGTAGCCTGACTGCCACACGAAGTCGCGTGGCTGGCCCACTGAACCGGGATTGATCAGTTGCGTCCGGCCCGGGATGACTCGCAGCGCCTCGCCCTGTATCTTCGCTTTCGCTGCTTCGGCCGGCTTTCCCGCGTCCCATAGAAGGAAGCCGCCCTGCACGTGGGTATGCCCGAAGAACACCAGGCGTCCCTCGGCGTGCGGAAATTGGAACAGCGCGTCGTAGGGATCAATAAGATACTCGTCCTCATCAAGGATCGAGCCGTGGACCATCAGAAATCCGTCGACTTCCCGAGGGCCGCGCGCCAGATCCCGAAGAAATTCACGGTTATCCCGCCGCAGGACGCTCATGGTCCATTCCGCGGCGCGGCGGGCGACCGGATTGAAAGTGATCATGTCTTCCAACCCGCAGCATGCTTTGTCGTGATTGCCGCGAATCACATCCTCGACGTTCTCCCGCACCCAATCGATGACCGCATTGGGGTCGGCGCCATAGCCGACGATATCGCCCAGACAAACCACTTTGTCATAGCGGTCGCCCGCGGCTGCGAGCACGGCTTGCAGAGCTTCCCAATTGCCGTGGATGTCGCTGAGGATCAGATAACGCATGCAGTGGGAGACACGTTCGCCTCAGGCGCGCTTGAGTCGCACCAAGGTCACTTCCGGAAGGGCGCCGATTCGCATCGGTAAATTCACGGTGCCGATCCCACGGCTCACGTAGAGCGCCGAGTTATCGATGTGGTACTCGCCGGCGACGAAGGGGGTGAAGAAGTGGCCGGGATTTACCCATTGCTCCACGATCTCCACCGTCACCTGTCCGCCGTGAGTATGACCCCCGAGTACAAGATCATATCCCAGCTCCGCGGCGCGCGGGAACACATCCGGGTTATGGGAGAGCAATAGATTGAACGCGCCGGGCTCAAGCAGTTCACCCGTCCGGACAAGGTAGGGGCGCGTTTGCCACTGGTAGTCGACGCCGGCAAGGTTGAGCGTCGCGTCGCCGAACCGCAGCTTCTGCCGGCGGCCCCGCAGGAACTCGATGCCGTTCTTGCGCCCGCAGACCTCGGTAAAGCTCAGGCAGCGGGCGAATTCCTCGTGATTGCCCATGCAGCCCCAGACTCCCGCGTCCGCTTTGAGGGCGGCGAGCCGCTGGATCGTCTGTTCGAGCGGATCTCCTTCGCGGGTGATCAGGTCTCCGGTCACCACGGTCAGGTGCGGCCGTGTCTCGTTGGCCATGGCGACGACGCGCTCGACCTCTTTGACGGCCAGATAGGGTCCGGCATGAATGTCGGTAATCTGCGCAATCCGCAGGCCGTCGAGCGACTCCGGCAGGTTCGGGAATACCAGCTCGACCTCGCGCAACTCGAACTGCTCGCGGCCGATGAAGGTTCCGTAGGCCGCCAGAGCGAAAGGAGCGCCGACGGTGGCCCTCGCCAGCGTCGTTACGACGTGCCGTCGCGAGGGTCGGGCTGAGCCCGCTCTGCCCTCGGGAGCCGCTTCGCCGCGCTGCCGCCCTACCCTGTGCAGCCGTCTGGCCAGGCGCCAGAAAAGCGCCACGCAGTAGCTGCCAAACAACCCGAACGTCCAGACCGAGGACGCCAGGCGCCAGAACCCCGGCTCGCGTTGGACGCCCAACCAAGCTTCGTCCCAGCGAAACATCTCCGAGCACCCCAGCAGGGCGAATCCCACTGGCATGCAGGCGAGCGCCGCCCAGCTAGCCGCTTTCCACCCTCTTTGGCCTGCCTTGCGATGGAGCGTCCAGAAAAGATGGCCATTGGCGGCCAGCAGCGCGAGCTTGACCAGGGCGGTGGCGAGACGGAAAGCGAACGGAAGGTGTGGCATGTGGCGGAAGGGGCCGAGGCGCGGAAAGCCGCGCTCAGCCCTTAACTTCTATCATCGGGGACTTTCGGTCCTAATTCCAGTACGCAAAGGCACGCATTCCGCCCGGGAATTCATCTAGGACCCGAGGCGCGGGTTGTGAGCCGGCCGCCGGGTTCCTTCAGAATTCGTCGCGAAACAGCCCGGCCCCACCCGGTAGCGTCGTGTATACTAGGCGCTTTCCGCAAAAAGCTTCCTCAAGAAAGCCAACGACTTTGGGTCAAAAACCGGAATGGCTGCCGTACTTCGGGCCGATGTTGGGCTTTGCGGTGGTGCTCGCGGCGGCGGATTACGTCGAAGGATATACCGCGCTTTTGCTCAGTCTTCGTTTCGCCGTGCCCTTGTTGTTGTTCCTGTTCTTCTTCTCCCAGGGCTGCTATCCCGAGCTCCGCGGATTCCGGCCGGGTTGGACAGGCGCTTTCGGGGACGTGCTTCTGGGACTGGGGGTCGCCGCGGTCTGGATTGCGCCCTATCTACTCTGGCCGGGCCTGCGGCCCCACGCCTCCGAGGCCTTTGATGCGGCAGCCGCGGGTACGGACTGGCGGCCGCTTATGCTCGGGCTGCGGTTTGGCGGTTTTGTCGTTGTCACACCTTTCATTGAGGAGCTGCTGGTCCGCAGCTACCTGATCCGGGCGGTCGATATCTACCCCGCTGACCGGGATTTCCGGGAAATCGCCGTCGGGACCTTCGCTTGGCGGAGCTTTTTGGTTACCGTTGCGTGGTTCACTTTCACGCATGCACAGTGGGAATGGCCGGTCGCCTTATTGGCCGGGGTTCTTTACAATGCCTGGCTCTACCGCCGCAAGCACATCGGGTCGCTGATCCTCTCCCATGCCGTAACGAACGCGGCCCTGTTCTGTTTTGTGGCTTGGGGTTCGGCTGACGCCGTCGCGGACTCGTTCTGGAATCTGTGGTTCTTCCTGTAAGCCCGGCCGGCAGGTTGGCATCCGATAGAAGCGTGGCGTCGGGCTTCCGGTGCAGTCCCGCTAGTCCTCCCCCTGCGAGGGCTGTTGAGCAAGGATGTGGGTCGTAATGGCCACGGCGGTCAGAGCGGCGGTTTCCGCGCGCAAGATGCCCGGGCCCAGGCCCGCTGATCGATACCCGGCCGCTTGCGCCTGCTGACGTTCGATATCGGTCCAGCCGCCCTCGGGACCGACCAGAAGAAAGGCCGGGTCTTTCGTGACGTTTTCCTGGGGCGACGCCAATAAATCCTTCAGCAGCGTGGAATCGCTGTCGAGAAACAGCCGCAGGGGGCCGGCGGCGGCGGCAATCGCTTCCTCAAACGGCATAGGTTCTTCCACGGCCGGAGGGGCGAACCTGCGGGCCTGCTGGGCGGCTTCTTCGCCAATCCTCTGCCAGCGCAGGTACCGCTTTCGAGCCGCTGTGACCAAACCTCGCTCGCTGAATCCCGCGGCCACGGGAACAATCGAGCGGATACCCATCTCGGAGGCCTTCTCGATGATCCACTCGAAGCGCGCAAATTGGAAGATCGATGCTTGCAGCACGATCGGGAATGGCCGGGCCGGGGTTGGCAGCGGCTCAACGATGTCGAACTCGACTCGCCGCCCGCCGGCGCTTCTTACCTTGGCGAGAAACAGGCGTTCATGGTCGCTGACCTCGACCAGCTCTCCGGTGCGCAGACGCGCAACCCGGCCCAGATGATGAGCGCGGGCGCCATCGACTCCCGCGACATCATCGCGAATCCATTCGACGAATATTCTGCGCAAGGCCATAGTCAGCGGCCCAACGAGTGGGCGAGCGTGAACAATTCTAGTGGTGGCGCATCTCTTCTTCTACCACGACGCCTGCTTCTCTCCCAGCGGATCGGCCTCGTCAATCCGGTGACGATCCGGCGGCGGGCCGGTGCATTTTGCCGTGCCAGCGCGGCTTTATCCGGGCACGGCGCCCAGCATCGCTATCCACTCTCGCGCTTGACACTGCCGGAAAGCGTTGGCAATAATTTGGCTCTGAAGGGCCCGTCGGCCGCCCACCTTGAATGATCGCGCATCTGCGGGGAACACTACTCGAAAAGAAGCCTAATCTCGCCCTCCTGGACGTCGGCGGCGTCGGTTACGCGGTCACCATTCCGGTCTCGACGTTCTCTCAGCTCGGGAACCCCGGCGAGCAGACCTCGCTGCACACCTTTACTTATGTACGAGAAGATACGCTGGCACTTTTTGGCTTCTTCACGCGCGGCGAAAAGGAGCTCTTCGAGCGGCTAATCACGGTGAATGGCATCGGGCCCCGGCTGGCGGTCACGATTCTGTCGGGCGTACCCCTCGAGGAGTTGGTGACGGCGATTCGGGCTGGAGACGCGAAGAGGCTAACCCGGGTTCCGGGTGTCGGCCGCAAAGGCTCCGAGCGCATTGTGCTCGAGTTGCGCGAGAAGCTCGGGCCGCTGTCCCCTGAAGGAGAAACTGTGGCGGCCGGGCCGAGCGATGCAGGGGTCGAGCAGGATGTCATCTCGGCGCTGCAAAACCTGGGGTGTACGCGTGACGCCGCCCAAGCCGCGGTTCGCAAGGCCCTGGAGGCTGGCATCGAGCACGACTTCGAGCCCTTGTTCCGGCGGTCGATGGAGCTGGTGGGTCGCTAAGGCGCACGATGGATAGCCGCATCATATCGCCGGCTCTGCAAGACGAAGACCAGCAGTTTGACCTGAGCCTGCGGCCGCAAAAGCTCGAAGAGTTTGTCGGACAACCCAAGGTCAAGGAAATTTTGGCGATCGCCATCGAGGCGGCGCGCGGCCGCGGCGAGGCCTTGGATCACGTGTTGCTTTACGGACCGCCCGGGCTGGGGAAAACCACGCTCGCGACGATCATCGGCAACGAGCTGGGCGTGCGGATCGACTTGACCTCCGGCCCGGTTCTGCAAAAGAAGCTCGACCTGGCGGGCGCCCTGACGGCGATCGAAAAGCGCCAGGTTTTTTTTATCGACGAGGTCCATCGGCTGTTGCCCGACGTCGAAGAGATGCTCTACTCGGCGCTGGAAGATTTTCGCGTCGATTTGATGATTGGAAGCGGCCCGGGAGCGCGGCCGCACTCGATCCCGCTGCCGCCGTTTACCGCGATCGGGGCAACGACCCGTGCGGGGCTGATCAGCGCGCCGCTGCGCGGACGTTTTGGGCTTACGCTGCGGCTGAATCCTTACAACGTGCCCGAGCTGGCGTCGATTGTCTACCGCTCTGCGCGGCTATTGCAGGTCGAAATCGACGCCGAGGGCGCTGACGAGATCGCCAAGCGCAGCCGCGGCACGCCGCGCATCGCCAACCGGCTGTTGCGGCGCGTGCGGGACTATTCGCAGGTTCGCGCAGACGGCCGCATCCAGCGGCAGGTGGCGCAGACCGCTCTCGACTTGCTCGAGGTCGACCAATACGGGCTCGATGAAGTCGATCAGAAAGTGATGCGAACCATTCTCGGCAAGTACGGCGGAGGGCCCGTTGGGCTCAACACCATTGCCGCTTCGGTCGGTGAAGACGCCAGCACGATCGAGGAGGTCTACGAACCCTACTTGATACAACTGGGTTTCTTGGACCGCACGCCGCGCGGCCGGGTCGGCACGCGGCTGGCATTTGAGTATTTTGGCGTGGATATGCCGCGCCGCGCACAGCAGGCTTTAGAGTTTTGAAAACGTCCGCTTTCCACCGCCCAAAATATTCGAGTAGGCTTTATTCATGAGCGCAGGCCGCTTCATCGTGATCGAAGGACCGCTGCGGGTCGGCAAATCGAGTCTGGCCCGGGCGCTGGCGGAGCGCATCCACGCCCGGACGTTGCTTGATTCCGAAGAGAATCCTTTTCTGGATGCCTACTACCGCGGAGAGGACGGCGCCGCCTTCCGCGCGCAGATGTTCTATCTCATTTCGCGTTTCCAGCAACTGCAGGCGGCAAAGCTGGAGAGCTCGCGCGCGCCCGTCGTCGCCGACTATCTTTTCGAAAAAGATAAGCTGTTCGCCTATCTGGGTCTGAACGACGAAGAACTGGCGGTTTACGACAAGTACTACAGCTTTCTCAAAGACCAGGTGCCCGAACCCGACCTGGTGGTTTACCTAAAAGCCTCGCCGCAGGTCTTGCGTGAGCGCATCAGCCGCAAAAACGTTGCTTCGGAAGCGCGAATTTCCAACGAGTACCTGCAGGAGGTGATGCGCGCCTACGAGCATTTCTTCGCGCATTACAAGCAGGCCGACGTTCTCGTCGTCGACACCACGAAAGTGGACTTCGTCCACAACCCTGCCGATCTCAAAGAACTGCTCCAGGAACTGAGCCGGCCCGTGCGGGGAACGCAATACTTTCTGCCTCTCGGTTCGTGACCCCAGGGGCGCCGGCCGGAGGTCCCTTAGTTGCAGCACAGCGTGACCGGGTTGGCTTTGGTGCTCATCCTCGGCGTTTCGGCGCAGTGGATTGCCTGGAAGATCCGTCTGCCATCTATCGTGTTGCTGCTGCTGACCGGCATCGTGGCGGGCCCGGTCACTGGCTGGCTCGATCCCGACGTGTTGTTTGGAAATCTGCTACAACCAGTCGTCTCGCTCTCGGTCGCCGTAATTCTGTTTGAGGGCGGACTGGGCCTCGAGATCGAGGAGCTTCGCGAAATCGGTTCCAGCCTGCGCAATCTCGTAACGATTGGCGTGCTGGTGACCTGGGGCGCTTCGGCGGGTTTGGCGTATACCGTATTGGGCCTCGACGCGCAGCTTTCCGCCCTGCTGGGCGCGATTCTGGTGGTTACGGGCCCGACCGTCATCCTTCCACTCCTGCGCCACGTGAGGCCGATCGGCGAGGTCGGCTCGCTCCTCAAGTGGGAAGGCATGTTGAACGACCCCATCGGCGCGATTCTGGCCGTGCTGGTGTTTGAGGCGATTCTGCTGGGCGGCGCTACCGCGAACACACGAACAGCGGTGGCGAGTTTTTTCGAAACCCTTGGCATCGGAGCAGGAATCGGGCTGGCCGGCGCGGCTATCGCGACGGTGGCCTTGAAGCGCCAATGGATCCCCGACTTTCTCCAAAACTCTGTTTCCCTGATGCTGGTGATTGCGGTTTTCCTGGTCTCCAACCAATTCAAGAGCGAGGCGGGACTGCTGGCCGTAACCCTGATGGGCATCGCCTTGGCGAACCAGCGCTGGTATCCGGTCCGCCACATTATCGAGTTCAAGGAAAATCTGCGCGTGCTGATTATTTCGGTGCTGTTCATTGTGCTGGCGGCACGGGTGCGCGCCCAGGATCTGGAACAACTCGGTTGGCGGCACGCGCTGTTTCTGGCTGGATTGATTTTGATCATCCGGCCGCTGGCGGTTTGGCTATCGACGCTCGGCACCAACCTATCCAGGCAGCAGCGGATTTTCGTGGCCTGGATGGCGCCGCGCGGCATCGTTGCGGCGGCGGTCTCGGCGTTGTTTGCCGCCGAGCTGGTGCGTAACGACTATCCGGAAGCGCAGGCGCTGGTGCCGATCACCTTTCTTGTCATCATCGGCACCTCGGCGATCTACGGATCGACGGCGTTTGCCGTGGCGCGGAAGCTCGGCTTGGCCGAGCCTAGCCCGCAGGGCGTGCTTATTGTCGGAGCGCACTCCTGGGCCCGCGAGATCGCCAAGGCGCTGCAGCGCGAAAAGCTTCGCGTGGCGATCGCCGACAGCAACTGGGAGAACGTCACCGCCGCTCGCATGAGCGAGCTGCCGGTCTACTACGGCGGGATTCTTTCCGAGTCGGTGCTGGATGAAGTGGAGCTCTACGGCATCGGCAACCTGTTGGCGTTGACCTCGAACGAAGAAGCGAACGCGCTGGGAGCGCTTCATTTTGCGGGAACGTTCGGCCGCGACCACGTATTCCAGCTTCCTCCGCCGACCGGAGTCGATCGCGGCCGGCGGACCTGGGTCAGCCCGCAACACCTCAGCGGACGTCTGCTGTTCTCGCACGAGGCGACCTACGGGTTCCTGAGTGAGAAGTTCGCTTCCGGGTGGACGGTAAAAAAGACAAACCTAACCGAGAAGTTCAGCTACAACGATTTGACCGAGCGCTACGGAGGCGAAGTGCTGCCGATGTTTCTCATCAACTCCGTGGGCGATCTGCGCATCCTCACAGCGGACGCAAAACCGAAACCCAAAGCAGGCGACAGGCTCATCAGCTTAGTAGGGCATCAGATGGAAACCAAAGGCGAAGACGAACAGGCAAAACAACCGGAAAAAGCGCAGCAGCCCACGCCCGCCTAAGGCCGAGCGCTTGACAGTGCGAGCGGCTCAGCCTGGCTGGTGGGCAAGTCTAGCGAGGCTTTGCGTACGCGGCCGGGGTAGTCCGGATGCGCTTTGATGGCTTCGATCTGTTTGACGTGACGCTGCTTGTGGTAGGCGATGTAGTAGAACCATTGCCGGGTGGTCAGCTCCCCGTAGTCCTTATTGGGGTGTTTGTAGTAGCCGCTATCGAGACCCTGCGCCCCGGCCAGAAGCTGCAACAGCTTGTTGTGGGCGGCGTTGAAATACTCGAGCACTTCGAGCTTGCTGTTGATGCGCCCGCGGGGGCGGAAGTTTTCCGCACCTTTCTCCGCGCCCAGCATCAGCTCGCGGACTTCTTCCTCCTTGCCCTTAAGTTCCGCGGTCTTTTTAGGATCGTTGACTTTGAGAGCGGCCTGAAGGACTTTTTGTAGCTCTTGCTCGGAAAAGCAAACGTGCTCGGCCTCTTCCCCGATGCTGTGGCGAATGTTGCCGGCCCTAAAATTCCACTGTTCCGCGCTGACGTTGTCGATGACAGCGAGAAACTCTTTGGCGCTCTGTTTCAGTAGCGCTTCGATCTTGCCCTTGGAGTCCGTGTTTTGCGCGTAGGAGGACGAGACCAACGTCGTGGTACAGAAAAGAACCAGCACAAGGCAGGAGGGAAAACGTTTCATGGGTATCCTTACTGTTGAGTCGGCGTCGCGGCGCGGCGAGCCGTATGGGCCGGCCCAGGCCTGTCCGTATTTTCTCGTCAACGCCTAACCGTATTTTTCGTAAACGATCGAGCCGATGTCAAAGCCCGTTTGTTCGAGCGACTCGCGGATTTGTCTCACCATCGCGGAGTGTCCGCATAGATACACGTCCACTTCGCCGGCACGGCCGGCGAGCGCTTCCTCCAAATGGGGCTGCGCATAGCCGGTGCGGCCTGTCCAACCTTCGGTGGGCCGGCTGATGGTGGGCCAGAAGCGAAAATTGGGCGCCCGGGCGGCGAGTTCGGTGAATTCGTCGTAGTAATACCGCCAGTCCGGCTGGCGTGTCCCGAGGATCAAGGTTAACTGAGCCCCGCCACTGCGGTCCTCGCGGGCGATGAGGTGATGCAACATCGCGCGCAATGGCGCCAGGCCTGTTCCTCCGGCGACGAAGACCGCGTCCCGCACAGGCTCTTTCAGCCGGAAGCCGCCCGAAGGGCCCATGCAGTCGAGCTGGTCGCCGGGTTTCATTGTCGCCAGGCGTTGTCCGAAGCCGCCTCCCGCGGGTGATGCCTTGACGCATACCTCGAAGCGGTTGTCGCCGGCGGGCGCGGATGCAATGGAGTAGTAGCGCTCGATCCGCTCGCCGTTGAGGGTTGTGCCGAGGCAGAGATGCTGGCCGGGTGTGAAGTCGAACGATGACTCCCTGACGCTCTCGAAAATCAGATGCCGCACTTCGTGGTTGATGACGACGGATTCGACCAGTTGTACGGTGCGTACGGAAGGCGGTTTCATGAGTCCAAAAAAGGCCGGACGCGATCGCTGAGAATGTCCACCAGCGCGGGATGGCCATCCAGCGGTGGAGAGCATTCGAGCTCGACGCCCGGGTTCTGCTCGACGATAGATTGGAGTATACGTGGGAGATCGGCGGTCAGGTGCATCCCCATGGTCAGGAAATAGGGCGTCACTACGATTCGACGCGCGCCGCGGGCAGCGAGCCCTCCGACAGCCGCCGGCAGATCGGGCGTGGCCAGCTCGAGAAACGCCGTTTCCCACAGCCGGAAGCCGCAACGCTCGGCCGCCTGCGCCGCGACGCGTCGAACCGCCTCGTTGGCCCCCTCGACCCGCGAGCCATGAGCGAAGACGACCAGCGCGAGGCTGCCATCTGCCAGTGCGATGCTGTTGTTTGCCGCCGCTACGCTGCCTTGGGATGGCACCGTACTTAGTCTAATCTAGTTGCCGCGAACGTAAGCCGCGGCGCTTGCGAGTATCGGCAGGGTCGGCGAGAAAGTGTTCGAGCCCAGCAGGCTCACAGTCGAGCGGGATGGCCGCTCGCTCCACATCGCCGTGGCAAGCAGTGCTGGGTCGTCCTGGAGGGCATTGGCCAGGAAGAAAAAAAAGGCGACAGACGACGCAGCAGCCCGCGAAATCTAGCGGGCCGCTTTGCGGCGCTTGCTCGCTCGCTTCGGCGCTGCTTCTTCCTGCGCGGACGTCATGCCGTTAGCCCGCGCGGGCGCTTTTTTTTCCGGTCTGTCCTTCAGGCTCTTCTGCAGCGCGTCCATCAGGTCGATAACGGGCGCGAGACGGCGGGTCTCGGTGGGTTGGGCTTCCTTACCCTCTTGCTTGGCTTCAATAAGCTCTTTGAGCCGCGCCTGGTAGGCGTCGGTATACTTTTTGGGTTCGAATGGCGTGGCCAGGCTTTCGACAAGCTGCTCGGCGAGCTTGATCTCCTGCGGCCTGACTTCGAAATCGCCGCGCCGGCCGTATTCGGGCACCTCGCGGATCTCGTTCTCGTAGTACATCGTGTGGAGCGTCAGGCCGCCCGCCCGGGGGCGAACCATGATCGTGTACTCGCGCTGGTGCATGCTGATTTTGGCTACCGCCACGTAGCCTGATTTTTCCATCGTATCGACGAGCAGGTAGTACGGCTTCTTGCCGGCCTCCTCGGGAACGATGTAATACGACTGGTCGTAGTAAAGCGGGTCGACTTCCTGGAGCTTCACGAATTCCAGGATCTCCATGGTGTCGCCGGAGGAGGGCTGAACCTTCTTGATTTCCTCGTCCTCGACCAGCACGTACTGATCTTTGCCGACGGCGTAACCCTTGACGATATCGGAGCGCTCGACGACCTCCCCCGTAGTGGGGTCGATGAGCTGCTGCTTGACGCGGGCATGCGTCTTTTTTGAGAGCTGGTTAAAGCTGACGCGTTCGGGGCGCGCCGCCGTAAACAGGCGCACCGGAATCGAAATCAGCCCAAAGGTAAGAAAGCCCTTCCAGACCGTAGCGGCCATGGTAGTGTGACCTCCCGCAAAAACAAGTCGTTACGTAGAATCGGCCCGCCGGCGGTGCGGGAAGTCCGGCAAGGGCCTCCGCCAATGGTAGCGGAAGTTACAGTGGAGCGGCAAGGCGGATCGCCTTGAGGCTCACTTTCACTGTTCTTCTGGCAAACGCCGGTAAGCGTCCCGCCGATGGCCCACCTGAAGGACCAAGACCACGAGCTCGCCATCGTTGATTCGATAAACGATGACGTAGTCTTTTCCGGCGTGGACTCGCCGTAGATTTCGGTACCCTTGCAGTTTTCTGGTTCCGGCTCGCCGTGGATCTTCGGCCAACAGTCGAGCCAACGGAGGATTCTCTGCTGGACCTGTCTCGGAAGCCGCTCCAGGGCATCGGCGGCCTGGGGCGACAGGACAACCCTGTAGGTCACGTTTTCTTATGGTCTGAGCCGTCTCTTCAGCGTCTCCAACGGCACCGGTCCTTGCTTCTTTGCCTTCATTTCGGCGAGGACTTGTTCCGCTTGTTCGCCCCAGTACCGGTCTTCGAGCGATTGCAGCAATTCCGCGTCCTCCTCAGAAATGAGCACTACGCCCTTCCCGTCGTCGACTTTGATTGGAATGCGTTCTCCCCGCTCAGTCACACGCTTGAGCGCCTCCGCGGGGATGCGAGTTTGTGACGCTTTGAGGGTCATGGTCAGTCACCCTAATTGTACTCGGGCGTCCGAAGGCACGCCAATCAATCGTTCGAATGAATCGCATCGGTGTCCCGTGTCCTATACTGAAGGCGAACCGCAATGGCCGAGCCTTTTGTTCACCTGCATTGCCACACGGATTATTCGCTTCTAGACGGCGCGTGCCAGATCTCGCAGTTGATCGATCTGGCTGAAAAACAAGAGTGGCCGGCGGTGGCAATCACCGACCACGGTAACCTTTTCGGCGCCGTCGAGTTCTACACCGCCGCCACCAAGCGCGGCATCAAGCCCATCATCGGCTGCGAAGTCTACGTCGCGCAGGGCAGCCACACTAGCCGCACCGAGAGCGACCGCTATAACCACCTGCTGCTGCTGTGCAAAGACCAGGAAGGCTACCGCAACCTGATCAACCTTGTCTCGACCGGCTACCTCGACGGGTTCTACTACAAGCCGCGCATCGACAAAGACCTGCTGGCCAAGCACTCTAAGGGACTGATCTGCACCACGGCCTGTCTGCGCGGCGATCTCAACGAGGCGATGCTCGAAAAGGGCTACGACGCCGGCCGCAAGCTCGCCTACGAGTACCTCGACCTGTTCGGTAAGGGCAATTTCTATATCGAGATTCAGGATCACGGCCTCGAGCAGGATAAGAAGCTGCTGCCGCACCTGTTCCGGCTGAGCCAGGAAACCGGCATCCCGCTGGTGGCAACCAATGACGCGCACTACCTGACGCGGCAGGATGCGCACGCCCACGACGTGCTGCTGTGCGTGCAGACGGGCAAGACCCTGAGCATGCCCAACCGCATGAAGTTCTCGACCGAGGATTTCTACCTCAAGAGCCGCGAGGAGATGCTGGCTCTGTTCGACGGCGACGCGGGCCCGCTCAACCGGACCTTCGAAATCGCCGAGCAATGTGATCTGAAGATCGAAAGCGTCTCGAACCCGTTCCCGAAATTCGAAGTGCCGACGGAGCACTCCGCCGATAGCTACTTCGAATTCGTCGCGCGGCAGGGGTTTGAGGCCCGCCGGCCGCACCTGGAAAACCTCAAGCGCAAAGGCCTGCTGCGCCGCGACTTCGCCGAGTACATGGAGCGTCTCGATCTCGAGATCCGCATCATCCAGCAGATGAAGTACTCGGGGTACTTCCTGATCGTCTGGGACTTCATCCGGTTCGCGAAATCGATAGACATTCCCGTAGGCCCGGGCCGCGGCTCGGCGGCGGGTTCGCTAGTGGCCTACGCGATGCGCATCACCGACATCGATCCGCTGCAGTACGGGCTGCTGTTCGAGCGCTTCCTCAACCCCGAGCGCGTCAGCATGCCCGACATCGATATCGATTTCTGCATGCACCGCCGCGGCGAAGTGATCCAGTACGTCACCGAAAAATACGGCCGCGAGCAGGTCGCGCAGATCATCACCTTCAACACGTTGGCGGCCAAAGCGGCGATTAAAGACGTCGGGCGCGTCATGGACATGGCTTACGGAGAGGTCGACCGGCTGACCAAGATGGTGCCGAACGTCCTCAACATCAAGCTCGCCGACGCCATCAAGCAGGAACCGCAGCTCAGCGACGCCATGAAACAGGAGAAGCGCGTCGCTGACCTCATGGAGACGGCGCTACGGCTCGAGGGCGTGGCGCGTAATCCGTCGGTGCATGCCGCGGGCGTCGTGATCGCGCCGCAGCCGCTGAAGGAGTTGGTCCCGCTCTACAAGACGGCTAAAGACGAAATCGTCACCCAGTACGACATGAAGAGCCTCGACAAGCTGTCGTTGCTCAAGATGGACTTTTTGGGGCTGACGACGCTGACGGTGATCGAAGAGGCGCTACGGCAGCTCCGGCGCGACAAGGATCTTGACCTGAAGGTCGAGGATCTGCCCCTCGATGACGCGCAGACTTATCAGTTGCTGTCGGACGGGCTTACTAGCGGCGTGTTCCAGTTTGAATCGCCGGGCATGCGCGACATCCTGCGGCGCTATCAGCCCGAGCGGCTCGAAGATCTCATCGCACTCAACGCTCTCTACCGGCCTGGGCCGATTCAGGGCGGCATGGTCAGCGACTTTATTGACCGCAAGCACGGCCGCAAGCCGGTCACCTACGATCTACCGGTGCTCAAGGACATCCTGGAAGAGACCTACGGCGTCATCGTCTACCAGGAGCAAGTGATGCAGATCGCCAACGCCGTGGCGGGCTATTCGCTCGGCGAAGCCGACTTGCTTCGCCGCGCGATGGGCAAGAAGAACCAGCAGGAGATGGAAGCGCAGCGCGAGCGCTTCGTGAAAGGCGCGCTGGAGCGCGATTACCCGAAGAAAAAAGTCGTCAAGCTGTTCGATTTGATGGAGCAGTTCGCCGGCTACGGTTTCAACAAGTCACACTCGGCGGCGTACGGCTTCGTCGCTTACGTCACGGCCTATCTCAAGGCGCACTACCCGGTTTTCTTCATGGGTGCGCTGCTTTCGTCGGAATCGGGCAACACCGACAAAGTTGTGCGGTACATCAACGAATGCCGCGACATGGGCATCACGATCCTTCCGCCCGACTTCAACGAGAGCGACTGGGATTTTGCGCCCGCCGACGACTCGACGATTCGGTTCGGCCTGGGCGCCATCAAGAACGTCGGCAAAAGCGCGGTGCGGTCGATCATTGAGGCGCGCGAGCAGGAAGGCCGCTTCCGCTCGCTCTATCACTTCTGCGAGACGGTCGATTGGAAAACGCTCAACAAGCGTATGCTCGAGAGCGCCATCAAAGCCGGGGCCATGGATTCGTTCGGCGGCCACCGTGCGCAGTTGATGGCCGGGCTGGATAGAGCCATCGAAGCCGGCCAGAAGGCCTCCCGCGACCGCTCGACCGGCCAGACCGGTTTGTTTGCTGCTATCGAGCCGGAGCACCAGCAGGCTGAAGACCCGCTGCCGAACGTCCCGGAATGGGAAGAGAAACAGAAACTGACGGGCGAAAAGGAGATGCTCGGATTCTATGTGACCGGGCATCCGCTCAACGCTTACCGTGAAAAGGTTGAGGCATTGGCCAGCCACACGACGGCCCAGTTGGCCGAGCTGGAGCAAAACCAGAACGTGGCGCTATGCGGCATGTTGAGCGCGATAGCCCGCAAGCGGAACCGGGAAGGCCGGCGCTGGGCGGTGGCCACGCTCGAGGACCTCGAGGGCAAGGTGGACTTGTTGATCTTCGCCAACCAGTTTGAGGCCCTGGAGACGATGCTGGCCGAGGATCAGGCGGTTCTGGTGAGAGGTGGTATCCGCTCCGAAGAAGGCGCGCCGCCCAAAGTCTCTGTCAGCGAGATCGTGCCGCTCGATGTCGCCCGCGTTGCCCTGCCGGCGCAGGTGTCGATCACCCTGCGGCTTGGCAATGGCAATGGAAACGGCGATGGCGACGCTAATGGCGGCAACGCGGTCGAGCGGCTGCATGAACTGTGTGAACGCAAGCCGGGAGATACCGACGTACGGCTTAGGTTATTGCGCAGCAAAGACTTTCTGGTGTTTTACGACATCGCGCAACGCGTCTGCGCCGATCGCGACTTTCGCCACCAAGTGGAAGAGATCTGCGGGCCGGGCTCGCTTGAGGTGATGCCTCGATGAATAAAGCCGTCTATCATGGAGGCTGCGGCGCCGCGTCAATCCCCTTGGGTCGATGAGGTGTCCGCCCGGGCGGTCCGCCGGGGTGCGGATGTATGCCGGCTCCCAAACAACAACGGATGGATAGCAAAGCCAACGATGCGCCCCAGGGGCGCGCCGACGATCAGGAGCGGGTCTCTGAGTTCGCCACCGGGCAAAACTCCGCTGGCGACGGATTCCAGCCAGCGGACCCGGAGATCCTGTTCGGCGAGGAAGTCGTCGCACCGGAAATGATCTCCGGCGACGAGAGCCAGCCCTCCACAGACGCGGCGCCGGAGGCTGGGAAGGTCCGCACGGCCTGGGATCGCGTTCAACTCGCGCGGCATCCCCAACGCCCGCACGCGCTCGATTACATCAGCAGGATTTTCACCGGGTTTCGGGAGATTCATGGCGACCGCTATTTCGGCGAGGATCCGGCAATCGTCTGCGGCATGGCCATGCTCGACGGGCAGCCCGTGATGGTGATCGGGCAGCAGAAGGGCCGCGACACCAAGCAGAAGCTCTACCGCAACTTCGGAATGCCGAAGCCCGAGGGCTATCGCAAGGCTCTGCGGGCGATGAAGCTGGCCGAAAAGTTCAGCCGCCCGATTTTTACCCTGCTGGATACGCCGGGAGCGTACCCTGGCATCGACGCCGAAGAGCGCGGCCAGGCGGAGGCCATTGCTCGTAACCTGTTTTCGATGGCGCAAATACGGACTCCCATTATCGTCACCTGCATCGGCGAAGGGGGCAGCGGCGGAGCCCTCGCTTTAGGAGTTGGCAACCGGATTTTGATGCTCGAAAACGCTGTTTACAGCGTAATTTCTCCCGAAAGCTGTGCCGCGATTGTTTGGCGCGACTCCTCAAAAGCGGAGTTGGCCGCAGCCGCGTTAAAGCTGACCTCCGAGGACTTGCTAGGGCTGGGATTGGTGGATGAGGCAGTGAAGGAACCGCCACTGGGGGCGCACGCCGACCACGACGCCGCGGCGGAATTGCTCGGCGCGGCCTTACGCAAAAACCTCAACCAGATCAAAGACTTACCGGTGGAAACGTTGGTGCAGGAGCGATACGCAAAGTTCCGCGCCATGGGGAACTTCTTCGAGTAGGCCACGCTGACCCAAGTTAGCGTGATGCTTTTCGGACTTGATACTGTTGAGCCGTTCGATGCCGCCACGGCGCGATCGCGCTAGCGCTTCCCGCCGCCAAAGTTTGCGAGCCCGCGCTCACGCTAACTCCCTATAAATCCATCCCTTGGAGCGATCCCCGGGCGGGTTTGCACGAAGACAACGACCGCAGGGCGAGCGTCGTCAGCCCGCCCTGCGGTCGTGATCGCCGTGAATGCCTGGCTAGCGGCTCCGGAGGGCCTTCTTGAGTTCCACGGGGTCGAACTCGATACCGGCACGGGAGTAGTCCAAAACGCCCTTCCGGCGGAGTTGGCTCATGTGCTGGGTGACGATCTCACGCGAGGTACCCACGTATTTGGCAAGCAGCTCGTGAGTGATCGGCATCAGGTGGATTCTCGCGGAACCGTTGCCTGATTCGCCAAAGCGCTCTCCAAGCCGAAGAAGGGCCCGCACCAGCCGTTGCGAAATCTGGTCGATCGCGAGACTTTCGATGCGCGAATCGGCCTCGAACAGCTTGGTAGCAAAGACTCGCAGCAGCGCCGGACCCAGTTCAGGCGTCCGCAGCATGATGCGGATCAGCTCATCGGCAGGCCACTCCATAACCGAAGAGTCCTCGAGCGCCACGGCCATCTCGCCGCGAAACGAACGCGCCATCAGGCTGGATTCGCCAAAAAAGCTGTCCTGCGAGCAAAAATCGAGCACCGTCTCGCGGCCGCCGTCAGAGATGCGGCTCAGCTTGACGGTTCCTTCCACGACCAGGAACAGGCTGTCGGCCCGATCTTCGGGCGTGTAGATCGTCCTCTCTTTTTCGTAGGACTGGGGTTTCCTGCGCGGCAGAAGAACCAGCGGGTCGTCCCAGGTGCTAGACGCAGGCAATGAATTCATTACACCGAGCGCCATAATCAGTAACCTCCTAACTACGTCGCGTCGCCGCGGGCGAAGGCGCGCATTGGTGATGGGGCGGGACGACCGCCATCCGTTGACGATGCCCACACCAAGGGAACCGTCGACCGGTTCCTGACCCAGCGCCCCTTTCCCGATGAATCCCCGTACTGGATTAGACTTCGCTGACGGGGGTAAAGTTTCGCGATTTGAGGGCAGCCGGAACAATTTACCGGTGCGGGGAAAACGAGCCAAGGGATACCGGGGAAGGTGCGGCGGGCCTATTCGCGGGCTGGGAGCTAGCGATCCCGGCGGCGGAGCGGCTTTGATCTAATGTAAAACCACTATTCCTATCGCCAGTCACCTGAACCGAGCGACGGGAAGCGGTTCAGGCTTTCTTCCAGTTGTTCTCCAGAGCTGCCAGCAGCCGGTCGTGCACCTGCTTGGGCAACTGCTTGCACTCCATGCTCTGGTAGATCTGGACGGTCTTGCGGGTCTCGTCGAAAACCACCCAGCAGTTCGGACATTTCGCCAAGTGGGCCTCGATCGAGACGCGAAGATCCTCCTCCAGAGAGCCGTCGATGTAGTCCGACATCTCATCCAGAAAATTCTGGCAGGTGACTTTACGTTTGGCGCCCATCTTGCCCCATTCTTCGCCTCAGCTTACCGCGAAGCTGCAGGCGCGCCCGTAACAGGCGAGACTTGACGGCGGACACGGACAGCCCCAGCATCTGTGCGGTCTCCTCGGTTGAAAACCCTTCTACGTCGCGTAACAGGAAAACAGCCCGATAGCTCTCCGAGAGACCATCGATGGCGCGTTCGAGTGATTCGCGCAACTCCTCGCGGCCGTAGTTTTCCTCGGGATCGCTTTCCTCGGAGGGAATCTCGCGAGGAATCGAACCGTCGCCGGTTTCCAGATCGTCATCGAGCGAGACCGTGTGACTGCCCTTGCGCCGCCGCAAACGCATCAGCGACTCATTGACGCCGATGCGCATCAGCCAGGTGTAGAACTTGGAATTGCCTTGAAACTGATCGAGCCTTGAGTAGGCCTTCAGGAAAGTGTCTTGGAGAACGTCTTCCGCATCCTGGTCGTTCTGCGTAATGTGCCGGGCCAGGCGGAAAACCTTCCTCGCGTAGCGGTTGACGAGCTCGGTGAAGGCGGCGTGGTCGCCTTGCCGGGCCTGGTTCGTCAGATCCAGCTCGTTTGCCGCAGCCAGGTCGCTTTGAGACAAAGGCACGATCATTCCGCCCGCTAGAGCCAATCGCCCACAGAGTCAGTTCCCCGAACAGTCAATTCTTGGTAGAGTCCACGACGGGAGCGCCCCGGCACTTCCTTGCCGCGCAACCGCCAAGAATGAATCCGGGAAACCCGGCAATCCGTAGGCCTGCTTTATTCTCCTAGGCGGGTGGGGCGGTTAGCAAGTCGAACAGTGGTTTGCTACGATGGCCGATCGGACTCCCCCCGTTTTTGGGAGACGGTTCGTTTCGCTTGGAAGCTTCGCACCGGGTTGCCGGCGGCAGCAGCCAGGCCGTCGCGGCGCCGTATAACTGGTGGTGGCGCGGGCTGCCGAAAGTCCGCGAGCGGAGCCAGGCTGGGCGAGTCCACGACAGGAATCAGCCCTATGCATCACTCAAAAGACGAGATTCTTTCCCGGCCGACCCGGCCGTTTCCCATCGACGAGGCAGGCAGCGTCTCGGCCTTACTGGAGAAACTCGAGGGCGTTGGCTTCCAGGGCCGGCAGATCGGCCGGGCTTTCGAAGTCTGGAAGCAGATGCTGGCCGACCCCGAGTGCACCATTCTCATGGGCATGTCGGGCGCCATGGTGCCCGGCGGCATGCGGCGCATCGTTCGTTACCTGATCGAAAACCGCCTCATCGACGGGTTGTGCTCGACGGGAGCAAACTTCTTCCACGACATCCACGAGACTAAAGGATTTTTCCACTACCAGGGTTCGCCAAACATGAACGACGAGATTCTGGGCGATCAGATGATCGACCGCATGTACGACGTACTGGCCGATGAAGTCCGCTTTCGCGAGCATGACTTGTGGATCGGCAGTTTCGCGGCCCGGCTGGACCAGTCCCGCGCCTACACGACCCGCGAATTTCTCTATCTGCTCGGCAAAGAAATCAGCGGCGAAGTGAAAGAGGACGGCATTGTCAGCGCCGCCGCCAAGGCCGGCGTGCCGCTGTTCTGCCCGGCCATCGCTGACAGCTCCATCGGGATCGGCATCGCCGAAAGCCGCCACCGTGGAGAGAACCGGTTCCTGTTCGACATGATGGGGGATATTCTCGAAATTACAAATGTCGTTGCAGATTCCCCGGCGACGGGGGTCATTTATTTCGGCGGCGGCACGCCGAAGAACTACGTGCAGCAGACCGAGGTCGTGGCGATGTTGATGAACCGCGATAAGTCCGGACACCGCTACGGGCTACAGGTTGTCACCGACGCGCCCCACTGGGGCGGGCTATCGGGTTGTACGTTCGAGGAATCCCAGAGTTGGGGGAAGCTGGCCAAGGGCGCGACGATGGTCAACTGCCACTGTGACTCCACCATCGCCATGCCGTTGCTCGTGTCGGGACTCGCCGAGCAAAAGGAGCTGATCGCAAACCGCAAGCCGCCCACATTCGATATGGGTCCGCTGCTGAAGATTCAATTGCAGACTTAGGTGGCCGGGCAGCTTCCTGAACAACTTCGGGGCCCGCTAACCCTCACAGAAAAAAGCCCCGTAGAGGCGCACCGCAAACCGCCGGTGATGTCCGCTCGATCGCGCGGCCTTACTCTGTTGGTGTCGCCTGTTCTTCTACGAGGCGGTCCACTTCCTTAACCGCAACCCCGGCGCTCTTGAGGACTTCGCGGGTGTGTTCGCCCAGGCTGGGCGCGTGCGGGCCCAGGCGGCCCGGCGTAAGGCTGAGCTTGGGGTAGACGCCCAACTGGTCGTAGTTGCCGCCCTTCGGGTGCTCGACCGAAACGATCGTGCCGCGGCTTTGAAGGTGAGGGTCGAGTACGACGTCGGAGATGCTGTTCACGATCGTCACGCAGGCATCCTTGCCCCGGAAGATCTCGAACCACTCGAAGGCTTCCTTGCGTTGGAAGATTCGCGTAAGCTCCGCGATGATCACCCGCTGGCGGTCGCCTTCAGCGAACTGATCCTCGATCAAATCCGGGCGCTCGACCTCCTTGCACAAGGTGGCCCAGTGTTTGGGTTCGAGAGCGCCCACCGACATCCAGCGGCCATTGCGTGCGGCGTAAACGTTGTAACACGCAAAGCGGCCGAAGAGGCGATCTTTGCCGCGCAGCGGCGCCCGCCGGCTTGCCGTGTAATTGGCGAGCGGCGCGGCGATCATGCCGATAACGCCGTCGAGCATCGACACGTCGACCCATTGACCGACTTTCGTGCGCTCGCGGGCGCGCAGGGCGAGCAGGATTCCGATGACGGTCGGCAGCGCCCCTCCCGCGAGGTCGCCGATCTGAAAGCTGGGAATCAACGGCGGCCCGTCGGGATTACCGATCAACTCCAGCGCGCCGCCCAGCGAGAGGTAGTTGATGTCCTGCGACGAGAGCTTGGAATAAGGGCCGTCCTGCCCGTAGCCGGTTACCGAAGCGTAAATGAGCCCTTTGTTGAGCGCCGCCAGCTTTTCGTAGTCGTATCCGAGCTTCTTCATCTCACCCGGGCGTAAACCTTCCACGAGTACATCGGCGGACGCGACCAGCTTTAGGAACGCAGGCTTTCCCTTACGGTCCTTGATATCGATGGCGACGCTTTTCTTGCCGCGATGCAGCAAAGTGAACACGGCGCCGGTTTCATGAATCAGCGGTGGCGTGTAGCGGGTGGGGTCGCCGTAGCCCGGGTCTTCGATCTTGATTACCTCAGCGCCGAAGTTGGCGAGCATGAGGGTCGCGGCAGGGCCCGGCAAGCGCTCGGTCAGTTCGAGGACACGAATCCCTTCCAAGGGCAGTTGAGGCGTCTGATTCTTCGCCGTACGAGTTTTCTTGTTGGCGGCCATATTTCGAGTCCGATGCACCGGCTCCTTCGGGCCGGCTGGTACACGCCGCGTCCCCGGCCTAACGTCAACGGCCTGAAACACGGCAAGCGTTGCCAGATCGCAAATCCGTTGCCGTACGGGCGCAAACAGCCTGTGGGCTCGATGGCAATCGACAGAAGCAACGGGACTTGATGCCGATGGGCACCGGCGGGACACCAGAGCGGTTGTGAGCCTCGGCGCCCGGACCCCAGTGCCCTGCGACATCCAGGATGACGAACAGCTTAGCGGATTTTCAGAGATTCTGGTAGTCAGGCCCCAGGCCGGGAATAGGGTTCGTGTGAGAGCCGCCGCAAAGAAGGCAGTTAAGTGGCTGTTGTGGTGGGTAGATCTATTCTGGATCCGCACGAGCGTCCCATGAAGACTACAACCATAGTTTTATGCGTTGCTCAAACCTTTGCTAGTTGCGGAGATGAGCCTCTTTCGTGTGGCCGGTGCTCCTATACGTTGCTCATTCAGGGCGTCCTGCCATCGGCCACTTTCCGCACAACCTGCGATCGGACCCGCATCTCCCCGCGAGTTGGACGGCGGCGCCGAGGGAGGCTCCATGGGCCCGATTTACTGCACCGATGTTATCAACTACATAAATAGTTTTTCATTGCATGGTAGGCGAGGGGTTTCTCGTGGGGTCAGGGAGATGCAGGCAGGAACGGCGAGCGCCGAGCCACAGGATGCAGCATCGTGAAGACCGGCTAGGAAACCGGCGGGCGGCGAGCCGGTCGGATGCAAAGCGGTGATTCTTAGCACATTAGCCGGGTCAAGCTCTTCCAACGAGTACGGCTGCCGCTCCGCCAGGCCGGCGCAAGCTCGCGCAAAAAAAAGAACCGCGGCCAAGCCTCCCGAAAGCTCCTCGGAGCCTCCGAATGACCTGGCCGCGGTATGTTTTAGCGGCGTCGTGGACAGTCTGGTTATTCTTCTTCTTGCGTCGTTCTAGCAGCTTGGAGATTACTGGCGCCATCCACCGCGGCTGCGAAGAGCCGGAGCTCGACGCGGCGGTTTTGTTCGCGGCCTTCCTTGGTCTTGTTGTCGGCCACGGGTTCGACATCGCCTACGCCGATCATGTGCACCCGATAGAGCGGCACACTGTGCTCAACGGTCAGGTAGCGTAGGACGGCGTCAGCCCGCTTTTGGCTGAGCTGCAAATTGTAGTTGCCGTTCCCCACGGAATCGGTGAAGCCGCGAATTTCGATGACGTAGTTCGTACGATCCTGCAGGCCGCTGGTGGCTTCGTCCAGGGTGGCCTTAGCTTCGTCGGTCAACTCATGGCGATTGAAAGCGAATTGAACCGACTTGGTGGCAACGAGGCGGTAGTTGTCCAGGTTGTCGATTTTAGTCGACAGGCCTTGGACCTGCGACTGGTTGTTGTCGGCAATCTGGCGTGCGCCGTCGGCCCGCTGCCCGGCATCTTGCGCCTGGCGGCCGGCTTCCTGAGCCTGACGGGAGGCATCTTCGGCCTTGCCGTCGGCGGCCATCGCCCGCTCATCAACGCGGGCAACGCCCTTTTCCAACTGTTCGATGCTGCTGCGGTTTTCGCTGCTCGCCTGCTCAACTTTGCCGACACGCTGGTCGACGGGGTCCAAAGTCTTGTTTACATAGCCTTTGGTCGCGCATCCGGCGCTCAGCAAAGTCAGGGCCGCGGCGCCCAACATCACGGTCATTCGTGGAGTACTCATTGTTTACCCTTCCTTCTCCCTTTACCGGAGATCTCGATCGGTGTTGAAATTAGCATGCAGCGGGCCATTACCAAATTCGTACTACATCCTTTTGATTTCAAAGAAGCTATCCATGTTACAGAGGAAGCTGACGGCGTTCAAGAAAGCGATTTTGTTCCTTCGAATCTGCCCGATAGAGTAAAACTTACATGGGCTAAACAGGGCCGATCGGTGGCTGGAGAGGCGCCCGGAATGTTAGCGTGTCTAGAAGCGTGAAGGAGCCCATCCGGGCGCTACGGCGAACACCCTAAGATTTTGCGAGGAAGAAAGATGATGACTCGGCGACAAATCCTGTCCCAGGCCGGAGCGTTGGCGGCTCTCGCGGCGGGAGCGGCCCGCAGCGCTTCCGCGCAGCAGGGACAGATCACGCCTTCCGTGCTGATTACCATGCTGCCGCGAGAGCTTTCCTATCTGGAGCGGTTCCAACTGGCCGTCGATATCGGGTTCCGCTACATGGAAGTGCGCACGGTCGAGCAGGATACCGAAGCGCGCGAAATCAAGGAAGCCGCGGACAAGGCGGGTCTGAAGATTCATTCCGTGATGAACATGCGGCACTGGGATCATCCGCTTTCCAGCCCAGATCCCAAGGATGTCGAGTTGAGCCTCGAGGGCATGCGCATGTCGCTACGGCAGGCCAAGCTCTACGGCGCGGACGCCGTGCTGCTGGTGCCCGCGGTGGTGAGAGAAGACACCACGTATGAGCAGGCATGGGAGCGCTCGGAGGCGCAGGTCCGCAAGCTGCTTCCCGAGGCGGAAAAGCTCAATGTGATCATCGCGATGGAAGAGGTATGGAACAAGTTTCTGCTGACGCCGCGCGATTTCGTCCAGTATGTGGATGAATTCAAACATCCGCTGGTGAAGGCCTATTTCGACGTCGGCAACATTGTTCACTACGGCGTGCCGGAACACTGGATCCGCGCACTGGGAAAACGCATTGTGAAGGTTCACCTCAAGGACTACTCGCGGCGCAATGGTTTTGTGGACTTGGGCGATGGCGATGTGAACTGGCCGGAAGTGACCAAGGCATTCGCCGACGCCGGATACACCGGACAAGCGACGGTGGAGCTACGCGGCGGTGACCGGGCGTATCTGACCGATGTTTACCAACGCGTGAATCGCTTGCTGGAGCTGAAGAGCTAGCCGATTCGTCATCGACCTTCGCGCCACGGCGCGTAGCTGTTAACCACGTAGCTTGTGCACCAAGGAGGAGCCGGGTTGAGCGTTAAGTGGGGAGAGATTGCGCTGAATCTGCTGCGCATCATGGCAGGATTCTTATTCCTGCAGCATGGAGCGCAGAAGTTGTTTGGAGCGCTTGGCGGTGAAGCCGTTGGGGATATGGTTTCGCTGCGAGGCCTGGCCGGTGTGCTGGAATTTTTCGGCGGCCTGATGATTCTGTTTGGCATCTTTACCAAGCCGGTGGCTTTCGTGCTCTCGGGTCTGATGGCTGTCGCGTATTTTATGGCGCACGGCCCGACGCCTTTTTGGCCGATCGAAAATCGCGGCGAGCTGGCCGTGCTCTACTGCTTCGTTTTTCTGTTTCTGTGGGCGAACGGCGGTGGAAGTTTTTCGGTTGACGGGCTACGCCGGCGCGCAAAATAAGCGGGACCGCTTGAAGGATCCGGGCGCTTGGCTAAGACGAACGCACCGCTCGCGGAACCATTCGCCGAAGACCCGGCGGACCAACCCCCGATTCGCGGCTTTCTTCATAAGCCGCGCGCCGGCAACGGCGCGGGATTGGTCCTGACGCATGGAGCCGGCGGCAACTGCGGTTCACGCCTGCTTGTGAGCATCGCAACGCGTTTCGCCGAAGCCGGCATTGCCGTACTGCGATGTGACCTTCCCTTCCGGCAGGGGCGCCAGGGACCTCCGCACCCTTCCGGCGCGGCGAAGGATAAGGATCGAGCCGGTCTTCGCTCGGCTACCGGGGCGCTGCGGCGAATCGTTTCGGGCAACATCTTTTTGGGAGGGCAATCCTACGGTGGCCGCCAGGCCACGATGCTCGCAGCCGAGGATTCCACGATAGCTGACGGTCTGGTCCTGCTCTCCTATCCGCTGCATCCTCCGAAGGCGCCTGAGAAAAAGCGCACCGCCCATTTCCCACAACTGCAAGTACCGGCGCTGTTCTTTCACGGGGCGCAGGACCCTTTCGGAACGCGCGAGGAAATGGAAACGGCGCTACGCCTGATTCCCGTCAAGACGCATCTGGTTTCCATCGAAGCGGCCGGGCACAGCCTGGTTCCCGCGAAGTCCGCGGGGCTCGGAACGGATGAACTCGCTGTCCGTGTTCTTGACGAATTCCAGTTGTTTTTCGAGCGCCATTGACTGCCTTGCTTCGATCTCGCGCCGGACGCCTAGGCGGGCATTCATCCAACCGTCACGGCATCGCGCGCTGAGGCGGGTTCTGTTCTGGAATCCGATCGCGGCCGCGCCGAGCCTATCAGGGGCCGATCCGGGGCGATCTCCCCTCCCCGCGGGGTGAACCGTTGGAATCGCCTGCTTGTGACGGCCACTCCGTCTGGCCGGAACCGCACATTCCAGTCATCGCAACTCGTAGAATTCGAGCTTCAGCGCGCCGGTTGCAAAAACATACATCGCAAAAACTTCCAACGCGAATGCCGGGAACCCCAGGTACCCCGGCACGGGCATCTCGAAGATCCGATATTGCTCGAGGATCGGGAAAATATAAAACCATTTTCCCGTGGCCCAATAGTTCCAAAACTCCCACACGATGCCGCATAGGCAGCCGGCGAGCAGCAGCGCCCAGGTCCGCGCGCGATAGCCTTGCATCAGATCGCCCAACAAGCTTGGCCGTTGGGCGCGGTAGTTCAGGGGGTCGATGGTGAGAATAAAACCGAGCCAGACGAGGCCGAACAAGTAGGTCTGCACGTCGAAGCGCGCCAGTAGCGGAAAGACGAGCATGGCCAGGCCGATGACGATCCAAACCGTTGTTGCCTTGCGAGGCTGGGGCGGAGGCGGCGCCGGCCCGCGCCCGCGAAACAACGTAGCAAGCAGAAATTCCGCTGTTTCGAGAACCGCCGGCCAGATTGTCGCAAACGACCAGCCGTAGCCCAGGTAGCGCACGAGCTCGTTGCGAGGCAGCCCGACGTAGGTCCAGTTTCTGAGCTCCAGGTTGTAGGCCTCGAAGATCAGCCAAAGAAAGATGGATAGCACGGCCATCCACACAAAGGCCTGCGGCTCGGTTCGCAGCAGTGAACGGCCGCGTACTCGAAATACAGCGGCGTCGACGACGAGGATGTAGCCGGTCCAACAAATCGGGGTGAAGAAGATGGCGACGAAATCCACGCGGAGAAATAGCAGCATCTCGGCTATAGCGATGATCGCTAGCCCAACCAAGCCGTAGCGCGGATACGGCGCGGCTTTGGGCGCGCGCAGGAACAAGGTCAGCAAGGTCAGAACTGCTGCGGCCGTCAGCGTTAATCCAAGCGCGACCATACTCGTTCACTCTACCTTGCAGACTCGCCGGTGTTCCAGTCGCCCAGCCCGAGGCGTGAGCGGTCTCCCTTTCATCCATCTCGACTTTCGCGCGCGTTGCGTTACGCTCGTAGAGTTGTCTCCCCATGGAGCTTTCCTCTCATCTTCCCGTGCCGGCGGACCGCCAGTTGGATTTCGAGGCCGTGCCCGATGCGGCGGGCGTGTTTTTGCTGCGCTTCGCGCAGGGGCGTCCCTACCTAGGGCGGACTGGTTTTCTGCGCCGCCGGCTCAAACGGATGCTGCGGCCGCGCGCAGAGGGCTCGCGGCTTGCAAATCTTGCGGCCGCGGTGGAAGAGATTTCCTATCAGCCGACGGGCTCGCCGTTCGAATCGTCGCTCGTACTCTATGAATTGGCGCGGCGCCATATGCCCGAGGACTATCGCCGCTATCTCAAGCTGCGCGTTCCTCCGTTTGTGAAGGCATACCTCGGGAATCGCTTTCCGCGCACATATATCACCACGCAGCTCACCCGCAGCCGCGCTTTGTTCTTCGGCCCGTTTTTGAATCGGGCGACGGCCGAACGGTTCGAAAGCGCGTTTCTCGATCTCTTTAAGATTCGCCGCTGCCAGGAGGATCTCGAACCCCACCCCGAGCATCCCGGCTGCATCTACGGTGAGATGGATATGTGTCTGCGGCCCTGCCAGGTTCAGTGCAGCGACGCCGAATACCAAGCGGAAGTCGGGCGCGTGATCGAGTTCCTGGAAACAGAAGGCCAATCGCTGGTGCGTCAAGTCGAGCAAGCGCGCGAAGAGGCAAGCGCCGCGCTGGAATTTGAGGAGGCTGCTCGTCTCCATAAGCGCCTGGAGAAAATCGGCGAGACCCTCAAGCTGAAAGACGAGTTGGCGCGAGATCTCGATGCCCTTTTCGCCGTTGTGGTTCAGAAATCCTTGGAAGCCGAGTCGGTTGACCTCTGGTTCGTGAACCAGGGATTTCTGCAGCCTAAAGTCGCGTTTTGCTATGGCATTGAGGATGGCCGTTCGATTTCCCTGGACCGGCGGCTGCGCGAGGCGCTCGGCGAGTTAAAGTTTTCGACCGGCACGACGCAGGAGCGCTCGGATCATCTGGCCATGTTGCGGCGGTGGTATTACAGCTCCTGGCGCGAAGGCGAAATCGTGATGGTGGATGGGCTGGACCGGATCCCTTACCGCAAGCTCGTGAACGCCGTTTCGCGAGTGGCGGCCGGGAGGGCCAGGGTATAAGAAAATTCGAATCAGAAGTCTTGATGCCAGCTCGCCGGTGTTCAGGAATGGAGAGCCGAACCGGAAGGCTGCGCCAAGTGACAGGCGCGAAAAACGGCGTCAGTGCGCCCGGCGGTCGGGAAGCTGAAAGCGGCGGTCGAAAGCCTCCGGCCGGGAATCCCCCACGGCGTAGCTGACCAAAGGCGACGCCATCAGATGAAGGGCAAGGCCCAGACCAAACCAGACCTGCCAGCGCGAGAGCATGCCCTGGTGCAAGGGGAAGAACGCTACGAGTTCCAGGTCGAAACACCAACGCCAAAGACAGATGGCGAAGCACAGCAGGCCGCTGCCGGCCAGGGTCAGGGCGAACATCAGCGCCTGCCCGCGATTGGGGCGGCGACCCGGCATCAGCTTGCATTCCGGGGGGGTTCTGAGCCGAACCATGACCCGCATGATCATAAACGTACCATAAAAGTACCATATCGGAGTACTGGGAAAATCTCTGCAAAGAAAAACGGCTCGAGCGGCTTGATACACTGGGGGTCGGCTTCGACAGCCATGTTGCGCTGTATTGTCTTCATTCAGAACAAGCTAGGGGATCACGAAGGTGGAAAAGATCAAAACCGCTGTTATTGGGACCGGGTTTGTCGGGCGTGTCCACGTGGAAAGCATTCGCCGGCAGCCGGATGTGGAATTGGCCGCGATTGCCGACCAATCGGCGGAGCTGGCCAAGCAGTTTGGAGAGCAGCTCGGCATAGCCCGGGCGGTAGGCGACTACAAGGAGCTGCTGGCGGATTCCTCGATCCAAGCGGTTCACATTTGCACACCCAACAACACCCACTTCGCAATCGCGAAAGACGCCATCGAAGCGGGTAAGAACGTGATCTGCGAAAAGCCGCTGGCGATGAGCGCGAAGGAAGCAGAGGGACTTGTGGCGGCGGCGAAGGCAAAGGGCGTGGTGCACGCCACCAGCTACAACCTTCGCTTCTACCCCAACGTGCAGCAGATGCGGCGCATGGTGCAGTCGGGCGCCACCGGCGAAGTGCTGGCAGTGCAGGGCACCTACTCCCAGGATTGGCTGTTCTACGCCACCGACTACAACTGGCGTCTGGAGCCGGAAGTCGGCGGCAATTCGCGCGCGATGGCCGACATCGGCTCACATTGGTGCGACATGGTAGAGCACGTCACGGGAATGAAGATCGCGGCCGTTTGCGCGGAGCTGGCGACCTGGCATCCGGTGCGCAAAAAGCCCAAAAAAGCCATCGAGACTTACGCGGGAAAACTGCTCAAGCCAGAGGACTACGAGGATCGCCCCATCAATACCGAAGACTACGGCGCGATCTTGCTGCGTTTCGAGGGGCGCGCGCGCGGCGCTTTCACGATCAACCAAGTCGCTGCCGGCCGCAAGAACCGGCTGCTGATGGAAATCTACGGCACGCAATGCGGAGTCGCCTGGGACGGAGAGAATCCGAACGAGCTTTGGATCGGCCGCCGCGATGGCAACAACGAACTATTGATCAAAGATCCTTCCCTACTCGATGAGGGCGCCCGCGGTTTCGCCGATCTGCCGGGCGGCCACGCCGAAGGCTACGGCGATACCTTCAAGCAGTTTTTCCGGCGCTTTTACGCGGCGATTCGAGACCGCTCGAAGGCCGCCGAGTTGCCGTCGTTCGAGGCCGGCTTGCGGCAATTACGGGTGGTCGAGGCTGTCTTGGCAAGCTCGAAGCAGGGCGGCTGGGTCAGCGTCCCGTAGCACCGCTCGTTCGTCAGCGTTGGCGGCCGTTACAGAGAATCTCCACCAGGTCTTCCATTCGGTCGACGAGCAGATCGGGCGGGTGCTGCTCGAAGGTTTCGGGCTGCAGGCCGTAGGTCACGCCGCAACTGGGGACGCCGGCGTTGCGCGCCGTCAGCACGTCCACCGCGCTATCCCCTACCATTAGCGTGCGCGAAGGTAGGGCGCCGAACTCGTCGGTGAGGCGGTTCAGTCCCTCGGGATCGGGCTTTTTGGTCGCGAACGTATTGCCCCCATAGACCCGCGCGAAGCGGCTGCCGACGCCGAGTCCATCGAGTATCATCTTGCTGAACCGTTCCGGCTTGTTGGTGAGCACCGCGAGCTTCTTATCCCCGGTCCATTTCTCGAGCGCCTCGGCTACACCCGGATAAAGGCACGTGTTGTCGAGCATGTGCTCGCGGTAGTAGTCCAGAAAAAACTGCAGGCTTTGATTCACCTGCTCCTCGTCTACGTCAGGGCCAAGCGATTTTTGGATCAGCACCGGAGCGCCATTGCCAACGTAGGAATAGATCGTCTCGTGAGCGAGCGGGCCGAGCCCGGCATCGGCGCGCGCCGCGTTCACGGCCAGGGCCAAGTCCAACTTCGAGTC
>JBBDWJ010000138.1:0-5283 GCA_040902925.1 Bryobacterales bacterium | reverse complement strand
GCGGCGAGAATCGTTTCCGCGTCACGGTTGCCAACGATGCGCCGCCTACCAAGGCCTATTGGAGCCGCGAATCGGTGTGGACTGTTCACTACGACTACGCCGCTGACGCGAAACCGTTCGGCAGGTTGCTGCCTGCGCCTCCGCTGCGCGCTCGGGCGACCTACTCGATTGCGGGAGTCGAGGCGAGCATCGAACAGGCCGTCGAAACCAGCTTTGTCGATACGATTGGCGTGCAGCACCGCCGGTCATTGGTCGTTGGTCCGGCGGTGTCGGTTCGTGTTCCCACCGAGGCCGGTGTTTTGCCCCTCGGCGGCGACAAGTACTCGCTGTCGGTGGTTGTGCGCAACAACACCTCCAAGGGTTCGACCGGCGCTCTCAAGGTGAAGCTGCCTCAGGGTTGGCGGAGCGAGCCCGAGTCCGCCGCGTTCGAATTCGACAAGGAGGGCGAAGAGCGCGAGTTCCGCTTCACGGTCATTGCCGCCAGCGCCGCGGCGGGAGATTATCCGGTCGATGCTGTCGCGGTTTCCGGCGGCAGGGAATACAGTGCGAGCTTTGAGCCGATTACCTATGCGGGGCTGCCGGCGGTTTATCTGTCTCACGGGGCGCGGCACACGATTCGCGTTGTGGACGTGAAGATGGTGTCGGGGCTGCGAACCGGATATGTGATGGGCACTGGCGACGACGTGCCCCAGACACTGCGTCAGCTTGGAGCCGAGGTCGATTTGCTTGACACGGCGGCATTGGCCGCGGGCGACCTTTCCCGATACAGCACGATCTTGCTGGGCATCCGCGCCTACGCCGCGCGCGAGGACGTCCACACCTACAACGCGCGCTTGCTCGAGTACGTCAAAAACGGCGGCGTGCTGGTGGTGCAGTACAACACGCCCGAGTACGACAACAACTATGGGCCGTATCCCTACGTGATGGGACGGCGTCCCGAGGAAGTTAGCGAAGAGGATTCGCAGATGGAAATCCTCGAGCCGGGGGACCCGGTTTTCACCACGCCGAACCAGATCACGCAGAAAGATTTCGAAGGCTGGGTCGAGCAGCGCGGCTCGAAGTTTCTCGAAAGCTGGGACCCTGCCTACAAACCGCTGCTGGCCACGAACGATAGCGGGCAAAAGCCGCAGCGCGGCGGGTGGCTCGTGGCGCGGCACGGCAAGGGACTCTACATCTATTGCGCCTATGCCTGGTACCGGCAATTGCCGTACGCAGTTCCGGGGGGCGTGCGGCTATTCGCCAACCTGGTCTCATTGGGAGCGAAGGAAGCGCCGTGGCGCGCGGAATGAACTGCTTGTGCGTGTGTGCGTGGTGCGCGTGGGGACAGTCACCGGGTTTTGCGCTTTCTGCTATCGACGAGCGGGACGATTCAGGTGGGCGCGAAACCCGGTGACTGTCCCCCTGGCACGCAGCGTGCGATCATCCGGGAGAAAATCATGAGCCAAAAAATCCTGATCGTTACCGGCGACGGCGGTGAGGGCTACGAAGCTCTCTACGCCTATCACCGTTTTCTCGAGGCGGGTTACGAGCCAGTGGTCGCCGCTCCGAGCAAACGCCGCCTGCACCTCGTGATGCATGACTTTGAGCCCGGCTGGGACACCTACGTCGAGCGGCAGGGCTACGGCCTGGAGTCGCACATTACCCTTGAGGAAATCATGCCTGGCGACTACGGGGCGGTGCTGATTCTGGGCGGCCGCGCGCCGGAATTCTTGCGCCATCACGAGGGCCTGCTGCGGGCGGTCAAGGAATTTCACGCCCAAGGCAAGTGGGTCCTTTCGATCTGCCACGGGATTCAAGTGCTGGTCGCGGCGGGTCTCGTCGAGGGGCGCTGTGTGACCTGTTACGAGCATGTGCGGTCGGAGGTCGAACGCGCCGGCGGACGCTTCAGCGAGCAGCAGGCGGTCCGCGACGGGAAAATCATCTCGGCGCAAACCTGGCAGTCTCATCCGGAATTCTACCGCGAGATCTTTTCTTGCCTCGGCAACGGAGACGCCTGATTCGCCTCGCCCGAAAAGTATGGGAACCGCCGATGGATTGGGCGATGGGGTTCGTTCTCGACGGACGTCCGCAGCTAGCCCCCACGCAGATCTTGCTGTCTGAAAACGCGGTCGGCAGGGTCTCCGTCCCGGCGTGGTTCGATCGCGGGGCTCTATAATCGTAGTTCAGTAACGCGTTTGAACCAATTCCCAATCGGAATGGCGAACCCAAAGCACCTCACGATTCTCCGCCAGGGCGTTGATTTCTGGAACCGCTGGCGCGCGGTGACGCCCGAGGAACGGCCGGACCTAGCGGAAGCCGATCTCAGCAAGGCGGACCTGCGAGGCGCGTCGCTGTGCTACGTCAACTTCAGCAATGCAAAGCTGCGCGAGGCGAATCTGACATGGGCTAATCTCGGTGGGGCAAATCTGCATCAGGCCGACCTGCGGAAAGCGAAATGCCGGGGTGCGAACCTGATGTGGGCCAACCTGGGGGGCGCGAATCTCACGGAAGCGGATTTTAGCGGTTCAAGTCTCACCGATGCCAATTTGTTTGGGGCCAGCCTCGGACGCGCCGTTCTCGCCGGCGCCAATCTCAGCGCGGCCGATTTAGGCTGGGCCAACCTTCAGGGCGCGAACCTCAACCAGGCCCGGCTGAGTCTGGCCAACCTTCGCGACGCCGTGTTGTCGGGCGTCGATTTGCGGTCCGTGAACTTGAGCGGAGCGAAAAACCTGACCACACAGCAGATCGGGCAGGCTCAAGGGGATCGTCATACCAGGCTTCCCGATGAGCTGGAGCGGCCCGCGCAATGGCTCAAGATTGTAGAGCCAGCATGACCTTAGCCGGCCTGACCCTAGCCCGCCTCAGCCGCCACGTGGGCAATCGCCAGGTAGCCTTGAATCGGAGGCCAGGGCCTCGATGTTCGTCCTCGCCAGAGTTGCCGCGCTAGCTGTGTCCCACATGCGTTGATCAGCCTAACGCGCATCGAGCAACTACAGTCCACCCCTCGCGAACAAGCTGGAGAAAATCATGAACCGATTTGTAGGCAAAAGAATTCTCGTCACGGGCGCATCAACGGGGATTGGCAGGGCGATCGCGGTCCGCTTCGCGGTCGAAGGCGCCCACGTCGGCGTCAATTATGTCCACAGCAAGGCTGAAGCGGACGAAACGGCGGATCAGGTAGCGCAAGCCCAGCGGGCCGGTGGGCACGGCGATGCCGCGCATCTGGTCGTGCAGGCCGATGTTTCCAAGGAAAAAGACGTCCTGCGGATGTTTGACGAAGTGCTGGAGGCGTTCGGCCGCATCGACATCCTGATCAACAACGCCGGCATTCAGAAAGAGGCGCCGAGCCACGAAAGCGGCGCCGACGACTTCGACAAAGTCCTGGGGGTTAATCTCAAGGGCGCGTATCTCTGCTCGCGAGAAGCCATCAGGCACTTTCTTTCTCGCGAGGGTGGCGGCGTGATCGTCAACAATTCGAGTGTTCACGAAATCATTCCCAAGCCGCTCTACCTGAGTTACTCGATCTCCAAAGGCGGCATGGAAAATCTGACGAAAACGCTGGCGCTCGAATACGCGGACAAGGGAATCCGCGTCAACGCCGTGGGGCCCGGCGCGATCGCCACACCCATCAACAGCTCGTGGACGGAGGATCCGAAGCGGCGGGCCGAAGTAGAGAGCCACATCCCGATGGGCCGCGTCGGCAATCCCGAAGAAATCGCGGCCGTGTTTGCGTTTCTGGCGTCCGGCGAAGCTTCGTACATTACCGGCCAGACGCTGTTCGCATGCGGCGGGCTGACCCTCTACCCGGAGTTCCGGCTGCCCTGGTCGTCCTAACGAACGCGGGTCGTGACGATTCGGCGCCGCAAGGCGTGGCGCGAGCCGCGCCGTCACCTATTCGGCATTACCGTACTTATCCCTGCGTTTCTTGCGCAGCATGCCGCAAAGCCCGATGAGACCGATGCCTGTCAGCAACATAGTGCCTGGCTCGGGAATTGGCTGAATGGGTCCTAGGCCGGTGACACCGGAGACAGCCCCGCTATCCTGCAAGCCAACGCTGATGTTTCGATAGTCGGTCGCGTTGGTCACGAACCAGATATTCGAGGATGTATCGCCACCCGCCAAACGTGTTCCTTCCAGCACCATGCGCCATTGGACCGCGATGCCGGCGCCGTCCGAGGACGCGTCCCGGGTAATGAACGCCGGATCTCCATCCGACCAGTTGGGCGAATTCGCGGCGGGGGTCGATCTGCCGCTCCCGTCGGCTCCCACGTCGAGCACATTGACGCCCAACCAAGGCAAGTTCACCGAGCCGCCCATGGTTGAGCGGATCAAGCTCGACGGTCCGGTGCTCGAAAACAGGTACTCAAAAGCGAGAGCGGAGGTTGAAGGATCTCTCCACACGTTGCTCGTCAGCGAGCCGTTGATTCCCGGGTTCGAGGCCAGCTCGATAAACGGATTCGTCAACGAGGCCAACAGCACGGAAAAGCTCGGGTGAGCCAGGGAAAGGGACGATTCCGTAAAGTTAGGCGGCCCGCCCAGATCGGGGTTTAACAGTACGGAATCCGGCCCCAGCGGATCGGCGAAGATGGGCGTCGCCGCCAAAGCCAGACCGAGGGTTCCCACGAGACAACAATGCACCAAACGAGAACAGAATTTCATATCACCTCCTGCTAAATGTTTCCGACCCAGTGGAGGAAAATGCCCTGGACGGACGAGGATGTCATGTGACAGGCGCGGCCGCGGTGCTGTTACTCATGGACCTTGTCCTGTTGGTGTGGAAGACTACTCAAAAAGCAGGCCCTTTGGTGCCATAGACAACGTTGGTTCTGAACGACACAACCTCGCCCGTCGTAGCGAGGGCGCACGTAGGTGCGGAAACAGCCGGCCAAGGCGACTGGAGGCTAAATTTCACAAGAGAAGAATGTGGTTGGATGAGCCTGCCGGAGCTGCTGGAAGAGCTTTTGAAAGGGCTGGAGCCACAGGTCGGAGTCGAACCGACGGCCTGCGGTTTACGAAACCGTGAGCTTACATCCGAGTGCTAGCGGCTGAGTCCGAAGTACTTGATTCTGCTGTACCGAAAAAAGACGGCTTCGGATCTAATCCAATGATCTTTCCGCCTGCTGTCACCACACCGTCACCACGATGGTGTGCACTCGACCGCTTCAGTCCTCGCCGGACTCGAACGGTAAGTCTTTCGGCTGTGCCAACGCCCCAAAAAGACCCTGCACCGCTTTTTCGATCTCGTCTTTTGATACCTGACTTATGCACAGAATCAGCATGCCAAGCCCTCTGCGTGCTCGGCTG
>JBBDWJ010000137.1:0-34112 GCA_040902925.1 Bryobacterales bacterium | reverse complement strand
TCCGCAAAGCCGCTCGAAGGAAGGATGAAAGCGGCGGCGGAGGGCGTGGCGGCGCTGATCGGATCCCCATCAGACGAGCGCCTAGGAGCCCTGGCGGCCCCTTCCCTGAACCAGGCAGCGCTGCGCAGCCAGCTCGAGCCGCTGAGATCGTCCTACGGCGCGTGCAGCGTCGCGGAAACCATCTCCGGCGACGGCGCCACCGACGTCAGAGTTCGCCTCGAGTGTGCCCGTGGGCCGCTCGAAGCGCGCTTGAAGGCCGATTCGGACGGGAAGCTGATCGAAACGAGCTTTGCGCGACCTGCGGGGTCACCCTGCGTTCCGTAAGGGGAAACGACGCCGGATCCTCATCTGCCCAGTTTGAATTCCCAGTCGGCATAGGGACAGAAGAAGAGCAGGACGAACACCGGGAACAGTCCGCCAGTCGCGGTCTTAGTCGCGGCTTGGAAATCCGGGCAACAGGTTTGCCTGCGCGGGTGAGTTGAAATAACCGGGCCGCACGCGCTCGACCAACTGCGTCACCGGCTTTTCGAGGATGTCGAAAAACGGCTTCGGGTAGACGCCGATCCAAACCGCCCAGGCGATCAGCGGCATGAAGACGGCCCATTCGCGCAGGTTCAGGTCGGTGAGGCCTTTGTTTTTGGGACTGGTGATCTGGCCGAGCATCGTTCGCTGATAGAGCCACAACAGATACCCGGCGCCCAGCACGACGCCGACGACGGCGAATCCGGCCCAAGTCGGATTCGCCTCGAACGCGCCGCGCAGGATCGTGAACTCGCCGATGAATCCGTTGAGCAGCGGCAGCCCGGCCGAGCTCAGCATGGCGAAGGCAAAGACAAAAGCGAAGTTGGGCATGACGTGCGCCAGGCCGCCGTATTCGCTGATCTCGCGAGTGTGGCGGCGCTCGTAGACGACGCCGACGATCAGAAACAGCATGCCGGTCGAGATGCCGTGATTGATCTGCTGGATCACGCTGCCGGCGATTCCATTCGGATTCAACGCGAAGATACCGAGCGTGCAGAAGCCCAGGTGGCTCACCGAGGAGTAGGCCACGAGTTTTTTCCAGTCCGACTGCACCAGGCAAACCAGCGCGCCGTAGATGATGCCCACGATCGAGAGCATCGCCATCGTCTGCACAATCAAGGGATCAAACGACGCCTTGGGCAGAAGCGGCAGCGAAAAACGGATGAACCCGTAGGTGCCCATCTTCAGCAGCACGGCGGCCAGGATCACCGAGCCCGCCGTCGGGGCTTCGGTGTGAGCGTCGGGCAGCCAGGTATGGAACGGAAACATCGGCACCTTGATCGCGAAGCCGATGAAGAACGCCCAGAACACCCACTGCTGCAGGTTGAGCGGCATGTCCACGGCCATCAGCGCCTGAATGTCGAAGGTGAAGAAATTGAACTGCTCGTAGTGCTGAAAATACAGGGTCAGAATGCCGAGCAGCATCAGCACGCTGCCGGCCAGCGTATACAGGAAAAACTTCATACCCGCGTAGAGCTTCCGCGGGCCGCCCCAGATGCTGATGATGAAATACATCGGAATCAGCACGACTTCCCAGAACACAAAGAACAGGAAAAAGTCGAGGGACATGAATACGCCGAGCATGCCGGTCTGCAGCAGCAGCAGCATCGCGTAGTAAGCCTTGATGCGCTCTTCGATCGCGGTCCACGAGGAGAACACCGCGAGGAAACCCACCAGCGTCGTCAGCATCACCAGCAGCAGGCTGATGCCGTCGATTCCGATCAGGTATTTGGCGCCGAACACCGGGATCCAGTCGGCGGATTCGACCATTTGAAAGCCGCCGTTGGCCTTGTCGAAGCGGGTCACCAGCGGCAGCGACACCAGGAAACCCGCCAGCGCCACAAGATTCGCCCATAGGCGGATCGCCGCCTTGTTGGCGCCCGGGATCAACAACAGGACGATCATCCCGGCCAGCGGCGTAAACAGGACGATGCTCAACAAATGGTCGTTCATAGAATCAGCGCATCAGGGCGGCAAGGCGATCCACGAAAGAGTGTGAAGACACGGTGAGGTTTGTTGACGGCTTTCCGATTCTTGCGGCGCGCCGGATCGGGTTGCTTGGAAGAACCAGTATCCTCAACCGGCCGCCGAAACCCTATGCAGCCATTTGAGTGCTTCCGACCCCTGGCGAACCCGCGTTTTGAATGCTCGTTTCTACCATAGCGTCAACGGGAGTGTCAATTAACGGCTGCTCTCGCGGGGACCGCCACCGCGCCGCCCGGGCGGTGAAAACCGCGGCATTGAGCCGGCCCGCGAGGAGCCTCCCAAGCCTGTGCGCCGGTAGCGTTCGCTGGATTCCCGAAATCGCCGCAGGCGATCCGAGCCCCGCCCGCGAGGGTGGGGTCCACTAATTTTTCATCCGCTGTTGCAACACCGCGGGGACTTTGAATCATTGAGCGTCCGGGCGCACTTCCAGCTCTAAGCGAAAGTCCTCCTCCTGTTCCGGATACCGAATTCTGTTACCTATGTGCCTGGGTTATACCTCAAGTGACCCCACCCTCGCGGGTGGGGCTCAGATCGCCTGCGGCGATTGGTGACCGCAAGCGCCATGAGGCCCCTCGGCTCCGCAACAGCTCCGCGCGCTGGCGGGCCCGCGGGTCAGCTCGTGGCGATCTGCGCGACGGTGTAAGAGCGAGCCGGCAGTTTGAACGTCATCCGCTGCCCGGCGGACGGAGCGTCGAGTTGCTGCGGCACGACCTTCTTGGCGTCCTCGAAGGTGTTGTGAGCCTTCAGATCCGGTCCGGTCAGGGTCTGGCAGGTCATCACCCGCGTCGGAGTCGGGTCTTGGACCTCCACCGTAACCTCGCGTTCCGCGTCGAGATCGCGATTGAGCAGGAACAGGGCGATCTGGCCGTTGCCGGGGTTCATCGTGGCCACCGCGTCCAGATAAGGAATGCGCTGCGCGTTGTCGGGACGCTGGAACCCGCCGGTTCCCCCGATCGGAGGCCGCGCTTCGTAGGTGTCCGACTCGACCAGCAGATCGAGCACATTGCCGTGAGCGTACTTCAGCGCCCACGCGTAGGGGTAGTAAATGCTCTGCCGCAGGACCGTATCGGCGTTGGTCATCAGCGGCGCAATCACGTTAAGGATCTGCGCCAGACAACCGACGCGCACGCGCTCGGCCTGGCGCAGCAGCGTATTGACGAACCCTCCAACCAGCAAAGCGTCTTCGAGGTTGTAGACTTCCTCGAGCAGGGGTGGCGCGAACTTCTTGTCGCCGTTCGAGAAGCGCCCGCTGCGCGCGCGGTACCACACGTTCCATTCGTCAAACGACAGCCATAGCCGTTTAGGGCTATTTTGCAGGCCTTGCACGTAGTCGCAGACGGCGGCGACCTCCTGAATCTGGCGGTCCATATCGAGATTCATGCCGACATAGCGCGCCGCCTCGCCGCCGGTCTGCGATTCGGTGTTGCCGTAGTAGCAGTGCAGCGAAATGCCGTCGACCTGGTCGTAGCATTCCTCGAGCACTTCGCGGTCCCAGACCATGTAGGTCTCCATGCTGGGGCTGCTCGAGCCGCAAGCGATCAACTGCGTGTCGCGATCGATGACCCGCATCTGGCGGGCGGCGTCGCGGGCCTTGCGGCCGTACTCGCGGGCGGGCATGTGGCCGATCTGCCAGGGGCCGTCCATTTCGTTGCCCAGGCACCAATACTTCACGTTGTGGGGCTGCGCGTAGCCGTGCTCGCGGCGCAAATTGCTCCAGCGCGTGCCGCTTTCGACGTTGCAATACTCCATCAGCGCGGCGGATGTTTCCGCGGTGCCGGTTCCGAGATTGGTGGCCAGCAGCGGTTCGGTTTTCACGAGCTTGCACCAGTCCAGAAATTCGTTGGTGCCGAATTGGTTGGTCTCGATGGAATTCCAGGCGCGCTCCAACACCGTGGGGCGTTTGTCTTTGGGGCCTACGCCGTGCAGCCAGTCGTAGCCCGAAACAAAATTTCCGCCCGGGTAGCGCATGATGGGCACTTCCATCTGGCCGATTTCAGAGATGACATCTTTGCGGAAGCCGCTGGCGTCGGCGTGCTTCGAATCGGGCTCGTACACGCCGGTGTAGATGGCGCGGCCGAGGTGTTCGAGGAACGCGCCGAGCAGCCGGCGGTCCATCGACGCACGCACGCGGTGCTGATGGATGACGACACGCGCCGGTCCGCGGGTCTGGGCGTAGCCAAGGCTGCTCAGCCAGGCCCCCGCGGCCAACGCGGAACTGGAGGAAAGGATCTGAGATAGGAACTCGCGACGGTTTCGGTCTGCCATGGTTTGCTGTGACCTCAATGGGATGGTGGACCCTGAATTCGCCGCTGCTTGGCGGCGAGCACGTTCTGTTGTACCATGCAGCATGCGCAGAAAGAAAGCGCTTTCATGGAAGTCGCCCGGACCCGTTCCCGCGGCGGCCAACCGGCCAAGGGAAGATTTGCGCGACCGCCGGCGAAGGCCGCTTGCGAACACATCTCGAGGTAGACGCCCATGTTGATGCGCCGCCGTTTCTTCTTCCTCTGCCTGGCCGCATTGGTGCACATCGCAACAGTGCTCACCGCCGCAGGGCAAACGGTCCACGTCGAGGTCGATGCCGCAAAATCGCTTGGGCCGCTCAAGCCCGTCTATAGTTTTTTCGGGTACGACGAACCGAACTACACCTACATGAAAGACGGCCGCAAACTCCTCACCGAGCTGGCGGCCCTGAGCCCGGTGACGGTCCACGTCCGCGCGCACAACCTGCTGACCACCGGTGACGGCACCGCAGCCCTCAAGTGGGGATCGACGAACGCCTATACCGAGGATGCAAACGGCAATCCGGTCTACGACTGGACGATCGTGGACCGTATCTTCGATACCTATATCGAGCGCGGGATGAAGCCGCTGGTCGAGATCGGGTTCATGCCCGAGGCTCTTTCGGTGAAGCCCGATCCCTACCGCCACCACTGGGGGCCCGACCAGCAGTACGCAAACATCTTTACCGGCTGGGCCTATCCGCCTCGCGATTACGAAAAATGGGCGGAGCTTGTTCACCGCTGGGTGCTGCATTGCATCGAAAAATATGGCAAGCAAGAGGTCGAGTCCTGGTATTGGCAGGTCTGGAACGAGCCCAACATCGGCTACTGGCAGGGCACTCCGGAGGAGTATCACAAGCTCTACGACTATGCGGTGGATGCCGTAAAACGGGCCGCGCCGGGCGCCCGGGTCGGCGGACCGCACTCGACCGGGCCGCGCAGCGAGCGCGCCGCGGAGTTTTTGCGCGGCTTTCTGGATCACGTCGTTCGCGGCAAAAACCATGCCACTGGCCAGACCGGCTCGCCGATCGACTACATCGGATTCCACGCCAAAGGCCGCCCGCAAGTCGTCGGCGAGCACGTGCAGATGGGCATCAACTCGCAGTTGCAGGATATCTCGCGCGGATTCGAAATCGTCGCCTCGTACCCGGAGCTGCGGGAGCTGCCGATCATCATCGGCGAATCCGACCCCGAGGGCTGCGCCGCCTGCTCGATGCAGCTTCATCCGCAGAACGGCTATCGCAACGGCACGATGTATTCGAGCTACACGGCGGCCGCATTCGCCCGCAAGCATGACCTGGCCGCGCGCCACAAAGTTCGCTTCGAGGGCGCCGTCACCTGGGCGTTCGAGTTTGAAGACCAGCGCTATTTCGACGGCTTTCGCGACCTGGCGACCAACGGCATCGACAAGCCGGTGCTGAATGTGTTTCGCATGTTCGGAATGATGGGCGGCGAACGGGTAGCGGCGAAAAGCTCCGGCGCGCTGGATCTGGACGCGATCGTCGAGAGCGGCGTACGGGCCGCGCCCGATATCAACGCCTTGGCCAGCCGCGGCGAGCGCTCGGTCACCGTGATGGTCTGGAACTATCACGACGACGACCTGCCGGCGCCGGCGGCCGTTATCGATTTTTCCGTCTCGGGTATTTCGGGCGAGCGCGTACTGCTGCACCACTACCGCGTCGACGGCGAGCACGGCAACTCATACGAGGTTTGGAAAAAGATGGGCGAGCCGCAATCGCCAACCGCGGAGCAATACGCGCAGCTTGAGGCAGCCGGGCAGTTGGCGATGCTGGGTTCGCCGGAGTGGCGCGAGGCCGGGGAGGGCACGGTCGATATTTCGTTTTCGCTCCCTCGGCAGGGCGTCTCGCTGCTCACGTTGCAGTGGTAATGAGACCTAAAGAAATGCAGCCGCGGAGGAACGCGGGGTAACGCAGATATCTGCTCTTCTCTGCGTTCAACTGGGTGGATCCGTGACTACCTCGCCTTTTCGGCGTTTCGAGAAAACTCGCAGGGAGGGTAGCTAGCCGTGAAACGACGCATTTTTCTTAAAGCCGCCGGCGCCGGGATCGCCTCGCTTGCGGCTCCCCGCCTCGCGCGGGCGGCCGATGCTGAAATCGTATTGACGCCGGCGAAGGCCGGTCCGCGCATCAATCCGCACATCTACGGTCACTTCATCGAGCACCTTGGCGGGGTGATCTATGACGGCATCTGGGTTGGCCGCGACTCGAAGATTCCGAACGTCGACGGAATTCGCAAGCAGTTCGTCGACGACATGAAGGCCATCGGCGCGCCCAACCTGCGCTGGCCGGGCGGCTGCTTCGCCGACGGCTACCACTGGCGCGACGGCATCGGCGACGCCGGCAGGCGCCCGCGCACTTACAATTTCTGGGAAGCCCGCATGCCCGAGGGCGTCCACGCTGATGAGACGAACCACTTTGGCATTCACGAGTTCATGCGGCTCTGCCGGCTCGTCGGCGCCGAGCCCTATGTCGCCGCCAATGTCGGCTCGAGCACGCCGAAGGAATTCCACGACTGGGTGCTTTATTCGAACGCGCCGGCCGGCACGGTTTCTTTGGCCGATGAGCGCGCCTCGAACGGCGACAAAGAGCCGTTCAACATCAAGTATTGGGGCGTCGGCAACGAGTCGTGGGGCTGCGGCGGCAATATGACCGGCGGCGAGTACGCTACCGAGTACCGCAAGTTCATCACGCAGTTTCCCGCCTATCTGGAGCCGTTTCTGGTCGCCACCGGACCGCGCGGGCATTCCACCGATGGCGACCTGGCATGGACCGAAGATTTCTTCGCGGGGCTACGGGGCATTCGCGGCGTGCGTGTGGACGGCTTCGCGCTGCACTACTACACTGACTTTCGCCAGACTGCCGAGGACGGCGCGAAGTTCGACGAAAAGGGCTGGTACGCCGTGCTGCACAAGGGCATGCGCATCGAGAAGGTGATGCTCGACCATTGGCGCATCATGGGCAAGTATGACCCCGAGCACCAGACGAAGTTCGTTCTCGATGAATGGGGCAACTGGTACAAGGGCGGCACCGAGCTCGGCCCGCGGTACCTCCTCAGCCAGACGATCACGCTGCGCGACGCGCTGCACGCGGCGATGACTTTTGACATCTTCAACCGCAACGCCGAGAAGATGGAGATGGCCAACGTGGCGCAGACGATCAACTGCCTGCATTCGTTGTTCGCGGCGGTCGAGGACAAGTACGCGCGCACTCCCGCCTATTACGCGTTCGAGATGTATCGGCCGCACATGGGCGCCGATCTTGTACCGATGAGTGTCAAGGTTCCCGAACTCAACGTGCCGATTCTTGAGGGCTCGGTCAAGATAGCGGGCGTGTCGGGCTCGGCGTCGATCCGCGGCAAGCGCCTTTGCGTAACGCTCACCAATCCATCGTTGAGCGAGCCGCTCAACGCCCGGCTACGGCTTGCCGGCGGGGGGCAGATTGCGGAAGGTCAAGGCACACTGCTGACCCACGAAGAAATGGCCGCCACAAACACATTCGACAAGCCCAATGCCGTTGAACTGTCGAAACTGAGCGTTGAGGTCAGCGGCGGCGTAGCGGTGGTCAACATACCGGCGAAAGCGGTGGTGGCGCTCGATCTTCGGATCTCCTGAAGCAGAACCAATCTGCTCGACAGCCGGCCTAGGCGAAGACGGCCGCCCCGAGTTTGCTCGGCGGTGCGGGTAAGCGCTTTCATGGCTGGCGCTTTTCGTGCTAGACTTCTTGGCCGTGAGAATCCCCAAAAATCTCTCGACCGGCCTTGCCGCCATTCTCCTGGTTGTCTGCGGCTGCAGCGTTGCGCTGGCTCAGAACGCCGCCAAAAGCGCCACCTTGACGATCCGCGCCGACCAGCCCGGCCCGCGGATCAGCCGCCACATCTACGGCCATTTCGCCGAACACCTCGGCCGCTGCATCTACGGTGGCTTGTGGGTCGGCAAGAATTCCCCGATCCCCAACACGCGGGGTATGCGCAACGACATCATCGCGGCGCTCAAGAAGATCAACATCCCCAACCTGCGCTGGCCCGGCGGCTGCTTCGCCGATCAGTACCACTGGCGCGACGGCATCGGCCCGGAGCGGCCCAGCCGCGTCAACGTCCACTGGGGCAACGTCGTCGAAGACAATAGCTTCGGCACGCATGAGTTTCTGGATTTCTGTGAGCTGATCGGCGCCGACCCCTATGTCGCCGCCAACGTCGGCAGCGGCACGCCCGGCGAGATGATGGATTGGGTCGAGTACATGACCTTCAACGGCAACAGCACGCTCGCCAACGAGCGCCGCGAAAACGGCCGCGCTGAACCGTGGAAGGTGCCGTTTTTCGGCATCGGCAATGAGAACTGGGGCTGCGGCGGGCGTATGACGCCGGAGTATTACTCCGACCTCTACCGGCGCTTCAGCGTCTACGCGCGCGACCTGGGCGACAACAAGCTGACGCGCGTCGCGGCTGGCCCCGGCGGCACGCGGCTGGAATGGCTTGACGTGCTGATGAAGCGGGTCCGCGGCGGCATGGAGGGCGTTTCGCTGCACTACTACACGCTCGGCGGCACCTGGCAGGACAAACTGCCCGCCGTCGGCTTCGCGGAGGATGGCTGGGCAGCCGTGCTGCGCGATGCGCTGCAGATGGAAGACCTGCTGACGCGCGCCGAGGTCATCATGGAACGGGAAGATCCCCAGAATCGCGTCGGGCTCTACGTCGATGAATGGGGCACCTGGTATCAGGCCGAGCCGGGTACCAACCCGGCGTTTCTCTACCAGCGCAACACGATCCGCGACGCCGTCGTCGCGGGCGCGACGTTCAACATCCTCCACCATCACGCCAAGCGGGTGAGAATGGCCAACATCGCTCAGCTCGTCAATGTGCTGCAGGCGCTAATTCTCACCGAAGGCGACAAGATGGTGCTCACCCCGACCTATCATGTCTTCGACATGTACAAAGTCCACCACGACGCAACGTCGCTGCCGGTCGAGTTGAAATCTGACAACTACACCTTCGGCGAGACTTCGCTTGCCGCCGTCAATGCTTCGGCCTCACGCGATGCGGAAGGCAGGGTCCACCTCAGCCTGGCCAATCTCGACCCCAAGGCGGAGATCTCTCTCCAAGGAAAGATCGAAGGCGAGAAGTTCAGCAAGGTGGCGGGACAAATCCTAACAGCGGGGGCGATGGATGCGGAGAATACCTTCGACTCGCCGAACCGGGTGAAGCCCGAGGCGTTCAGCGGGGCCAACCTAAGCGGCAGCGATCTCACGGCCAAGCTTCCGCCGCGATCGGTCGTCGTGCTGACGCTGACGCGTTAAGCCGGGCCCGCCGCGTTCTCTTCCCGCGCCTGCGGCCAACGGGCTAGCGGTCCGCGGCGGCGGTCATCATTTCGTAGAGCGCCCTGCCTTCAGAACCGCTAGGCGTCTCAACGTCCATCAGCGTCGCCAGGCTGGGGGCCAGATCCTTCAACGCTACCGGGCGAACGTAACGCCCGGCCCGAATCCCCGGCCCCATGAAGATGAGGGGAATGTGGGTGTCGTACACGTAGGGCGTGCCGTGAGTTGTGCCGCGATCGCCCCGAATCCAGTAGGAGTCCAACACAATCTCCAGATCACCGGAGCGCCGCGGGTGGTAGCTGCGCGCGATTTGCTGGCTGATCGCATCGTCGGGAACCATTCCGCGCAGCAACTGGGTGCGCGTGTAGACGCGGGCAACCTGGGGAATCGCCTCCGCTGCTTCCGCGGCGACTCGCTCGACCTCCGCGCGGTCCAGCTTGTTCTCGCGGATCAACTCCAGGTTGAAGTAAGGTGAGGTGCCGGCGGTTCCCTCAATCCATTTGCCCGGCCCGAAGCGGGCCGCGAGCGCTTCCCGAATGGGATCAAACAAACCTGAACTCGACATGCGGCCGCCCGGCATGCGGTTGTCGCGCAACACTTCCGGTACCGGCATCACGCCGTGGTCGGCCGTGAAGGCGACCAGCACGTGCTGCATTCCGATCGATTGGTCCAAGAAGTCAAACAGCTTCGCGAGCAGACGATCGGTGCGGATACTGATATCATGCACCTGGGGCGAATCGGGCCCGTGGCTGTGGCCGACGACGTCGTTGGAAGAAAAGCTGACGGATAGAAAATCCATGGCGCCGCGCTGGCCGAGTTTCTCCTGGCGTACGGCCTCTTCCGCGAAGCTTTCCAGAATCTCATTCGCGAAAGGACTGCCATACACGGCGCCATAGAGCTTGCGTCCGGCTTCGGCGGGCATCTGCAAAAGCCCGTCGGCTCCATCGCCGAATCGCCATTCTTTCGCCGCGAACTGAGCCGCCGGCCCGGGCGTGTTGAACTGCCGCACCCATGCCGGCAAGACCGGGAAATAGTACGTGCTGCTGGCCATCGTTCCGGTGCCGGAATCGAACCAGTAGGCGGCGTCGGCCATATGGCCGGCCGGCAAGATGGCGCCGCGGTCTTTGGACGACACTCCAATGACCTTCGAATCGGAGTGGGCGCGCTTCAGCTCATCGCTGATGGTACTGACCAGCAACCGGCGCGGCGACGCTCCCGCGGCGTCGGAACCGCCCAGCAATTTCTCGGTTCCGTCTTCCACGCTGGTGACGTTATGGCCCGCTTCGCGCTCGTACCAATCATTGCCGACGATGCCGCTGAGCTTGGGGAGCGCCCCCGTGACCATACCCGCGTGACCGATCGCGGTGACAGTCGGGTAATGATCGATATTGGTGTTCACGAAATTCGCGCCATCGCGGAGCAGGCGATCGAGCCCGCCGGAATATTCATCGCGAAAACGCGTCAGGTAGTCATACCGGAACTGGTCCACTGTGATCAGCAGAACCAGCCGCACGTCGGGATTTGGCGCGTCCTGGGACAGCAAAGGCGCCATGCCGCCTCCCAGCACCGCAAAAATATAGCAAAGGACGAACACCGCCAGCCTGTTTTTTCTTGAGCGCGTCAATTTAGAACTCCCTCCCTGCTCCCGCGGATCGCGCCGGATTACCGGCGTCGCGGCCGGTACGCAAACAGAAGCCAGTTCATTTTGTATCACGATCGCTGGCCCGAGGCCATCCGGGGGCAGAGTCGACCGTTCCGTTACCGATGGGGAGAGGTCAGCAGTAACCAGATTGTCAGAATGAGGAGGAATTCCGAGGTCGATAGTGAGCCCTGAAATTCGTGGTAAGCAGCCGCGGACCCGGAACGGCGAACGGCAGCAACGCGGCGTCCTCGAAAAGGACCTCCCGCTGGATCCACAGGATCACGTCCTCAATTCCGGCGCCCGATTTGAGGCTTGTAAAAACCACGGGCCGATCGCCGCGCAACTCCCGGGCTTCTCGATCCATAAGATCGAGATCCGCGCCGGTATAGCGGGCCAGGTCAATCTTATTGATGACCAGCAGGTCGCTGCGGCTCACGCCAGGGCCGCCTTTCCTCGGCACCTTGCCGCCTCCGGCGACGTCAACCACATAGATGAAAACATCCACCAGGTCGGAGCTGAACGAGGAAGCCAGACTGTCGCCCGCCGATTCCAGAAACACGATGTCGAGATCGGGGAAATGGTCCAGCATATCTTCGACGGCCTCCTGGTTGGCGGAGGGGTCGTCGCGAATCGCCGTTTGCGGACAGCCGCCTGTCTGCACGCCGCGAATTCGTTCCGTCTTGAGGGCGCCGCTCCGCGCCAGAAATTCGGCATCTTCAAACGTGTAGACGTCGTTGGTAATTACCGCGAGCTGGTAGCGGTCTCGCAGGCGCTTGCACAGCCGGTCGAGAAGCGCCGTCTTACCCGAACCGACCGGCCCGCCGACCCCGATTTTGACTGCCGCCATACTGGACTCCTGGGCTCCCGGCTCAGCGGGAAAGCCGTACACGCGCCCGCGGCAGGCGGCCGTGGAATGGCCGCCGCGGCTCGTCACAAGATGGATTTAGTGGAGGCGAAGCGGCTTCGCGAAGACGGTTAGAGTGCGGCCGGAGGATGAGCAGCCTCTACAGCCCTAGTCTTTACAGCCCGCCGGCGCCACGCCCCGATGATCATTCCTACGAGAGACTCTACGGGGAGGCGAACCGTCCAACTCAGAATAGATCGGGGCAACAAGGTTGTCCAATCAAAACAACCTATGCTCTCGATAGGCGCAAGGAGAGACTTCGGTATAGGAAATCGCCGGGATCAGCGTCCATAGGAAACGCCGCCACAGCGTCACGGCGGAAGACTTGCGGCACGCATGCCAGCGCCACGGCGGCTGGGCTATTTCGTTTTCCTATCGAGCGACTCAGGCTTCCAGCTTCGCATCCATCGTTATCTTGGCGTTCAGCACTTTCGACACGGGGCAGCCGGCCTTGGCGTTGTTTGCCGCCGTATCGAATGCCTGCTGGTCGGCGCCCGGCGCCTTGACGGTGACGTCCAGGTGAACGGACGTAATCGAGAACCCGCCTTCGGTTTTCTCGAGTTGCACCGCGGCGGTCGTCCGAATGCTTTCCGCCGTGATGCCGGCGTTGCCAAGCTGGCCGGATAGGGCCATCGAGAAACAGCCCGCGTGCGCGGCGGCGATCAACTCTTCCGGGTTGGTGCCTTTGCCGTCCTCAAAACGGGTGCTGAACGAATATTGTGTATCCGCCAGGACTCCGCTATCGGTCGAGATAGTGCCTTTTCCGTCTTTGAGGCCGCCTTTCCAGACGGCTGACGCTTTTCGTTTCATTTTGCCTCCTCGGCTGGTCGAAACGATTCTACCGCGCAAACCGCGAACGCCGCACGGCTTCACGAGCCGAAAGTCACATCGAGGGCTTTGTCTTTCCATCCATGGGATCGACGCCGCACCTTCGTCAACGCGCCCGCGGCCAACGGCCGTCTTCGTTCATTCGAAGCCTTCGTTGAGCAGCACCCACAGGCCGAACCGGCCTGGAGCCACGATGTCGACGCGGCCGTCGGCGTTGAGATCGGCAAGCGTAAGCTGCCTGCCGAGGCCGATGTTTTCGCCGGGACCGGCGATGGTGTGCCGCGTGAAGCTCGAAGTTGCGTTGTTCCAGCGGTAGTAATACAGTACCGCCGGATCCTCGGCGCCCGGGTCTCTTCCGTTGTGCGCGTAAACGCATTTGCCGGTCACCAGTTCCTCGACGCCATCGCCATCCAGATCCGCCAGGCCCACAACGTGGCCTTGCGACCAGGATTCATCGATGACGTGTTTTTTCCAAACCGTCGTGCCGTCGGGTTTGGGCGCCTGCTGCTCCCACCAGTAGATGCCGAAATCGTGGGCGCGGCCGAACAGAATGTCGAGGCGGCCGTCGCGATTCACGTCCATCACGGCAAACGGGCAGCTCGGATGCGGCAGCGCCGATTCGGGATGAAACTTCCACGGCGTCGCGAAAGGGTCGCCCGCCGGCCTTTCATACCAGCCGATCTCGGCGAGAAAATCTTCGCGGCCGTCGCCGTTGACGTCGCCCCAGGCGTAGCCGTGACCGCCGCCTTCGACACCCAGCACAAACTTCTCGACCGCGGGCAGCCCGGCGGACGCCTTCTTAAAGCGATAGACCTCGGAAGGCTCATTCTTGACGTAAGACATCGTATGAATCTCAGGAACGCCGTCGCCGTCGTAGTCGTGCAGTTCGGTTCTTTCAATTTTTCCCTTGGTGGGCGTCAGTTGATGGCTCTCCCAGGGGTCTCCTAACTTGAGGCCGCCCGGGCCGGGGTTCTTGAACCATACGACGCCCTCCTCGCCCCAGGCGCCGACGATGATGTCGGTCCAGCGGTCGCCGTCCACATCATAGGGAAGATCGCTGTTGGAGCGGATATGGTTGTCCGCGCTTTGATTGGCGCGAAACGAGTGCGGCTCGAAATCGGGCCCGGCAAACCAGTACGGCCCGGAGACGATGTCGAGCTTGCCGTCGCGGTTGAAGTCGGCGACGCTGGCAGCCTGATAGGTGCTCACGAACAGCCGTTTCTTTGAAAATCGCACCGGCTTGGGCTCGACGCCAGACTCGTTCGGCGCCGCGGAAAAGCCGCCCATTGTCACCATCAGCAGAATCACGACTACTAGCATGGATTTCATGGAGTTCTTCCTCCTGTGTAGCGCGCCAGCGAAAATTGGATGGCCTCGCAGGTCGCGACAGGACTGTAAGCCGAGGCCAACAACACGACGACTCATTCTTGAGGCACTCGGCGGCGTCAACTCTCCGCGGCCTTGAGCCCCAACTCCGCCGCGCGCCGGATCGGCCGGGGCATCCCTTCCGCGTTTAGCTCTTTGTACATCGCCTGAGCCTGTGCCTTGTTGCCTTCCGAAGCCAGTCGCCCTGCGCATACCAGGTAAGCATCGAGAATCTCCGCCCGCAGCGGATTTGGCGCGGCGCCCTTGCGGGCGGCCAGCAGGCGGACGGCTTCCGGTCCTCCGATCCTTCCGAGGGCCCAGGCAGCGGCCTCGGCGGCGGCTTGGTCCGTATCGTCCAACAACTGGCCCAACGCCGCGGCCGCCCGCGAATCGTTGCGGTTGCCGATCGAGTTAACGATCCCGACGCGCGTTAGCCCTTTGGTCTTGGCCAATGCCTGGCGCAGTGCGGTCTCGACAGCGCCGGAAGGAATCTGCTCTAGGGAATAGCGGGCCATGTCCGAAGTCTCCGTGTCAACCAGCATCGCGGCCAGCGTTGGGACCGACCGCTCACTCGCAATGAGGCCCAACCTCTTGCACACCCCGCGCTTCGCGGCGAGAGAGGCATTGGACTGCAGCGCGCCCAGCAGCGCCTCCTCGAGCTTTGCCAGATGATCGGGATGACCGAGCAGCTTGCGAATCTCGGCGTCAATCGCAAGCAGCGGCGCTCCGCTCTGATCCCAATCGTAGGCCTTAACGGTTTTGATGAGCTCGGTCAAGTCTTCCATGGGCTCCCCTTCGATTCTCTTTGGTGCGTTCGCGGCGCGCAAAGGCGCGTCAGCTCCGCCACGGGCTGCGCATCGCCCGGTGCAGCATCCGATTGGCGGCATCGCTGCCGTCGAAACGGCGGTTCTTCGCGTCCCAATGCAACTGCTCGCCCGTTTCGACGGCAATGTATGCGAGATGGGTCAGTAGCTCGCCTTCCAGGGCCGCCTGCATCCCCGCCGCGGGAGTCTGCCGCGATTTCACGCAATCCAAAAAGTTCCGCACGTGATGAAAAGTCGAAGCTTCTTGCGGAGCCGGCCCCAGGCCGTCGAGCAGACTGCCCGGCGAGGCGTTGATGCTCTGCCGGTCCACGTACACCCAGCCTTCGCTTCCCAGTAGGATGTTGGCGTGCTCGAATCGCCTGTCGATTTGCGGGTCGGCGAAGTACTTGGTTCTCCAAAAACCCGGCATCACGCCGCCGCTCCTTATCTCGACATCCACGCCGGTGCCGTAATGAAGGTCGATGGAGTAGATCTGCGGGCAATCCTCCGGCCCGCCCTCGTTCGACCACGTTGCGACACCCGCCAACCGCAGACCTGATTCCGGCTTGTGAATGCCCGACCAGCCCACCATGTCGAGCATGTGGGGACCCCACTCGCTCATGGATCCAAAACTGCGGTCCGAACGCGTTCCCGTGTTGGGCCTGCCCCGGTAAGGCGCGGCCAGCGCCGGCCCCTGCCAGGCATTCAGATCGAGAAATCCCGGAACGGGTTCGGGCGGAGGATCGAGCGGATTTGGCCGGATCGTTCCCGGCATCAACACCAGGGCTTTTTCGAGCTTGCCGAGCTTTCCGGAGAGGGCTAACTCAGCGGCGTAGCGAAACCGGAAGTCCGAACGCTGCTGCGTTCCGAACTGGAACAAGACGCCGTAGCGGTCGACCGCCGCGGCCAAGTCCCACGCCCATGACATCGCCAGCGCCATCGGCTTTTCCATGTACATGTCTTTGCTGGCCTTCGCCGCGGCGACTCCCATCGATACATGCCAATGGTGCGGCGGAGCGACCAGCACAGCATCGATGTCGGGCCGCGCGAGCACTTCCTGAAAGTCCGTATAGCCCTTGCAATCTTTGTTGCCGTTGCGCTCATTGGCGAGGTGTATGGCGCGCGACAAATTGTCGTTGTTGACGTCGCACATCGCGATCATTTGCGCGTCAGGCTGCTTGAGGAAATCACGCAGCACGCTGGTGCCCCGGCCACCCACGCCGATCGTTCCCATAACGATGCGGTCGCTCGGCGGCGGCGCGGCTCCCAGCCCCAGAGCCGATGCCGGAATGAACGTGGGGAAGGTCACGGCGGCCAAGCCCGCGCCCTTCAAGACGCCGCGGCGGGTCAAGGTTTTTCTTGACGGCAAAACACACCTCCGAAAAGCGGGCTGGAACCAGCACACGCGGCGGCGGACGGCACGGCGCCTGACGCGAAGTGGGCGGCGAGCAGCGAAATTCGCGAACCGCCCGCAGCAGATTACCACAGATCGAAACAGGCTGTTAACCTTAACAATATTACCTGGTCGCGACGCAACGCAGAAGGCCGCACCGGGCACGTGGTGCAGTTCGTGCGCCAGAACCGCCAGGCCAGCAAGCCCTCGCACCGCTCTCTCATTGGCGTCGGATCGTTCGATGACCCGGCGAGGCGCTTGACCCCTGTGAACCCCGGCGCTGGAGTACCATTGACGGTAGAGCCTTCAGCCCCCTGTCCGGGCGAATTTCCTGGCGCAAGCGACTGTGTTGCTCCCCGAAGAGTAGCGGTCTGCGTCCGCGCCGGCTTGCCATCGCTTACAAGAATTCGGTTTTCGACGCGGCGCGGAAACGGTGCATATGCCAAGACTCTCAGGCCGCTGGGACTCGGGTGATTGCGGCCCCGGTGCGGAAACACGAAATCGAGTATGCGCCCAGACGTTTCCCCTTTCTCGTTCACGACAATGGCCGCGGGATTGACCCCAAAGGGATCGAGTCGGGACGCGAAGGCCTTGGGTCCTCCCCGGGATGCGCGCGAGGGCGGAGAGGAATCGGAGTGCGGCTCACGCTTGCCCGATTGTATTCGCGAAGCGCCAAGGCAAAGGCCGCCGAAACGAAAGTCCGAGAAAGTAGATGAGCGATCCAACCCGCATTCGAGTTCTTAGCGTCGACGACCACCCTCTGCTGCGCGAAGGGATCGCCGCGGTGATCAACAGCCAACCCGATATGGTCATCGTGGCTCAAGCAGCCAGCGGCGGCGAAGCCATTCAGATGTTTCGCGAGCAGCAGCCTGATGTTACGCTCCTGGACCTAAGGCTCCCGGATATGAGCGGCATCGACTCGCTGATCGCTATCCGGACAGAATTTCCCGAAGCGCGCGCCATCATGCTGACAACGTTCGAAGGCGATGTGGACGTGCGGCGCGCACTGGAGGCGGGAGCTCGCGGCTACATGCTCAAGAGCATGCCTCCCAAGGATCTGGTCGACGCAATCCGCCAGGTCCACGCGGGAAAGAAACGCCTCCCCGCCGAGTTGGCGGCGCAGCTCGCCGAGCACATGGCTGACGAAACCCTGACAGGGCGCGAAATCGAAGTTCTGCGGCACCTGGCGGGCGGGAACCGGAACCGCGATATCGCGGAGCGGCTTTTCATCTCCGAGGAAACGGTGAAGGTGCACGTCAAGCACGTCATGGAGAAGCTGGGCGCGAGTGACCGCACGCAGGCCGTAGCGATTGCGGTGCGCCGCGGCATTATCCAGCTCTAGTCAGCGCACTCCCACCCAATCGACGGCCTACCACGATAGTGTTACCGGAAGATTCCAAGGTTTGGGGATTCGGTTTCGCTCCGCAGCCGATACTCTACAGTTGCGTCTTCACGGACACGGGGTTAACGCGAAGGAGACACAAACTGCAGAGGCTGTTTTCTACGTTTCCGCGCGGCGGACCTGGCGTCGGGTTGCTGCTGTTACGGTTGGCGCTCGGCACGGCGGCCCTCGTGCAGGCGAAGCTCTACCTGATCGACCCCAGCCATACGACCCTCGCAGCGTGGATCGGCGGGCTGCTGGCGGCCGGGGGCGGCGCATTGCTCGTTGTTGGGTTTCTGACGCCCGTTGCCAGCGCGCTGATCGGGCTGGGCAGCGCGGGGATTGTGTTCTCTTGGTTCCCGGCTCCGATGATGAACATCATCGATACTTTATTGGCGGGCGGGTTTGTGATTGTCATGTCCGCCGCCATCGCGTTTCTCGGCCCGGGAGCGTTTTCGGTTGACTGCCGCCTTTTCGGACGCCGTGAGATCGTAATTCCCTACCCCTCGCGCCCCGCCAAGCCTTGACGATCCGCCGCGGCTTTTCTTCGGTTCTCATTCGAGATTCCAGGCCGCCCCCTCCCCTTCGATCACGGCGCGCGGTAACACGATCGTGGTAGCTACGCATCTGCCTACGGGGTTACCGTAAAAGCATCCGATCTCGGGATGCCCTTCGTACGCCAATCGCGGAAACTCGCTTATACAGCGTTAACAGGGCACAGCGTCAATCAGGGCACAGCGTCAATCAGCGCACAGCTCCATGGCGCGCAGGGCGCTCAGTGCAAAAAGGAGAACCACAATGAGCACGATCACCACAAAAGACGGTACGCAAATCTATTACAAGGACTGGGGGACGGGACAACCCGTCGTGTTCAGCCACGGCTGGCCGCTCACGGCGGACGCCTGGGAAGACCAGATGCTGTTCCTCTCCGCCCGCGGATACCGCTGCGTCGCCCATGACCGCCGCGGCCACGGCCGCTCAAGCCAGCCGTGGGACGGCAACGAGATGGACACCTACGCCGACGATTTGGCGGAGCTTGTTGCCGCGCTCGACCTGAAGGACGCCATTCACGTCGGCCACTCGACTGGCGGCGGCGAAGTCGCCCGCTATATCGGCCGCCACGGCGCCGAGCGGGTCGCGATGGCGGTTCTGATCTCCGCGGTTCCGCCGCTGATGCTGAAAACACCGGCCAACCCGGGCGGCTTGCCGATCGACGTGTTCGACTGCATCCGGGCCTCGTCTCTGGCCGATCGCTCGCAGCTTTACAGGGACCTTGCCAGCGGCCCGTTTTATGGATTCAACCGGCCGGGCGCCAAGGTCTATAAGGGCTTGATCGACTCGTTCTGGCTGCAGGGGATGATGGCGGGCCACAAGGGCGCGTTTGACTGCATCAAGGCGTTTTCCGAGACCGACTTTACCGAAGATCTCAAGAAGTTCGACGTGCCGGCGCTGATCCTTCACGGCGACGACGACCAGATTGTGCCGATCGGGGCCGCCGCCATGCTTTCCTCCAAGTTGGTAAAGAACGCGCAGCTCAAGGTGTACAAGGGCGGGCCGCACGGCATCTGCTCGACCCAGAAAGACGATGTCAACGCGGATCTGCTGGCGTTTTTCGGGCAACACAAGCAGCAATCTCAATCGGCTTAGGTTTCGCGGTCCGGAGGCAGCGGGGCCTGGGCAGCCGGCTCCGTACCCTCCATAGCCGCTTTAGAGCGCGGCTTTCCCACCGTGAGATTGGGCTGCGATTCGATTCTCATGCCACCGAAAACGCGGCGGCGGACTCTATCAAAAGGAGACACGATGCTGGACGAAGACTACGCGCAAGACCGGACGGCGCTGCTGGCTAGCAGAGAAAATGCGCACGAATCAGAGACTCGGGTGCTGGAAGGAGCTCGCCAATCATGATTGCAAACTTCGCCTTCGCTCTTGCGGGCGCCATTGGCTTCGTCGCAGGGTTGCGGGCTCTCACGGCGCCGGCCGTCGTCAGTTGGGCCGCTTATCTCGGATGGCTGAACCTCGCCGGCTCGTCTTTGGCTTTCATGGCATCACCGGTCACGGCAACGATCTTCACGCTGCTGGCGATCGTTGAACTGGTCGGAGACGTTCTTCCCACCACGCCGAGCCGCACCTCGGCCGTTCCGCTTACCGCGCGCATCCTCATGGGCGGCCTGTCCGGCGCGTGCCTGTGCGTATCGGCCGGCCAGTCGCTGGCGGTGGGAGCGGTGCTCGGAGCGATCGGCGGCCTGGTGGGCGCGTTCGCGGGCTATCAAGCGCGAACGCGGCTGGTAAGGGGTCTCGGCGTGAAGGATCTGTTCATCGCCATACCCGAAGATCTGGTCGCGATCGGGCTGGCGTATCTTTTGGTGCGGTAGGCGGCGGGCAATACAATGTTTCGTCCCGCCACAACGAATGTTTCATAAGACTTGGGAGCTAACGACAAGTGGCCACATCATTGACAGGTAAAGTCGCCCTGGTGACCGGCGCGTCGCGCGGCATCGGCGCGGCAATTGCAAAACGGTTGGCGCGGGAAGGCGCCGCGGTCGCCATCACCTACGCCGGCTCGCAACAGAAAGCGCAGGAAGTGGTTAGCGCGATCGAAGCAGCAGGAGGAAAGGGCCTTGCCATTCAGGCCGACAGCGCCGATGCCGAAGCGGTGAGGAGCGCCGTCCGCGAGACTGTGCAAATCCTGGGCCGCCTCGACGTGCTCGTCAGCAACGCAGGCATCGCGAAGATCGCGCCCGTGGAAGAGTATTCGCTTGAGGATTTCGACCGCATGGTGGCTGTAAATGTCCGTGGCGTGTTTGTCGCCGCGCAGGAGGCGTCGCGTCACATGGAGCAGGGCGGGCGCATCATCACGATCGGCAGCGTCAACGCCGATCGCATGCCCTTCACGGGCGGCAGCGTCTACGCGATGACCAAGGCGGCTGTCGCCGGTTTGGTTCGTGGGCTGGCGCGCGATCTGGGTCCCCGCGGGATCACCGTCAACAACGTTCAGCCCGGCCCTGTCGATACGGATATGAACCCGGCCGACGGACCGTCCGCCGAATTTCTCAAGGGGCTGCTCGCGGTGGGACGCTACGGCCAAGGCGACGAGATCGCCGCCATGGTCGCCTATCTGGCCGGTCCCGAGGCCGGCTACGTCACCGGCGCCAGCCTCACCATCGATGGAGGCTTTGCCGCCTAGGCGTGGTTCCAAAAGCGCTAGACGCTCAACCAGTTCTCAAACATGCAGTGATCTACAGGAGCGAATACCGTGGGAAAGCTAACAGGAAAGATCGCGGTCGTAACCGGAGCGACGAGCGGCATCGGCTTGGCCGCCGCGCAAAAATTCGCCGCCGAAGGAGCGGCGCGCATCACGAGCACTGCGCGGCCCAGCCAGGCCGTCGACGTGACACTGCGGCGGGACGGCAATTCGCTGCCCGCCGTGATCGGTGTGGAACGCCGTTGGTGAGGGCCGGATTTGCCTTTGCGAAAAGGCTGCTCCGGGCCCGGGCCACTGTGTATTTAAGAGTACAAATCAACAATTTTCGCTTCGGGCTCAATTTATGGTCGAAATGGATGCAACCACAGACAATTACAGCGCTTCCGCCGGCCAAGGGGAGTCCGCCATGCAACGCCCCAGGAATCGTGGACAGCGGTTTGAGCATCCGATACTTCTAGGCCAATCTCCGGCGGGCCTCTCCCGGCGGCCCGAGCGGCATCAGACCCCGAGCGGCATCAGACAGAGCCGCGCGCGGAGCGACAGCCGGTAGTTGGCCTGGCACATTCGCGCCAAACAGAGAAGAGGCAGATCCCCATGGAACTTTATCGAAGCCGGCATCTCACCCTCGCGGTTGTGGCCATCGCCGCGAGTTGGCTTGCGATCGGTTGCAGCGATGCAACAAGCGCCGCGCCTGCGGTGCCCCCGCCTACAGTCTCTATCGTCGAGGTGACGGCCGAAGACGTGCCGATATACAGCGAGTACGCCGCGCAGACGTTCGCGCGCGACATGGTCGAAGTCCGCGGACGCGTTGACGGCTTTATAGAAAAGCGCCTGTTTCAAGTCGGCGCAAACGTCAAGGCCGGACAGCCGCTCTACGAGTTGGACCTTCGCCCCTATCAAGCGGAAGTGGCAAAGGCGCGGGCGGATGTCGCCGAAAGCGAAGCTAATTTCGAATTCGCCAAGCGCCAGGTGGCGCTCATCCAAGCCGAAGCCGATCTGGCGCAGGCCGAAGCGAATTTACTCAAAGCAAACCAAGACGTCGAGCGGCTCAAACCGCTCGTGAAAGAAGACGCCGCGCCGAAGCAATTGCTGGATGACGCGGAGGCCGCCCTACAGGCCAACATGGCCAACGTGAACGCCAGGAAGGCCAGCGTGGAGCAGGCCCGTATTTCCACTTCGACGCAGATCGAGAGCGTGCAAGCTCAGGTGGAAGCCAATCGCGCCTTGCTGCGCACCGCCGAGCTCAACCTGGAATACGCCAGTATCCGGGCGCCAATCAGCGGCCGCATCGGTGACAGTGTGATCCAGGTCGGCGGTCTGGTCACGCGCGGCGCGCCCCAACCGCTGACGACGATCGTGCCGCTCGATCCGATCTGGGTGCGCTTCCAGGTCAGCGAGGCGGAAGCTCTCGCCTACCAGCGTCTGGCGACCGGTGAAAGCGCGCGGACTACGCCGCTGCAACTGGTGCTTGCCGATGGCAGCACGCATCCTCATGAAGGCCATTTCGAGAACACGGTGAATCAGGTGGACCCCAGAACCGGCACGCTCGAAGTGCAAGCCACTTTTCCGAATCCGCGGCAAACGATGCTGCCTGGGCAATTCGGCCGGGTGCGGGTGAGAAGCGCCGAAAAGAAGGACGCCGTTCTCATCCCTCAAAGGGCCGTGACGGAGCTGCAAGGCCTGCAATCGGTGTTCGCCGTGGACGCCGGCAACAAAGTCGTCAACCATAACGTCGTCACCGGCAACCGCGTCGGCGACCGTTGGGTCATCGAGCAAGGCCTCAAGCCCGGCGATCGGGTGATCGTCGAGGGCTTGCAGAAGGCGCGGCCGGGCACGGTCGTAGACCCCAAACCTTACCAACCGCCCGCCAGCGAGGCCGGCTCAACCGGCGGAGCCTGAGACGATGGCAAAATTTTTCATTGACCGGCCCGTCTTCGCGATGGTCATCGCCATCGTGACTGTGATTCTGGGCATCGTTGCGATTCCCAACCTTCCGGTGGCCACTTATCCGGAAGTTGTGCCGCCGGTAGTGCAGATCACCGCCGTCTACCGCGGCGGAAACTCCCAGGACCTCGAAAAGACCGTCGCCCAGCCTATCGAGCAACAGCTTGTCGGGCTCGATGGCATGCTGTACTTTTTTTCACGCAGCTCCAACGACGGCTTTCTGGCCATCGATGTCACCTTCGAGCTCGGCACCGAGATTGATCTCGCCACGGTGAAGACGCAGAACAAGGTCAACGTCGCCCTGCCGCTGCTTCCCGCCGAAGTGCAGCGCGAAGGCGTGGTGGTGAAGAAGGTTTCATCGCAATTCCTGATGGCGGCCCCGTTGTTCGCCACCGACGACCGCTACGACGCTATTTTTCTGAATAACTTCGCCACCATCAACCTGGTGGACCAGATCGGCAGCATCCCCGGCGTCGGCGAGGCGCGGCTGGTCGCGCGCCAGGACTACGGAATGCGCATCTGGATCAATCCCGACAAGATGGCGACGCTCGGCTTGACCGCCACCGACATCAACGTTGCCATTCAAGCGCAGAACCGGCAGAACGCCGCTGGATCGCTCGGCCAGCCGCCGGCGCCATCGGGCACCGACTTCCAGTACCCGGTCAATGCCACGGGCCGCCTGCTGGAGCCGGAGCAGTTCGGCGACATCGTGGTGCGGGCGCAGCCGGATGGATCGCTGCTGCGCGTGAAGGACCTCGCACGCGTCGAGCTCGGCGCGCAGGACTACAGAAATTTCGGCACTTTCAATGGGAAGCCCGCGGCCGTCGTGATCGTGTTCCTTACCCCCGGCGCCAACGCAGTCGAAACGGCCGAACGCGTACGGGAGTTTTTCGAAGAGGCCAAAGCGAATTTCCCGGCCGGCATCGACTACAACATCTCCTATGACTCCACGATGTTCGTCGTGGCCTCCATCCGCGAAGTGATCACGACGCTGATCGAGGCCCTCATCCTGGTTATCTTTGTCGTCTTCCTGTTCCTGCAAAACTGGCGGGCGACCATGATCCCGCTGCTTACCGTGCCGGTTTCGATTCTGGGAACCTTCGCCGTATTCCCGTTTCTTGGCTTCTCGATCAACATGACGAGCCTGTTCGGCCTGGTGCTGGCGATCGGCATCGTCGTCGACGACGCCATCGTTGTGGTCGAAGCCGTGCAGCACAATATCGACGAGGGAATGAAGCCGCGCGACGCGACCGTGCGGGCGATGGCCGAGGTATCCGGCCCCGTGGTGGCGATTGCCTTCATTCTGGCCGCTGTGTTCATCCCGGTCGCTTTTATGGGCGGCATATCGGGGCAGATATAACGGCAGTTCGCGCTGACCATCGCCGTCTCGGTGTTGATCTCGGCCTTCAGCGCGCTTTCGTTGAGCCCGGCGCTCAGCGCGCTGCTTCTGCGGCCGGCGGCAACGGCACACCGGCGCGGCCGTCTGGCGCGCTTCTTCGGCGTGTTCAACCGCGCCTTTGACGCGACCACCAACCGCTACCTCTCGCACGTGAAGTTTCTGATCCGCAGGTCAACGCTGGCGCTGGTTGGGCTGGCCGTCATCTTTCTTGGGGCCGGCGGACTGTTCCGCATCCTGCCCACCGGCTTCCTGCCCGAAGAAGATCAGGGCGTTCTCTTCGCCGCCGTGCGCCTTCCCGACGGCGCCTCGCTCGAACGCAACGTGCGCGTCAGCGAACAGGTCGAAAAGATCATTGCCGCCACGCCTGGAGTTGCCGACGTCACCACATTCGGCGGTTTCGATTTCATCACGCAAACCAGCAACTCCAACGTCTCGACCGTCATCGGCACGCTAATACCGTGGGAGGATCGAAAGTCGTCGGATCTGCAATTCGGGTCCATCATGGCGAATCTTCAGCAGCAGTTGAATCAGGTCGAGGGCGCCTTCGCCTTTGGATTCGGGCTGCCTCCGATCCTCGGCCTCGGCACCAGCGGCGGTTTCGAGTTCATGGTGGAAGACCGCGCCGGAGGCGACGTCGGGCAGCTAGCCGATGCAGCCGGCTCGGTGTTGAATGCGGCAGCGAGCCGGCCCGAGCTGGCCTTCACCGCGACCTCCTTTCGGACGACCGTGCCGCAATACAAAGTTGATGTTGATATCGAAAAGGTTCAGACGCTCGGCATCCCGATACCCGACGTCTACAACGCGCTGCAAACCTTCCTGGGCGGTCTCTATGTCAACGACTTCAATCGTTTTGGACGTACCTGGAGGGTATTGATGCAGGCGGACCCGGAGTTCCGCGATGGCCCCAACGACATCAACCGCTTCTACGTGCGCACCGCGCGGGGCGACATGGTTCCGCTCAGCACTCTCGCTACCGTGAATCCGATGTCCGGGCCCGAAGTGATCTATCGCTACAACCGTTTTCGCACGGCGAAAATCATCGGCCAGGCGGCTCCCGGATTCAGCTCGGGCCAGGCTTCCGCCGCGATGGAGGAGATCGCCACGCAGAACCTCCCTCCCGGCTACAGCTACGAGTGGACCGGAACCGTCTATCAGGAGAAACTCGCCGCCGGCATGGAGGGCTTCATCTTCGGCTTCGCGGCGCTCTTGGTACTCCTGTTTCTCGCGGCGCTGTACGAGAGCTGGTCCATTCCGTTTGCCGTGGTGCTGGCGGTGCCGCTCGGTCTGTTCGGCGCGCTGCTGGCGATATTTCTGCGCTCCTATCCCTACGACATCTACGCCCAGATCGGCATCGTCACGCTCATCGGACTGGCGGCGAAAAACGCCATCCTGATCGTCGAGTTCGCCAAACTGCGCCGCGAGGAAGGCAGCTCGATCTTCGACGCGGCCGTCGAAGCCGCCCATCTACGGCTGCGGCCGATTCTGATGACTTCGTTCGCATTCATCCTCGGAGTTCTTCCGCTGGTCATCGCCGCGGGAGCGGGCGCCGCATCCCGGCGCGCTCTGGGCACCACGGTGTTCGGAGGCATGCTGGCCGCCACGGTGCTCGGGGTGCTGATTGTTCCGGTGTTGTATGTCGTGATCCAGACGTACAGCGAACGGCGGCGTCCCGCGCTCGGACAGGAACCTTCGCCGGCGGCCACTGGAGGCAGCCAATGAAACCGATCCTTTTTCCCGTGGGCATTGTGCTGACGCTTTCGTTGCTTTCGGCGTCCTGCGCGGTGGGACCCAACTACAAGCGGCCGGTCGTGGAGGTTCCGACGGAATTTCGCGGCCCCGGGGCTTCGCCGGCGCCGGGTGAAACCGGCGGCCGTTCTTTGGCCGACGAAAAGTGGTTCGATCTGTTCGAAGACCAGGTGCTGAAGGAACTTGTCACCACGGCGCTCGAGCAGAACTTCGACCTGCGCATCGCCACCGAGCGTGTTCTCCAGGCGCGCGCGCAACTCGGCATCTCGCGCTCGGATCTGTTCCCGACCCTCAGCGCCGACGCACAGTTTGTCGCCAATCGCGGTTCATCCGCCGGCGCCATCCCGTTTATCCCCAAGGGTACGAACCTCGACGTCAGCTATACCCAGGCCGGCTTCACGTTGGGCTGGGAGCTCGACGTGTGGGGACGGCTGCGCCGCCTGAAGGAATCAGCCCGCGCCGAGTACCTGGCCACCGAAGAAGCCCGCCACGGCGTGACGACCACGCTGATCAGTGACGTGACGGGAACTTACTTCCTGCTGCGCGAGCTCGATCTCGAATTGGAGATCGCGCGCAAGACTCGCACCGTCGCCGAAGACGGCCTGCGGCTCACGCAGTTACGCCGTACTCAGGGAGTCGCCACCGGCCTCGACGTAAGCCAGGCGGAGCAGTTCCTCTACACCGCCACCGCCGAGATCGCCAGCATTGAACGCGCCCTCGCGCAGACCGAGAACGCGCTCAGTCTGCTGCTGGGCAACAACCCCGGCGATATCCCACGCGGCCGGGCGCTCGAAGACTTCGAGCCTCCGCAAGTGCCGCCCGGGCTGCCGTCGTCGCTACTCGAACGCCGCCCCGACATCCGGGAAGCCGAAGCAATCTTGATCGCCGCCAACGCCAGGATCGGAGCGGCGCGCGCGCAGTATTTTCCGCAGATCAGCCTCACCGGCTTCCTCGGCGGACAGAGCCGCTCTCTTTCCGACCTGTTCACCGGGCCGGCCCGCTTCTGGAATTTTGCGCCCGGAATCACGCTGCCGATCTTCAACGCCGGCCGCATCCGCTCGAACGTCCGTTTCACGGAAGCGCAGCAGCGCGAAATGCTCCTGCGATACGAGAAGGCCATCCAGAACGCCTTTGGCGAGGTTTCGGACTCGCTGATCGGCTACCGCAAGACCGTCGAGCAGCGCGAGCAGCAGGAGCTGCTTGTCAACGCCCTCCGCGAAACACAGCGGCTTTCGACTCTGCGCTATCGCGGCGGCCTCGACAGCTATCTGCAGGTTCTGGACGCGGACCGCAATCTGTTCGTGGGGGATCTTACGCTGGCGCGCCTTCGGCAGCGCGAGTTGGATTCCATCGTGCAGCTCTACCGCGCGCTTGGCGGCGGCTGGAGCTGAAACAGATCCGCTGCTTCCGAATAGGTTTAGAAAGTGGGCGAGGCGGATATGGCTTGCCGCCTCGCCCTGAGTGAGCGCGTCAGAAACAGGCAATCAGGCGCGCTATGCGAGGATCTCGGTCACGATGCGGGCCGGGTTGACGCCTACCAGCGATTCGTCGCGGCCCTCATACTTGTAGGTCAGCTTCTTGTAATCCAGTCCCACCAGGTGCAGGACGGTGGCATGAATATGGCTGTGGGTCACGGCGTATTCAGGAACAGCCGCGTAACCCAGATCATCCGTCATGCCGTAGTCAACGCCCGGGGCGACGCCGGCGCCGGCCATCCACATATTGAATCCGTACGGGTTGTGATCGCGCCCGGGGTCGCCGCTGCGGGCTTCGATCGTCGGCAGCCGTCCGAATTCCGACGACCACACCACGAGCGTGTCTTCCAGCATGCCGCGGGACTTCAAATCCGTAAGCAGTCCGGCCATCGGCTTATCGATGGAATGGCAAAGGCCCGGCAGCGCGCCTTGGATATTGCTGTGCGTATCCCAGCCGCTTCCGCCGCCAGTGCCGCTGATGATCTGCACGAACCGCACGCCGCTCTCGACCAGCCTGCGGGCCAGCAGGCAGCGGTTGCCGAAGTCCTTTGAGATCGGGTCATCCATTCCGTAAAGGTTTTTGGTCGCTTCGGTCTCTTTGGAAATGTCGGCGACCTTCATCGCTTCGAGCTGCATCCGCGCGGCCAGTTCATAGTTTTTGATGCGCGCCTCGAACTCGTGGTCGAACCGCACGTTCTTCGCCTGCATCTGCGCGCGGTTCAACGCGGCGACCGCGTCCAATACCCTGCCCTGGTCGTCGAGACTGACGTCCTCAGGCCGCCGGATATCGAACATCGGCGCGCCGGGGTCGGTCTCCATCTTGGTTCCGCCGAAGACCGGCGGCAGCCACGCTGATGAATACGTGCGCGACCCGATCGTTGCCGATCCGGTCTCCATCGCGATGAACGCCGGCAGGTTCTGGTTCTCGGTGCCAAGCCCGTAAGCCACCCACGAGCCGAGTGCAGGAAACCCGGTGAAGCCGCGCCCGGTGACAAACGTGAACTGCGCCGTCGAATGGTCGATGCGGTCGGTGGTCATCGACTTCACGAAGGCGACGTCATCCACAACCTTCGGGAAGTGCGGCAGCAGCTCCGAGACCGGGCGTCCGCTCTGGCCATATTTTTTGAACGACCACGGGCTGGCCATCACTTCCTGCGAGCCGTTGATCCTGCGGCCCTTGATTTCAAACGGCGCCGGCTGGCCGTTATATTTTTCGAGCGTGGGCTTCGGATCGAACATGTCGATCGTGCTGGCCCCGCCGCTGATGTAAATGAAGATGACGTTCTTGGCTTTGGGAGCGATATGCGGCGCTTTCGGCGTCAGATCGTAGATCATCCCCGGAGCGCTTTCCGACGCGAACGCGCCGTCGCGCTGCATCATCCAGCCCGCCGCCAGGGCGCCAAAGCCGCCGGCCGTTTGTCTCAGGGCTTCCCGGCGCGTCAAAAATCTCTTCATCACAATTCTCCCGTGGCTCCCGATGCCTGTTCTGATTCCTGCTCGTTTCCTGAATAGCTCCTGCTCGCTTTAATAGCGCCTGCTCGCCTCAATAGCTGTAGAGGAAATCGTTCGCGCCCAGCATGGCCTGAACAAAAAGCCGCAGCCCGGCCTTCTGATCGCCGGCCGAAGACAGCAAGTTGCGGGCCGCCTCGAGCTCCTGCGCGCTCGGCTTGCGTGAGTAGGCCAATTCAAACGCCCGCTCCAGGGCCGCGTTGACTTCGCCGCCCTTCTCTTCCAGTGCGCGATCCGCCAGCGCCGTGCTGACTTGCCGGACCAGCGGATTGTTCAACAGCACAAGCGCCTGTGTGGGCCTGGTCGAACGGAAGCGCTTGGCCACGCTGTCCTGGGTCATCGACGGCATATCGAACGCATCCAGGAATCCGATCGGCCGGGTCCGCGACTGCGCCAGATATACGCTGCGGCGGTTCTGCGGGCCTTCTTCATCGGGAAGCCACTGGCCATCGCGCGCTTCCTGGATCGGATCGAACTCGCCGAACATCGTCTTATTCAGCAAGCCGCTGACCGCGAGCATCGAATCACGAAGCGTTTCCGCCTCCAGCCGCAACGGGGCCTTGCGCCACAGCAGTTTGTCTTCCGGGTCCTGCGCGATCTTTTCCGGATCCTCCGACGAACCCTGGCGGTACACCGCCGAGAGCATGATCAGCCGGTGCATCCGCTTGATGTCCCAGCCGCCTTCGACGAAATCGACCGCCAGCCAGTCGAGCAGCTCGGGATGCGTCGGACGCGATCCCATGGCGCCAAAATCGTCCACCGACCGCACGATCCCGTCCCCAAAATGCCACTGCCACAGGCGATTGACGAACACCCGGCCCGTCAGCGGATGGTCCGGTTCGGTGAGCCATTTCGCAAGGGTCAGCCGCCTGCCGGTATGGTGCCAGTCGGGGTGCTCGGCAGGATCGGGAAACTGGAATGGCGTGTTCGGGTCGTCAAGAACCGTGAGAATGCCAGGCTCCACGACCGGCCCAGGGGTCAGATAGTTGCCTCGCAGCAATAGGTAGGTGGGGGACGCCTCCTTCGACATATCCCACAGCGCCCAAACGTAATTCGGTTCAACCTCGGCGTCCTTGGCCCTCTGGATCTCCGCGGCTTCCTTGCCGAGCTTGGGGAATATCTCGAACAACTGTTCGTCGCTGAGCCCGTCGTTCTCGGCGAACATCTTCTGCACCTGCTCATGGGTGAATTTGCTACTGGCGGGCAGCTCGTCCGCATAATAGTCGGTGATAGAGCTCAGCATGCGGCCGTCTTCGATCTGCTTGCGCACCATGCGCAGCGTCCTGTCGAAGTAGCGGCGGTCGCCGGCAACGCCGCGCTGCTTTTTGTCCGACACCTGCTTGATCCACGTCTCTCGTTGGTCCTGGGGCATGTCCAGGATGTAGCGGCTCGGCCACGGTTCATTTCTAAGGTTCGTCGCCAGCCAATTCGACGTGTCGTAGGCCGCGTGGAACGACGCCGTCAGCTTGTAATAGTCCTCCTGCAGAATCGGATCGAATTTGTGGTCGTGGCAGCGCGCGCAGCCGATCGTCAGTCCCAGAAACGCCTTCGTCGAGGTCTCGGTGGACTTCTGGAGGGCGTCAAACCATTTGTCCACCTGGTAAATCGACTGGTTGTCGGTGATGTCGGCGGTCAGGCGGGTGAACCCGGTGGCGGTCAGCGCTTCGAGCTGGCCGGGCGCCGGCCTGGTTCGCGGCTCCCAGTTGACGAGTTGGTCTCCGGCTAACTGCTCAATGACAAACTGATCGAAAGGCTTGTTCTTGTTGAACGCCTCGATGACGTAGTTGCGGTACTTGAAGGAGACCGGCCGAAACGCGTCGCCGGCATCCCCCACCGAATCCGAATATCCGCCAACATCCAGCCAATGGCGGCCCCAGCGCTCACCGTAATGTGGGGAGGCAAGCAAGTGGTCGATTACTTTCTTGTAGGCGTCCGGCGATTTGTCCTCGACGAAGGCCGTCACTTCTTCGGGCGTCGGCGGCAATCCGATCAGGTCGAAATAGGCCCGCCGGATCAGCGTGCGGCGGTCGGCCTCGGGCTGCAGATTCCAGCCCTTCTGCTCCAGCTTCGCCAGCACGAAGGCGTCGATCGGCGTAATCACCTGATCGTTGTTGTCGACCTGCGGCAGGGGCGTCTTGACCGGCTTTTGGAAGGACCAGAACTGGCGGGCTTCCGGGGTGATCTTGAGCGCTTTGCGGTCGTCGTCCAGTTTTTCCTTGGAGGGGAACGTGCCGTTCTCGATCCAGGCCTTGAGGAGCTGTTTTTCGGCTGCGCTCAACTCGCCGCCCACCGGCATCTTGCCGCTTTCGATCATCGTCCACATCAGGCTCATCTCGGGATGGCCCGGGGTGATTGGCGGCCCGCTCACGCCGCCCTTGAGGACGCTGTCAAACTTGGTGAGGTCCAGCTCCGCCATGGTGTGCTCGCCGCCATGGCAGTTCACGCAATTTTTTTGGAGGACCGGCAGGATCTCGTGCTGCCACATCGGGGCACGAGTGAAGAACTGGGCGTTCAGGGGGAGAGAAAGCAGCGCCGCCAGCAGAACCGGGCGAACCCAAACGGAGCGACACATCCCCTGAACCACTGATTCCGCCATAGTTACCTCTTGGTACCCGCGTGTCTCCGGGTGAGGCATTTCGCCAAACGTGGGCAAAGGCCGATCCCAATGGATCCGGAACCGTACTCTCGCGCACTCTGGCGCAGTAACTCACCCTCACGGCCCGTTTCAGAACAGGCCGGCGTATCCACGGTAAGCCTAACAGCGGTCATCGTGGAGCACAAGTTAAAGAATGCTTCAAGTTGTGTTAAAAAAAAGGGTTTAACACGTTGCATCGACCCCGGAAGGCGCATATACTGGCCGTGGACAGCGCCACAACCGCTGCCAGGATGCTCGTTGTATGGCGTCGTTGGTTGGAGAAGCCGGTGTCCAGGCTGTCGGAGGGGAAGAGCCTACTCCGGCGGAGTTGGACGAGCAGCTAGACCGGGTCCTCAACTCCGATGTCCTGAAGGCCTCCCACAACCTCCATACCCTGCTCAGGTTCATCGTCACCGCCACCATCGAAGGCCGGGAGGAAAGCCTCAAAGAGACCACCATCGCGACCGAGGTTTTCGGACGCCGGGACGACTTCGACAATCGGGTCGACACGGTGGTCCGGGTGCAGGCGCACCGCCTGCGCCGCAAGCTCGCGAAATACTACGGCGGTCCCGGCCAGGGTGACCCCTGGATCATCGAAATCCCTCCCGGTTCCTACGTCCCCCAGTTCCTGCGAAGGCAATCCGACCAGAGCACGACGCCGCCGATGGCGGAGCAAAAACCGGAGGCGAAATGGCCGGCGCTGCCGGTGGCGGCGTGGGTTGGGCTGGGCCTGTTGGCAGGCCTCGGGCTGGGATTTCTGGCTTTCGGCGGAAACCCGCTGTTCTCGCGGGCGGAACAGATCTCGGCCGCCGCCCCCGCTCCAAACGTCCGCTTGCTCTGGGAGCCGTTTCTCCGCGAGGGCGCGGCCCCGACCACGGTTGTTTTCTGGAATCCACTGTTCCTTTCGAACGACAAACTGCTGTTGCGCTATAGCGGCCCGCTGACCGCGCCGACAGGAACCGGCGTGATCTCTCCTCAGGAGCTGCACCGCTACGTGAACGTGGATATCCCCGAATCGGTGGGGCCGGTCATCTTCAACTGGACCTATGCCAGCGTTGGCCAGGTCTATCAGACCCAGGCGCTGACCGCCCTTTTTTGGGGTTCGGCGCGTACCTTCCAGATGCGGCCGGGAAGATTATTCACCGCCGGCGACGGGGAGAACCGGAACCTCGTGCTGGGCAACATCCAGGGGCTAAACATCCTGAACCGCAAACTGGAGCATTTTCAGATGCAAGCCGGCGAGTATGGATATAAGTCCCCAAAACAGCCATCGATCCTCAACCTAAGGCCCGAATCGGGCGAAGCGGCTCAGTACACGCTGGAGTTCAACGAAGCGACGCAGGAGCGCCGCGCTGACCATGCTCTGGTGGCCTGGCTGCCGGGCCGAACTCCGGATCTGCGCATCGTTGTTTGCGACGGACTGACCGCGATAGCAAGCTGGGCGGGCATAGGTCTTTTGACTTCAGAGGAAGGCGTCGAGCAACTCGAAACACACCTCGGCAGCCCCCTGCCGAAGTTTTTCGAGGCTGTCGTGAGAGCCGAAATCGCCCAAGACCAAGTCGCCGGTTTCAGCGTAGTCGCGGCCCGCGCGCGCTGAGCTGCGCGGGGCGCGTCACCATCTCACCGACGGAATACCGACGGAAAACCGCCGACGGCGAAGTCACCCGAATTGCCGACGGGGACAGAACTGCCGACGGGGACAGTCACCCGACCACCGAAGTTCGGGCGGTCACACAAGATTGCGTGCCGGCTGACTGTCCCCGTCGGCAGTTCATCCGCTTAAGTTTCCAGAATTGGGTTCGTTTGGCGCGCTTGAGTTGGCTTCGCCATTTTGGGTTTGGGGCGTTTTCCTATCCCGCTTGTTTGGCTTGGGTTGAGCTTGACGGGGAGCGTCACCCGGCCGCCGGCTGTTGGGCTGTTGCGCCGGCTGGCGATTGGTCCGCCTGGCTACCTGCAGCGGGCTTGCCTGTCGAGATTTCCGGGTTGCTGCACTCTCCATGATGTTCTGCGTTCCGCTCGCGGACCTGTTTTGGGTGCGGAGGGGACAGTCACCCGGCACGCTATCTTGTGTGACCGCCCGAACTTCGGTGGTCGGGTGACTGTCCCCGTCGGCAGTCCCGTCGGCAGTCCCCGTCGGCAGTTCACGGGCGGGGACTGTGCCGTTCGGGCCGGTGCGGTTCGGGTCGGTGTTGTTCGGTCCCGTGCGGTTCGGGCCGGGAACAGCCGGCGCGCGGTTTTCCGGCTGGGGCGCACTGAGACGGAGATTTTGG
>JBBDWJ010000136.1:0-5334 GCA_040902925.1 Bryobacterales bacterium | reverse complement strand
GATTGATTCCGCACCGGTTATCGACTGGTGAGAGATTTTAGCCGGACAGCAGTGCCCTGGGCTAGTGGCCGGGCCGGCAGGTCAACGGAAGAAAAGGTCTGTCGATCCGGCTTGAATCCAGACGCGCAGGCAAAATTAAGATCAGCAAAGGGGGGACAGGCGCAACGAGGGGGTTCGCGCGCTAATAATGCACGCCGGGGACGGCGAGTAGGCGCCGCGGGGGAAGCGGCGAAACCTACTGGGCCACGGGGGCTGTTACGCTGGTGAGCCGGGAAAAAATTGTCGAAAGATCGTCGGCCGCGGGCGGAAAAGTCGCCGCGACAGCGACGGTGATGAAGCCCGCTAGCAACGCATATTCGACAAAATCCTGGCCATGGTCATCTCGCCAGATTTTGGCATTGAGAAAGTATCTCAGCACGCAATTCCTCATAACTTCTCCTCCCAACCGATGGTTGAATCATAACTGGAAACGCAACCTGCATCAATCCACCAAGAGTAGTAGCTCGACATGAACCAAAGACATACTACTCTTTTCGGATTCCTCGACAAATTCTGGCCTCGAAACAGTCTTGCGGGCTCCCTCGGAACGCGTGAATCGGTTGGATTCCGCTGCTGGCCCCAACTATCCCCGGCGAGAATCGCAAGCGAATCGGGGCAATTGCCATCGCCAGCCGCGGCGCTGACGCAGGTTGGCACTCACATGCACCGGCGGGCGATTGCAACCAGGCCACGACTTGAAACGGGGTGGACTCTGGGCCGCGACCTCCGGCCACCATCCTAACGCCCGAATGCATCGGGCGGACTTTCGCACGGGAACTGACGGTAAGGCGTTGATATGATGATCCTTTGAGAGCCGCCAGCCGTTCGCGATGCCGAAGAAAGGGCGCTCGCAAGCCAGGAGGGTTCATGTCCGCCTTGCCTAGCCCGGATCTGATCGATTTCGATTCGCTTCTGAGCGAAGAGGAACGGCTGGTGCGCCAAACGGCCCGCCAGTTCGTCGAAGACCGCGTGCTGCCGGTCATCACGAAGCATTTTCGGGAAGCCACATTCCCCAGCGACCTCATCGCCGAGATGGCCGAGCTCGGTTTTTTTGGCGCCAATCTCGAAGGGTACGGCTGCGCCGGCATGAGCGACATCGAGTACGGGCTCATCATGCAGGAGCTCGAGCGCGGCGATAGCGGCCTGCGCAGCTTTGTCTCGGTGCAAAGCAGCCTCTCCATGTACGCCATCTACGCGTATGGCAGCGACGAGCAGAAAAAGCGCTGGCTGCCACTCATGCAGCAGGGCAAGGCGCTGGGCTGTTTCGGGCTCACCGAACCCGGGTTCGGCTCGAACCCCGCCGGAATGTTGACCAAAGCGGTCCGCGACGGCGGCAGCTATGTGCTCAACGGCGAAAAGACCTGGATCACCAGCGGCAGCGTCGCCGATGTCGCCATCATCTGGGCGCGGCAAGGCGAGCAGATCCGGGGTTTTCTGGTCGAAAAAGGCACGCCGGGCTTCGAAACGTCAGACCTGCACAACAAATGGTCGATGCGGGCGTCGGTGACCTCAAGCCTCTCGTTCGCGGACTGCCGCATTCCGGCCACAAACGCGCTTCCCGAAGCATCGAGCCTGAAAGCGGCTCTCGGCTGCCTGACGCAAGCCCGCTTCGGAATCGGCTGGGGAGCGATCGGCGCGGCGCTGGACTGTTTCGAATCCGCTCGCGAATACACGACATTGCGCAAGCAGTTCGACAACCGGCCGATCGCCTCGCACCAACTGGTGCAGAGCGAACTGGCCTGGATGATCACCGAGATTTCGAAGGCACAATTGCTCGCCCACCACGTCGCGCTTCTGAAGTCTCGGGGTCGACTGCACCACTCGCAGATCTCGCTGCTGAAGCGCAACAACGCTTGGATGGCGCTGGAAGTCGCACGCCGGGCGCGAGATCTGCTGGGCGCCAACGGCATCACCGACGAGTACCCGGTCTTCCGGCACATGGCGAATCTCGAAACGGTGAACACCTACGAGGGAACGCGCAACATCCATACACTCGTGCTCGGGCAGCGAGTCACCGGCATTGCAGCGTTCGTCTAAGTGGGACAGACAATCCTGTCTGTCCTTGGTAGGCCCGTTCACGGGCCTTGCCCGGCGAAGCCGGGTTTTAGCCCGGTCGTTTACGGCCGGTTGGGCGGCCACCGAATCGTGTCTAGGCCGCTTTCAGCGGTCTTTCGAAAGGGAACGCGAGACGAGCGGAAGCGAAGGAACGGGAAGCCCGCTTGAAGCGGGCTGGGAGCAGGAACAGGAACCCGCCCCGGCGTCCCACGGGCCGCCGCAGGAACACCGTAACTCTACCGGCCGTAAACAACCGGTCTATGCCCGACTTGGTCGGGAGGAAGCCGCCTGAAGGCGACTCCCCTCGCTTCGCGCTCCCCCATCCGCCTGCAGCGGCGCATCGAAAGAGCCAAACTCCAGGGACAGACAATCCTGTCTGTCCACCAGCCGCCGACAACCATGCCGACCGCACCGCCAGACCCTCATAGCGACAACGCCACGGCAGCAGTGCAAACCAACGCCCTTCTGCGCGCCGCGCTGCTGTTTTGGTCGGCGGCCATACTCGCAGCGGCCGTCGCCGCTCCCATAGCGGCCTCCGCCGCGCGGCCGGAAGGGTGGTTTCTCCACGAGGTGCTCGAGCCGTTTTGCCACCAGCAGCCTGAGCGTACCTGGCAACTTCAGGGTCATCCGCTAGGAGTCTGCGCGCGATGTCTCGGCGTCTACGCGGGTCTGCTGCTAGCGGCGCTGGCCGCTTTTCCCCTGCCACCCAAAACGATCGCTGCCGCGCTGGCGTTGGTGGCAGCGACCTGGCTTGTCGAATTCACGGGTCTCGCGCCCGTCTCGAACGGATTCCGCTGGTTGACCGGGCTCTTCCTCGGCGCAAGCGTCGGCGCGGTCGTGCTGCCGTGGGCGCCCCGGCACGGCCCTCGATGGCTGGCGCGCCCGGGCTCAGCTCCGGGATAGGCTTCCGGTCCTGTGTCACGGGGTGTCTTGCCCGCTACCAGGTTCTTCTGTTGGTACAGGGTTCGCCTGACCACACGGGGCCCGCACCCCGAAACAGCCGCAGGATAGAATTCATTCCATGGCATCGTCACTGCCACGACTTCGCAACCTCAGCGTGAGCGCGAAAGCGAAATCTCCCTCGAAGAGCGCCAAAACCTGGCATCAGATGGGAAGCCGCCCGCTGGCCCGCGCCTTCTTCGCCCGGCCGGCAACCGAAGTCGCTCGCGATCTGCTCGGAAAAGTGCTCGTACACAAACTCGACGGCCATACCCTGGCAGGCAGGATCGTCGAGACCGAGGCCTACCTCGGCGGCGGAGATCTGGCGGCGCACGCGGCCCGAGGTCTCACGCCGCGAACAAAAGTGCTGTTCGGCCCGCCGGGCCACGCCTACGTTTATTTCATATACGGCATGTATGAATGCCTGAATTTCGTCTGCGAGCAGGACGGAACGGCAGGGTGTGTACTGATTCGCGCGCTCGAGCCTGTCGCGGGCATCGAGGAGATGAAAAAGCGTCGGCCGGCCGCACGCCGTTTGCGAGATTTGACCTCGGGACCAGGCAAGCTCACCCTCGCCATGGGCATCACTCGCCAACACTATGGCTGCGACCTCACGCAAGGGACGCTGCAGGTTCGTGAATTCGAAAATACGGTCCCTAACGAAATCGTCGTTGCCAAACGCATCGGGATTTCGGTGAGCAAGGACCTTCCACTCCGCTTCCACATCAAAGACAATGAGTTCGTGAGCCGGTGAGAGCAGGTGTCGGGTGCCAGACGGAGGCGAATTCAACATGCGACCTGACCCTGGCCAACGGCATTGTTCACTCGCTTCAAGGAAAGCTCCCGAGACCGGGGACTTCATACCTGACACCTGACACCCGACACCTGATACCTGCCTCAAAACATGGGCCCCAGAACCATATTCCACCTCGACATGGACGCTTTCTTCGTCTCGGTCGAGGAGCTCGATAACCCGGGCCTGAAGGGGAAACCGGTCGTTGTCGGCGGCAACGCCAACGAGCGCGGCGTGGTGTCGGCGGCGTCGTACGCGGCGCGCAAATTCGGCGTCCACTCGGCGATGCCGCTGCGCACCGCTTATCAGCTTTGCCCGCAGGCGGTCTTCATCCCTGGCCGCCCGGAGCGATACCGCCACTATTCGCAGCGCGTCTACGAGATCCTGCGCGATTTCTCACCGCAAGTCGAGATGGTCTCGATCGATGAGGCGTATCTGGACCTGACCGGTTCGGAACGCCTGTTGGGGCGGCCGCTGACTGCTGCCGGGAAACTTCACGACCGCGTCCGGGAGCGCACCGATCTGCCCTGCTCGATCGGCATCGGCACGTCGCGGCTGATCGCCAAGATCAGCTCCGATCTCGCCAAACCAAACGGCATTCTGTGGGTGCAACCCGGCTGCGAGGCCGAGTTGCTGGCGCCGCTCGACATCAGCAAAGTCCCCGGAGTGGGCAAAGTGACGCAGAAAGGCCTGCGCGACTTCGGAATCCACCGCATCGGGCAGTTGAGTCAGCTCGATCCGCAGTTTCTGGAAGAAAACCTCGGCAAGATGGGACTGGCGCTGGCCGGCAAGGCCCGCGGGCTCGACAGCGGCGCATGGTTCCAAGGTGAAATCGGCTCGCACGAGCAACCCAAATCGGTGAGCCACGAGACGACGTTTACGCGCGATAGTTTGGACGCCACGCTGCTCGAGGCGACGCTGGCCAAGCTCTCGCAGCTCGTCGGCAGGCGGCTGCGCGAGTATGGACTGTTCGGCCACACCATCCAACTGAAGCTGCGCTACTCCGATTTCTCGACCATCACGCGCTCGAAAACGATCGAGGAAGCGACTCAGCTCGACACGGTGATTCGCGATACCGCGCGCGAGATGTTCCGGCAAAACTGGGATACCACGCGCGCCGTGCGGCTGCTGGGCGTTCATGTGGGACTGCTCCAGAAAAACCAGGGGCAGCTTCCGCTGCTCGAGATGGGCCGCCACAAGAAGTGGAGCCGGGTCATGGAGGCCGCCGACCGCTTGCGCGACCGCTTTGGCGAGGGCGCCGTCGGCTTGGCGGCAGCGATGAAGCATGGCCGGCGCGAACGCGTCCACGAAAATCCAGCCAGCCTGCCGGGGCGGCGCGAGGATTCGTCGGGCGAGTGAAACAGGTGCCAAGTATCAGGTTTCAGGCGCCAGGTGGATAGCAGGTTTCAGGTGCCAGGTGTTAGGTGTCAGGTGTTAGGTGTCAGGTCTCGGAAGCTAGATGCGGACCGGATGGGCAATCATCTACACCTATTCAGGCCGACGAATTA
>JBBDWJ010000135.1:0-5348 GCA_040902925.1 Bryobacterales bacterium | reverse complement strand
GAGTGCGTCCAGGTCCTCCACCCCGGCCCTCGGCCGCGCATAGGTCAGGTAGCAGCGTGCTCGTTTTCATAGATGAGTCAGGCGATTCAGGGATGCGTGGCAAGCCGGGTTCCTCGCCGCACTTCGTGGTGACTGGAGTACTTTTCGAGGACCACGACGAGGCGAGCCAATGCGAAAGCCGAATCCAAGAGCTACGCGAGTCCAGGCGACTATCTCCCCGGTTCGAATTCCATTTCAATTCGTGCAGCCATGATCTGCGAACGGCATTCCTGCAAGCCGTTCGATCGTCTGGTTTCTTCTACCATTCCATCGTGCTCAACAAGGCCAAGCTATGGAGTGAGGGCTTTCACGACAAGAGTTCGTTCTACAAATACACAACCGGCTTGGTCTTCGAGAACATGAAGCCCCAGCTCAATGACTCGATTGTGGTTCTCGACAAATGCGGAAACCAGGAATTCCGCTGTGAGCTTGCCAAATACCTCAAACGCAGGGTCAACGAGACCGGCGGCAAGAGACTCATCAAGAAGGTGAAGATGCAACGGTCCGACGGCAATGATCTCTTACAATTGGCGGATATGGTGTGTGGTGCGGTGGCCCGTTCCTACTCAAGCAAGGAAAACCGTTGGGTGTTCCGAAAGCTGATTCGCCACCGTGAGCTGAGAGTGCAGATCTGGCCCAAATAAATGCCCGCCAGCCTATCCCAAAAGGGAACGCACACCATACGGTGACAGTTCGGCTAAGCGGACGATTCCAATATTAGGATACGCTCAGCTACGGCCACTGTCAAGAACTATCACTCAATTTTGTTCGCTATTTGTTCTCCTTTAAACCTACCCGAGACCTATAACAGGCGCGGCCTAGCAGAACTCCCCGAAAAAACAATGATCTCCCCAGCCAACCGCCCGGCCGCGCCGTAGTCCAAATGACAGTGGAAGCAAGCGACGCTGATTTGGTGGAGCGCGCGCGAGGCGGGCTTTCGGATGCGTTCCGTGTGCTCGTGGAGCGCCACAGCCGTAGTGTGTTCCGCCTGGCTTACCGTATGACGCTCAACGAATTCGACGCCGACGACGTGGTGCAAGAGACCTTTCTGCGGGCTTTCCGCAGCCTGGGCCGATTCGACGGGCGTTCCGAGTTCGGCACCTGGGTTTATCGGATCGCCGTCAACTGCTCGCTCGATTTGCAGCGGGCGCGAGGAAAACGGGTGACGCTGAGCACGAGCAACGAAGAGGGGGACGGCCTGGCGGCCACTCTGACCACGTCAGACCCGAGCCCGCACCGCGTTGCGGTGAGCGGGCAGGTGCGCCAGATCGTCGACGAAACCCTGGCCGGGCTGAGCCCGCTCGAGCGCACCGCCTTTTTGATGCGCCACGTCGAGGGCATGCCGGTCCATGAAATCAGCGCCGCGCTCGGCCGCAACGATGGCGCGACAAAGCACAGCATATTCCGCGCGGTCAAGAAACTTCGCGAAGCACTGCGTCCGGTGGCAGGGGCGCTCATATGAATCCTGTTGAAGAACAACTCGTCGCCTACTACTACGGCGAAGCCGACGACCCGGCCGCCGTGGAGAAGCTGCTGGCGGAAGACCCGGCGGCGCGGCAACTGTTTGAGGAGCTCTCGGCGATGCTTGCGGAAGTGCGTCCGAGCGAACCACCGGAACGCGCCGACGACTACGCGCAGCGGGTTTGGCAAAAAGTTCAATGGAAGCTCGAGCCGCAGTTGCGCTTCCGTTGGTGGGAGTTTTTGACGCTGCGGCAGGTGGTTCCAGCGGCGCTTCTGGCGGCGTTCGTCATCGGCGCATTTCTGGTGGGGCGCTATGCAAGCGGCCCGGCGGATTCGCCCGCAGCCGGGATTTCGGCGCAAGCGCGGCAGCAGATTCTGCTGGTCGCTGTCGGCGACCATCTGGAGCGGTCGCAGCTTGTGTTGATCGAACTGCTCAACGCGACGCCCGATGGAGCCATTGACGTCAGCAGCGAGCGGCTCGAAGCAGACGATCTGCTCACCGACAACCGCCTGTACCGCACGGCGGCCGAGCAATCGGGAAATCCGATGATCGCCCAAGTGCTCGACGAACTGGAACGCGTGTTGATTGAGCTGCGGCACGGCCCCGAGCAACTGACGCCCGAGGATGCCGGGCGGCTGCGGGCGACGATCGAGCAGCAGGGAACGTTGTTCAAGATCCGCGTCGTCAACGCGGGCATTCAAGAAGAGCGGCAGAATCAACTGCGCGCTCCCCAGAGCGAGGTTTTTTGAGAGTGACCATGAAAAGAAATCGTTTGGCGATCAGTATTCTTGCGCTGTTCCTGCTTGTGGGCGGGCTTTATTCGCAGGACCAGTCCAGCAAGTTGTATGACGAAGGCCGCGCGCTGCTCGACGGCAGCCACTGGGCCGAAGCCATCGAGAAATTTGACCAAGCCGCGAAGCAGGGCGGCTCGCGCGCCGACGCAGCGCTCTACATGAAAGCTTTCGCGCAAGACAAGCAAGGGCTACGCACGGAAACTCTGGCGACGATCCAGGAGCTGCAGCGCTCGTTTCCCGAAAGCCGCTACGTAAACGACGCCAAAGCGCTGGAGTTGAGGGTGCGGCAAGAGGCCGGCCTGCCGGTCGAGCCCGAGCAAGAGGTCGACGAGGATCTCAAGCTCCTCGCCATCAACAGCCTGATGCACACCGATTTGGAAAAAGCGGTGCCGCTGCTCGAAAAGATTCTGCGGAGCAATCCTTCCGACCGGCTCAAGAAGAAAGCCCTGTTCGTGCTGGCGCAGAGCGGCTCGCCGAAGGCACGCGAGATTATCGCGGCGCTGGCGCGCGACGGCTCGAACCCGGAGATGCAGAAGACGGCGATCAACCATCTGGGGATTTTTGGTGGGCCGGAGAACCGCGCGCTACTGAGCGAAGTCTATGCCTCGTCGAATGATGTGCAGATCAAGAAACGCGTTCTGAACAGTTTCATGGTCGCCGGCGAGCGGCAGCGCGTGCTGACAGCCGCGGAAGGCGAGAAGGATCCGGAACTACGCCGCGAAGCGGTGAAGCTGCTCGGCGTCATGGGCGCGCGTGAAGACCTTTGGCGCATGTACCAAAAGGAAACGGACGCCGGCGTCAAAAAGCGCATCATCAACGCGCTGTTCATTTCGGGTGACCACGAACGCATGGGGCAGTTGGCCCGGAGCGAGCAGTCCGCGGAATTGCGCATGGAAGCGGTCGAGAAACTTGGCTTGATGGGAAAGGAGACGGCGCCGCAGTTGAAGGCGCTGTACAAGGAAGGTTCCGATGCCGAAGTAAAGCGGGCCGTGATGAAGGCGTTTTTCCTGCAGGGCAATGCCCAGGCGCTGATCGAAGTCGCCCGCACCGAGACCAACGCCGATCTCAAGAAGCGGGCGGTGCGGCATCTTTCGGTGATGGGCTCGAAAGAAGCGACGGATTTTATGCTGGAGATTTTGAATCAGTGAGGGACTGCTAGCAGGCTTGGCGCCTCACCCTCTCGGGCGAGGGACGGCGGGAACGCCTGTCGCTACTGGGGACGGGCTTCGGCCCGTCTTCCACGCTGATTCAACACAAGCAAGGAGGGTATGTGCGAATTCATCGATCGTTGTTGGTGTGGTTGTGCCTGGCTACCGCGGCATCGTTGAACGCCCAGGCTCCCGCGATTCAGAATGCCGACTTGGAGATACGATCCGTGTCGAGCGGCGTCAAGGCCACCATCGAGACGCTGGCCGGGCAATCGACGGACGCGGTTTGGATCGCTTACAGCGTCCCCATGATTCCGGGCGATCGCACGATGTGCTGCTTCCACGGCGACGGGGATAGCGGTTGCTGCAAGGGCTGTCATCTCGAAGAGAGTCGCGGAGATTCCCAGGGGACCAGACACTCGCAAGCCGTACAGCTCGAACCGTCGCGCAGCCTGCTGGTGTTGGTGCGAGCGGAGAGCGGCCGGCTCGACAAGCTGAGGGCGTATTCGAGCGACTGCCCGCTTGACGCCGGCGGACGCCGCGTCTACTGGCTCAACGGCGTCGATGCGCGGCAGAGCGTGGACTACCTGGCGGAGCTGGTGCGAGCTTCTGACTGGTCGGAAAAGCAGGAGAAGAGAATCGCGAATGGCGCGCTGGCCGCGATCGCCCATCATGATGGGCCTGCCGCCGCCGCGGCCCTGGCCGGGTTTCTCGCGCCGGGAAGGCCTCGGGAACTCCGCAAGCAGTCCGCCTTCTGGTTAGGCAACGCACGAGGCGCGGCCGGCTTACAGGCCCTTCGCAAGGCCGTTCGCAGCGACAACGACGAGCGGTTTCGCGAGGACGCCATGTTTGCGTTCAACGTCAGCCGCGAAGAGGAATCCGTCGATGAGCTGATTCACTTCGCGCGCAACGATTCGAGCTCCCGGGTGCGCAAGCAGGCGCTGTTCTGGCTCGCTCAGAAGGCCGGCAAGAAAGCCATGGTCACACTCACGGTCGCTGTTGAGCGAGACCCCGATACGGACGTCAAGAAACAGGCCGTATTCGCGCTGAGCCAGCTTCCGAAGGATGAAGGCGTGGTGCTGCTTATCCAGGTCGCCCGCACCAACAACAACCGCACGGTGCGCAAGCAGGCGATGTTCTGGCTGGGGCAGTCGAACGATCCTCGCGCGCTGGCGTTTTTCGAGGAAGTGCTTACGCGGTGAGTTTTTGCCCGAGCCGATGATATGGGTATCCCTTTGCTTGAGCCGGCGCACTCGACGCAGCCGCCCATGGCTAGACTTTAACTCGTTGCTTTTCTATTGAAGTGGCCCCACCCTTGCGGGTAGGGCTCGGATCGCCTTTGGCGATGGCTTGTGCGATTTACGGGTTTGAGACTGCGCCGCGATCCCCTAGCAGCGCTTGGTAGTCGCTTGGCAGGTCTACATCGCACAACACGCCGGGGTCGTCTGCATCGAGAAACAGCGTCTCGCCCTGATGGCTTCGAATGACCTCCTTGGCTGAGCTTTCCGGCGGCAGGGCCAGGACTTCGCCGGCGACCGAGCGCGACAGAATCACTGGATGCCCGCGACGCTCGCCATACCGCGGGACGGCTAGGGCGCTGCCTCCGGTCTGGAATTCCTCGATCAGCCGATCGATCGTCTCGGGTCGCACCGCAGGATGATCGACGAGAGTGAACATTATGGCGGAGGCTTCCAGCGGCACGGCGCCTAGACCTGCTTGCAGCGACGTCAGCATCCCCTGTTTGTAGTTGGCGTTGACGATGACCTTCACGGCGCCGGCCTGGACTTCGAGGCTGGGTGCGATCTGCGCTGCGTGATGGCCGAGCACCACGATCAAGGGATCGACACGCGGACGAAAAACGGTGATCAGGTGGTTGAGAAAAGTCGAATCGCGAAACGGAAGCAG
>JBBDWJ010000134.1:0-5374 GCA_040902925.1 Bryobacterales bacterium | reverse complement strand
TGACGGCGCTGCCCGACTCCCTCTCCCAACTCTCCCAACTCCAGTCCCTCGACCTCAGCAGGAACCAACTGACGGCGCTGCCCGACTCCCTCTCCCAACTCTCCCAACTCCAGCACCTCGTCCTCATCGGGAACCAACTGACGGCGCTGCCCGACTCCCTCTCCCAACTCTCCCAACTCCAGTCCCTCGACCTTGGCAGTAACCAACTGACGGCGCTGCGGTTCACCGCCATTGCCGTGCTGACTTTGGCGCTTGCCATCGGCGCGAACACCGCGATCTTCAGCATCGTTCACGCCGTGCTGCTGCGCTCGCTGCCGTATCGCGACCCCGGCCGGCTGGTGCGCGTGTGGGAGACGGCTCCTCCGACCCGCCCGAGTTTCGACCGCGTTCCCGTTTCCGTCGCGAATCTCCTGAGTTGGGGAGCGGATGCCGATCTTTTCGAGGAAATTGCCGCCTGCAATTCAGGACGAAACGCGACGGTCACTCTGACCGGATCGGAGGCGCCCGTCAAGCTGCTGGCGGACGGCGTTCACGGCCCGTTCTTCCGCATGCTCGGCGTCGAGCCGATCCTCGGACGCGTGTTCCTGCCCGAAGACGAGCAGCCGGGCCGCGACCAGGTTGTCTTGCTGAGCTACGAATTGTGGCAGCGGCAGTTCGGCGGCGACGCTGCGATTGTCGGGCAATCGGTCACCCTCGACGGCCACAGCCACTAGGTCGTCGGCGTCATGCCCGCCGGGTTTCGTACGCCCGACCGCCTGGCAATGCCTAGTAGCGAGTTCATCCTGCGGCCGCTGGCCTTCGACGCGGCCGCTGCTTCCGACTACGGCTCGCATTTTCTCAGTGTGATCGCGCGGCTCAAGCCCGGCTCGTCGCTTTCTGAGGTGCAGGCTAAGCTCGATGTGATCGCCCGCGGAGTCGAGGGGGACTTTCCCGAGGCGAAGGGTTGGGGCGCGCGCGTGACTCCGTTGCAAAGCGATCTGGTGGGCGGCGTGAGCCAGGCGCTTTGGATCGTGTTCGGCGCGGTGGCTTGCGTGCTGCTGATCGCCTGCGCCAACGTGGCGAATCTTCTGCTCGCCCGCGTGACGCAGCAATCGCGAGAGATGGCCATTCGCGCGGCTCTCGGCGCGGGCCGGCTGCGGCTGATTCGCCAGATCCTCACCCAAAGCCTGCTGTTGGCGTTGTTCGGCAGCGCTCTGGGAATCGTGCTGGCGTACTGGGGCACGGAATTGCTCGTCAGCCTCGCACCGCAGGATATTCCTCGCGTGCGGGAATCCGGAATGCATCTGCCCGTGCTGGCGTTCGCGGGATTGATTTCGGCGCTGACCGGCGTGGTCTTCGGGATGGCGCCGGCGCTGCAAATCTCGCGGCCCGATCTGAACGAATCGCTTAGGGAATCGAGCCGCTCGACCACCGGCGGGGCGGCTGGCGGCAGGCTACGCAGCGCGCTCGTGGTGGCGGAAATGGCCGTCGCGCTCGTGCTGGTGATCGGCGCCGCGCTGCTCATCCGCACGTTTCAGGCAGTGCAGTCGGTCGAGCCGGGCTTTCGCGCCGAGAACGTGCTGGCTATGGATATCGCTCCACCGCAGTCCGCCTATCCCGAATCCGAGGCGCGCGTGGCCTATTTCCGCCAGGTGCTCGAACGCGCTGAAGCGTTGCCGGGAGTGCGCAGCGCTGCCGTGGTGAGCCATTTCCCATTGGAGGGTTCGGGCGGCGGCGGTTTCGAAATCGAGGGCCGCGACGCGGCTGCATCGGAACCGAAGCTCGACGCGGAGTTTCGCTCGATGAGTCCGGCCTATTTCGAAACCATGGGGATTGCGTTACTCGAGGGGCGACCGTTCACGCCCCAGGATGCCGCGGGCAGTGAAACCGTGGCGATCATCAACCACGCCATGGCGCGCCGTTTCTTTCCGAACGAGAATCCGTTGGGCAAGCGGCTCCGCAGGAGGGGCCCCACCGAGCGGCCCTGGCTGACGGTCGTGGGCATGGTCGGCGACGTCAAGCATCAGGGGCTGACTCAAGAGCCGTATGCGGAGGTCTATGTTCCCTACCTGCAGCCATCCTGGGGAGGGCAGGAGGGGCCGTTTCCATTTCCCCGACAGCTCGTCGTGCGCGGCGCTGGCGATCCGCTGAGCCTGGTTCCCGCGCTGCGGCAGCAGGTGTGGGCGGTCGATAGGAACCAGCCGGTGTCGAGCGTTCGCATGCTCGCCCGCATGCTTTCGGATTCCGTCTCCCCGCAGCGCTTCAACATGCTCTTGCTAAGCGTATTCGCCGGGATCGGCCTGCTGCTGGCAGCGATCGGTATCTACGGCGTGCTCGCGTATGCCGTGACGCGCCGCGTTCACGAGATCGGCATCCGCGTGGCGCTCGGCGCACAGCGCGGCCAGATCGTCAGGATGATCGTCGGTCAGGGCATGACGCTGGCGGTTGCGGGGGCCGGCATCGGGATGGCCGCGGCCTTCGCGCTGACCAGCGTGCTATCGAGTTTGCTGTTCGGCGTAACTCCGACCGACACGGCTACGTTCGTCGCCGTGCCGGCGCTGCTGCTCGGCGTGGCGTTCGCGGCCTGCTACATCCCGGCCTGGAGAGCGACGCGCGTCAACCCGATGGAAGCTTTGCGCTGCGAGTAGTGGACTGTGGCAGCGAACCTTCGAGCTGCCGGAAACTTGGTCCGTTCCCACCCTGTTTTTCTGATTGGGAATTGGGTGCTTTGTTTCCGGCGTAATGTACGACTAATGGCTATGGGCCGGGCCCTTTTCCTCGGATCACGCCGTTCCGGTCACTCTTCCAAGGCCAGATGAGGCGTCGACCGCGTAGCCCGCAGCGCCGGGAAGAACCCCGCCGCCGCTGCAACCAGAGCCATCAATAGCGCCGTCCCTGCCAGCACCAGCACATCCGCCGATCCCTGGCGAACAACAAACTGAGTGCTGAGCCCTTTGGTGATCAGGAAGCCTCCGAGCGCCCCCAGCGCGATCCCCACGGCGATGGGTCTGAACAGACGCTGAAACACATGCGTCATCACATCGGAGCGGTCGGCGCCAAGCGCCATCCGAATGCCGAACTCCCGTTTGCGCTGAGCGACAAAATACGACATCACGCCGTAGGTGCCCGACATGGCCAACAGCAGCGCCAAGGCACCAAAAACTCCGAACAGCCGCGCCGCGAAGCGGCTGCCGGTGACCGTGGGGGAAGCGTCGAAACGGCCCTCCATGGTGATGATCGACTCGACGGCCTGCTCCGAGTCGATCTTGGCGGCGGCCTCGCGGACCTGTTGCGCAAGCCGCATCGGATCAGCGAGGGCGGTGCGAATCACGAGCTTCTTGCTGATGTGGGTATTGGCCGTTCCGCCGGGGTACACCCATTCATGCTGGCTCTGTGGAACGTACATCGCCGCCTGCGACGTGCCGAGCGTGGGCGGATACTTCAGGTCGCCCACAACGCCCACAATTTCTCGCGAGCGTTCTTCGGGGACCGTGATGCCGGCCGCGGAGGCGAAGACTTGGCCATGAACGCTGCGCCCGATCGGATTCTCGCCGGGAAAATAGCGCTCCGCGAGGCTGCGGCTAATCACCGCGACCCATGCCGCTTCGCGCGTGTCTTGAGCCGAGATGTAGCGGCCTCGCAGCAAAGGCACGTCCATGGCCTGGAGCGCGCCTGAATCGACTTCGCAATACGCCGCCACCGGGATGGGCTCCTCTTCTTCCCGCCCCGCGACCTTGAACGGGCGCACGCGCCACGGTCCGGCGGTGTCTGTCGGCAGCCGGCTGATCGCGCCGGCCGCCTCGACGCCCGGAATGGCGCGGACTTCCTCGACGAGCCGTTCGAAGAACAGCGTGCTTTCCGGTGAAACGCGCCCCATATCTCTCTCGATTTTCTCGAAGTATTTCGCTCCTTCGAGGTTGATTCCCGCCGTCAACAGGCGTTCGGAATCAAAGCCGGGGTCGCCGTAGCGCTCTTCCAGATAGCCCTGCATCATCCAACCGGCCCCGACCAGCAGAATCATCGACAGGCTGATTTCGGAGACCAGCAAAGCGGACCGGCTCCAGTTCCGCATCGATCCGGCGGAACCCCTGCCGCCTTCTTTCAGCGCTTCATTGAGATCAACGCGCGATGCCCGCAGCGCCCGGCAGTAGCCCGATACAGGGCGACACCAGGATCGAGACGGCCGCGGTGAAAAGCAGAGCCGCGGGGTTGATCGCAAGGGACCGCACCGCGGGGGGGAATTCGGCGGGAGCCAGGATCGATACCAGTTGATTGCCCCCCATCGCCAACAGCACCCCGACAGCTCCGCCCGCGCACGACAGCAGCAGGCTCTCGGCGAGCAGTTGCCCAACGAGACGGCCGCGTTTCGCTCCCAGCGCCGCTCGAATCGTGAGCTCCTTGCGGCGCTCCTTGCCGCGGGCAAGTAGCAGATTGGCCACGTTGACGCAGGCAATCAACAGCACGAAGCTGACGGCGCCCAGCAAGAATAAGAACGAGGCCTCCATATCGCCAAAATAGACGCTTTGAAGGCCCTCGACGCGCATTCCAAAACCTTCAACGTCTTCCCCGAACGAACGCGCCGCGCTCAGCCCGAGAGCTTCGATTTCCGTCGCCAGCTCATCCAGATCCGTGCCGGCCCGCACGCGCAGTATCGGCATCATGAAGGCAGAGCCAGGGACTCGAGTCAGGTCGGTTGCAAGCCACACCTGAGGCTCCTCGCCCGTCGCGCGCGTACCCGCGGGGACCACGCGGAAGCCCTCCGGCATGACGCCGATCACAGGCCGTTCATAGCCCCCGATCCGTAGAGTCGCCCCGAGCGCGTCCGGGGAGCCGCCGAAGCGCTCTTGCCACAGGCGATAGCCGATAACGATCGGGCGCGACTCCTTGAGATCCACGGTATCGAGCCGGTCTCCCGGGGAGTAAACGCGGCCGAGAACCGGGGCCGTTCCTAGCATCCGCAGCAAGCCAAAGTCGATGCCTTCCGCCGGCAGAATGCGGCTGGACTCGTCCGGTTCAGAAAGCACGGTCGTGTTCCCACCGACGGTAAATCCAATGCCTTCGATCGCGGCCGCGGTCTCGGCGACTTCGGCGGCGACCTGGTAGCTCGGCGGCCGCTCACCGCTGCCCAGCCTGCCGACCGGCGGCCTGCCCCGGCTAGTCGATTGCCACACGACGACGAGCTGGTCAGGTTCGACAAACGGCAGCTCCTGAGAGCGCAATGCATCGATCGCGCTGTAGATCGTGGTGTTCGCCCCAATTCCAATGGCGAGCGAGAAAACAGCAGCCACCACCAGCCCGCGGCTGCGGCGTAAGTTTCGGATGGCGAATCGAAGGTCCTGAAATAGGTTGCTCATGGATCAAAGGCCTTGGAGATGAGAATTGTCGAAGCGCTTCC
>JBBDWJ010000133.1:0-5577 GCA_040902925.1 Bryobacterales bacterium | reverse complement strand
GCGTGGATCTGTTTCTTACCAACGACCGGCGGCTAGGGCGCCGCAGCATTACAGGCATTCAGTTCCTCGCCGGTCTCGACAACTGCCCCCTTTGAGACATCCCGAGCGTACAACTTCCTGAGTGGAACGTTATTGCAAATCACGGGATTGACCGGTGGGCATATCGCTGTACAATCCAGAAAGGCCCTGAACGGGTGAGATCACAGAAAGTGGACCCGATCCTCCGACCCAGTGGAGTCGGGAAAGAACTGGGGTATCCCTCGGTTGGAAGTGGAGTGATATCCCAGTCCGGCGAGATTTTGCGCTTCCTTGGTTGCCAACCGATGAACCTTCAACCGTAGACCGACCTCAGCTCTCACGCGGGATCATCGGTCGTAGACCCGAGGCCGTGGACTCCATTTTGCTAAGGAGAAACCGTATCCATGACGAAACAAATCACACGCCGTTCTATGATTGCCGGCGCAGCCGCCTTATCGGCCGCGGCGGGCGTCGGGACGTCAGCGCCGCAGGGAGGCAAAGTGGTCACGAAGGGACGCTTGAAGCAGTCCGTTTGCAAATGGTGCTATCGAGACATGTCGCTCGAAGAGCTGTCGCAGAACGCCGCGGCGATGGGTATTGTCTCGGTCGAATTGCTGACCGAAGAGGAGTGGCCCGTCGTCAAGAAGCACGGGCTGGTCTGCGCGGTGGGCAGCGGCGTGAACCCGATTCCCGACGGGCTCAACGTCAAGGCCAATCACAGCACGATCGAGGCCAACTTCCGGCGTTTGCTTCCGATCGCCAAAGAGCACGACGTGCCCAACCTGATCTGCTTCTCGGGCAACCGCCGCGACGTTTCCGACGAAGAGGCTTGGGACAACTGCGCGCTGCTGCTCAACAAAGTCAAAGCGCAGGCCGAAGATCTGGGCGTGACCATCATCATGGAGCTTCTCAACAGCAAGGTGAACCACGCAGATTACCAATGCGACAAAACCGCCTGGGGCGTTGAGTTGTGCGAGCGGGTCGACTCACCGCGCTTCAAGCTGCTTTATGACATCTACCACATGCAGATCATGGAGGGAGACGTCATCCGCACGATCCGCGACAACTACAAATGGATGGGCCACTTCCATACCGGAGGGAACCCCGGCCGCAACGAAATCGACGCCACGCAGGAGTTGAACTACGCGGCGATTTCGCAGGCCATCGTCGATTTGGGTTTCGACGGCTACTACGCGCATGAGTTCATCCCCAAGCGGGACCCGATGACCTCGCTGCGCGAAGCGGTCGCGCTTTGCGATGTGTAAATAGACGTGTAGCTACTTGAGGATCTCGTTCAACGCAGCCTCGTCAAAGCCCAGCGTGATCGTTTTCCCTTTCACTACCACCGGGCGTTTGATCAGGTTCGGGTTTTCGGACATCAGCCGCAGAGCTTCCGCGCGCGGAGGCGGGTTTTCCTTCATGCCGCGCTCGCGATACATCTCGTTGCGGGAATTCAGGAACAGGCGATAGTCGCGCTTGCCGATCAACTCGTCGAGTTGTTCGACGCTTAAACCTTTGTTGAGATCGACGAAATCGAGCTCAGCGCCGTGGTCGAGCAAGAAACTTCTTGCTTTGCGGCAGCTTGTTCAGGTGGGCTTTTGGTAGAAACGGATTCGGGCCATAAACTCTCCTAAACGGTCCTGGTCAAATGTTTCCGGCCTTCTGGCCGTGATCCCGACACAGAATCACGGCAGAGCCGGGGATTCCCAGTCTAACAGCACGGTCTTGCTTTGCCGGGCACACTCTTTTCGGGCGGATTGGACGGCAACAATGGTGAAGCCGCGCTGCCGCAAGACTTTGCCGCACGCGAACCCGCTTTGTACAATGCAGTACAAGGTCCTCGGGAGGGTCGCCCATGTTTCTACGGCGAGAAAAACGAATCGGATTGTGCGTGGCTCTGGCGGCCGTTTTAGCGGTCGCAGCATTCGCGCAGAATGCCGAGATCACCCCGTCCAAGGCCGATATCCCTTATCTGTTGCACGCCGGCAACGTCGTCGAGACAGTACATTTTGTGGCCGGCGAGGAGCGCAAGAAAAACGACCTCACCTACTACGTGCCGGGAGCGACTTCGACGACGCGCACGCCACTGGCTGGTCCGGAATTTCTTTTGCTCAGCGAGAAGCTCGATCCGAACTCTCTGCGGCTGTATGCTCTCGAAGTGCGCAACGGGCGGCGCGAGATCACAATCAACGAGAAAAAGCAAAAACGGAACCCGGTGCCGCTCATCCTTTCGGTGTTTCCCCTTTCGAAAGGACTGTTCAAGGTCCGCGTCGATGAGAGCCTGGAGCGGGGCGAATACGCCCTCACTCCCGACGGTACCAACGACGTTTTTTGCTTTACGGTTTACTGATTTCAATGGCCGCGAAACTCTGCCGCCGCCGGCGCGGCAGCGGTTCGCCGGCCAACCCGGCTCTCCGCCACTCGATCGGCCTGCCGTATCATTGCCTAATGCACGTATCCGAGCTTGACACTCCGGCGCTGCTGATCGATCTCGACCGGCTCGAGAATAACCTGCGGCGCGTCGCCAACTATTGTTCGCAGCACGGCCTGCGGCTGCGTCCGCACACCAAGACGCACAAGAACCCCGCGATCGGCCGCATGCAGCTCGATCTCGGCGCGGTAGGACTCACCGTGGCGAAAGTCGGCGAGGCTGAGGTGATGCTGTCGAGCGGAACGCCCGAACTGCTCATCGCCTATCCGATTCTGGGCGCCACCAAGCTCGGCCGTCTTGTCGAAGTCGCGAAGAAAACGAATCTCACCGTGGCGCTCGATAGTGTCGAAGCCGCGCAAGGGTTGTCGCAAGCCGCCGGGCGGGCCGGGGTGACGGTCGGAGTATTGGTTGAAGCCGACGTCGGCATGCGGCGCTGCGGGCTCGAGCCTGGGCCGGCGCTTGTCGCGTTGGCCCAGGAGGTCGATCGCCTGCCCGGCCTGCGTCTCGATGGCGTCGAGTTCTATCCGGGACATTTTTGGGCGAACGCCCCCAACGGACCCGAGGGCCTCGACAACCTGAGGAAGGCGGTTGCCGGAATCCGCGACGATTTTCAGAAGGCGGGGCTGCCGCTGCGCATTGTCAGCGGCGGCTCGAGCCCGACGCTCTATTGCTCGCATACGATCGAAGGTGTGAACGAAGTGCGGCCGGGCACCTACGTGTTCAACGACCGCACGCAGGTCACCGCCGGCGTGTGCACCTGGGACGATTGCGCCGCGACCATCATGACAACCGTCGTTTCCACGCCACGCGACAAGGCCGCCATCGTCGACGGCGGCTCGAAGACGTTTACGTCCGATTCGCTACCGGGCTCAGATGAGGGTACTTTCGGCAGAGTCGTAGAAGCCCCCGAAGCGCGCTTCTACAAGATGAATGAGGAGCACGGCTACCTCGACCTGGAAAGTGCCGGGCAAAGCTTCAAGATTGGCGACCGCGTCCGGATTATTCCCAACCACATCTGCGTGGCGGTCAACATGCACGAAAAAGTCTACGGCGTGCGCGGGGAAACGGTCGAGGAAGTCTGGAACGTCGAGGGCCGCGGCAAACTACAATAGGGGCTGTCGAAGAATCCGGTGGGCAACGCCTCCCGTGGGGCGGGGTGAAGGAACAGCCTGCGGTCCAGTCGTACCCCCATCGAGCCACATCACAGAAAGGTGTTTCATGCTAGAGCGAATTATTGCGCCCGGTGCGCCGCAGCCCAAAGGGCCTTACTCACACGCCGTCCGTGCGGGGGACTTCATTTACGTCTCGGGACAAGCCGCGATCAATCCCCAAACCAACGAATTCGAAGTGGGCACCGCGGCCCAGGAGACCCGCCGCACACTCGACAACATTGGTTCGATCCTGCAAGCGGCAGGGGCCAGTTTCGAGGACGTGGTCAAGTGCTCGGTGTTTCTGACCGATGTGCGGGATTTCGCGGAGATGAACGAAGTCTACAGCGAGTATTTTGGGAAGGCGAAGCCGGCGCGCACGACGGTGCAGGCGACCCTGCCGGGCAGGAGTATTAAGGTCGAGATCGACTGCGTGGCTTACAAGCCCGTGAACGCTTAGTAACTGGGAAGCGGACGCATCGCCAACGGACCGCGGGAATGCTGAGGCAGAACATCGCCGCAGGCGATCCGAGCCCCACCCGCAAGGGTGGGGTCAGCGCGCCTGTCGTCCGGTTTGCGAGTGGCAGGAAGAACCAGTTCCCAGTCCGTTCGAGGCATGGCACCCCACCCTTGCGGGTGGGGCTCGGATCGCCTGCGGCGATTGATGTTGTGCGCTCGGGCAGTTCTGAGATGCGGCAAGATGCCGCGGATTCGGAAAGCTAGCAAAACCTCGTAATGCCCTACGCCAACCTGCTGTACGAAGTGGAGGAATCGGTCGCGCTGGTCACAGTGAACCGGCCCGAGAAGCTGAATCCGCTCAACATCGAGACGATCGACGCTCTGGAAGCCTGCTTTCGCGACATCGCCGCTGACGAGGCGGTCAAGGCGGTCATCCTCACGGGAGCGGGCGACAAATCGTTCGTGGCGGGGGCGGATATCAACCAGGTGAGCGGCCTGAGCGCCATCGAAGGCCGCGACTGGGGTTTGCGGGGGCAGCAGGTCTTTTCGCAAATCGAGAATCTCCCCAAGCCCGTCATCGCCGCGATCAACGGCTACGCGCTTGGCGGCGGCCTCGAGCTGGCGATGGCCTGCCATATTCGGATCGCTTCGGAAAACGCGAAGCTCGGCCAGCCGGAAGTGAAGCTGGGGATCGTACCCGGCTATGGCGGGACGCAGCGGCTGCCCCGGCTGGTCGGCAAAGGCCGCGCGTTGGAGATGATTCTCACCGGCGACCCGATCCCCGCCGACGAGGCCTGCCGCATCGGTTTGGTCAATCGCGTCGTGCCTGGTGACCAACTGCTCTCAACCGCCCGTGAACTTGCCGCTAGAATAATAAGGAACGGGCCGGTTGCCGTGGCGCTGTGCCTGCAGGCAGTCCAGCGGGGAATGGAGATGCCGCTCGACGCGGCCCTCCAGTGGGAAGCTTCGCAGTTCGGCCTGAGCTGCGCCACCGAGGATATTCGCGAAGGCACCCGCGCTTTCCTCGAAAAGCGCAAAGCCGAGTTTAAGGGCCGTTGAGAGCTTAAAGGGCTCAGAGGGACGGATGGATAACACCGACAAAGACTACCGGCTGATCGAGGGCGAACTGAGCGCCGGCGGCCTGCGCTTCGCCATCGTGGTGAGCCGCTTCAACAGCTTCATCACCGACCGGCTGCTCGGCGGCGCGGTCGATGCGCTACGCCGCAACGGAGCTTCGGCCGACGCCATCGACGTCGCCAAAGTGCCCGGCTCGCTCGAAATCGCCATCGTCGCCCGCGAAATGGCCTCCAGCGGCCGATATGACGCCGTGATCTGCCTGGGCGCGGTGATCCGTGGCGAGACTCCGCATTTCGATTACGTCGCTTCGGAATCAGCCAAAGGCGTCGCCGCTGTCGGCCGCGAAACCGGCGTGCCGACGATCTACGGCATCCTCACCTGCAATACGCTCGACCAGGCCATCAACCGCGCTGGCGCGAAGTCTGGCAACAAAGGCTTTGACGC
>JBBDWJ010000132.1:0-35539 GCA_040902925.1 Bryobacterales bacterium | reverse complement strand
CACACCGGCCGCGCGGAACCCTCGACAAACCTTCAGCGGTTCATGCGGCTCCTGCCTTGCCACGGACCGCGCTTAGATGCTGATAACCGGGCACGGCGCCTCGCGGATGATGGCGTAGGCGTGGGTACGCAGCCTGCCAAGCAGCCCGTGGTCGAGGCTTCTCCCGATGATCAGCACGTCCACGTAGTTCTCGTCGGCGACATCGTGAATGTACGACGCAGGGCTGGCGCATTCGACGTGAACTTGCGCCCGGCAGCCGACTTTTTCCATCAGGCTCTTGATCTCCGTTTTCGCCGCATTCACCAGGCCCTGGCGTGTTTCGGCGGGAAACATGTCGCCGTGCGCTCCGCCGATCTCCAGCAGCGGCGCGGCGTGGATCACGGTGAGGTCTTCTTCGTGCGCCTGGGCGAAATCCCAGGCCCAGCGCAGCACGGCTTCGCTGTGCGGTCCGAGGTCGATCGCGCAAGCGATTCGCTTGTAGGGCTCGGGGTTGAACGGCGTGATCTCAGGGATGTGAGCTCCCGTGAATACCGGGCACGACACGTCGTGAAGCACCTTCGTCGTCAGCGAGCCCAGGATGAAGCGGCGGAACGGGCCGTACCCGTGGGTCGGCATGACCAGCAGATCGGCATTCAATTCCCGTGCCTGGTGTTCGATCTCTTTTGCCGGGTCGCCGATCAGGACGGTGGTCTGAATTGGTTGCTTGCCGCGAATTTTGGCGGCCAAGGCGCACAGCCGCTGTTCCATCGAGGCCCGGATATGCTGTTCGCCGCCCATGGGCGCTCCGGTGTAGGCCCCGCCGTCAAATGCCGCGTACTCGAATGGGGCCGGTGGAATCACGTGCGTCAGCACGAGTTGGGAATCGAAGCGGTTCGCCAGCACGACGGCATGCTCAGCCGCGTGGACGGAGCGCTCCGAAAAATCGACGGGTACGAGAATCGTCTTGATGCTTAGCATGTCGCCCTCCCTGCGAGTCAGCGTTCGTGGCGTTTCGCTGTATCGCACAACGGTGGGTGCACGTCTGCTTCCAATCTTTCACTCCATCGCGGCGGTGGGGCGGAGGCCGCGGGGGTATCCACGTCCTTCTCTCGCTCTTGCTGCGATGCAGTTTTGAGAAAAGCGGCTAGCGCTGGGCGCCCGGCGGTGGCCCAGCGGTGGAACGTACGCGGCTGAGGGCACGTTCGGCTCTTTCCACCCAGGTGTGGGTCAGGCGGCCCAAACGGCCAGCATGTAGCGGCGCATAAAGGCCGGCGCCCCAGGAAATCCGAGGACGACTCGCGTGTTTTTTTGGCACGGCAATTGCGGCTTCCATCCTGGAAAAACGTTCTGAGGAGGCCAGTCATGGATCTGACAAGTTGGATGGTCTTATGGGTTGCCGCGACGGCCGTTGCCGTAGTGCTGGGATACTATCGGATGACCCTCGGTCTGCACGACGAGATTGGCATGCCGATCGGCTCGGTCAAACAAGCGGAGTTCTACCAACGGCAACGAAATCTGCAACAGAAGATCACACGCCTGGATCGGTACGGTATCGGGTTTACGGTCGTGTCGGCGATACTTGCCGTTGTGGTGGTGCTGGTTTGGGCGATGGAATCGGGCGGTCGAAGCTAGCCCGAGTTTTTTCAAGCCGCATCGGCTGCGCGGCGGACAGCTCCGGGGACATGGCGGCGCGCGAACAGACGAAGCAGCGCCAGCGGTAATCCCGTGATCGGCTTGGCGGGCGACAGCGCCCGCCGCGGAAAGCCATGGTGGTTCGATTGGAGAACAAAGCAATCCGTTCCGTGGCTGTGATCGGCGGTGGAACCATGGGCGTCGGCATCGCGCGCGTCGCCGCCGGGAGAGACATCGCCGTCTATCTGTGCGAAAAAGACGCTCCGGCCGCGGGGGATTCCAGCGAAGCCCTGGCGCGCGAACTGGACTACGAGATGTCGCGCTGGTCGCTGACGGCAAGCGAAAAGGAAGCTGTTTCCCGCCGGATTCGGGTTGGATTCGAGATCAGCGACGCTGCGGGGGCGGATCTTGTCATCGAAACGGTCAGTGAGAATTTTGAGCTCAAGTCCCGCCTGTTCACGGCTCTGGATGCAATCTGCGATAAGAGCATCATCTTCATCACCAACACCTCGACGTTGAGCATCAGCGAACTGGCGGCGGCCAGCCGGCGCGCGGACCGTTTTGTGGGGCTGCACTTTCTCAATCCGGCAACGCGCACGGCGGTAGTCGAAGTCATTCGCGGGCTCGCCACCTCGGATGCGACCGTGGCCGCCGTCAAGGATTTCTCCAGGCAGCTCGGCAAGACTCCTATCGAGGTCTTCGAATACCCCGGGTATGTGACCACGCGCGTCATGCTGCCGATGATCAACGAGGCGATCCATGTGGTAATGGAGGGCGTCGCATCGGCGGAAGACGTCGATACCGCGATGAAGCTCGGCTACAACCTCGAGGCCGGTCCCCTGGCGCTGGCGGACCGCATGGGCCTCGACGAGGTGATGCACTGGATGGAACACCTCTTCCGCGAGCTTGGGGACTTGAAATACCGGCCCTGCCCGCTGCTTCGGAAGATGGTACGGGCTGGGCGGCTGGGCGTGAAGTCCGGAGAAGGATTTTTCCGCTACGAGAAGGCCGAATAACAGTCATGGAGATTCTGGTTCTCAACTCGGGAAGTTCCTCGCTAAAGTTCCAGCTCATCGAGACCAGCCCGGAGCAGATCGAGGCCGATTCGGATCGCGTCCGCGCCCGGGGCGTTGTGGAGAAGATCGGAAGCGGCGAAGCGATTATTTCGATCGAGGCCGGGGGCAAGAAGACGAAAACCAGCGAGGAAGTTCTGGAGCACCGCGACGCGGTGCACATCGCGGCGTCGTGCCTCCAATCCTCCGGCGACCTCGAGCAGGATCAAATCGAAGGCGTCGGGCACCGCATCGTGCACGGCGGCGAGCAGTTTACGCAGTCGGTGCTGATCGACGACGAGGTCTTGCAGCACATCCAAGAGGCCATCGAGCTGGCGCCCTTGCACAATCCCCATAACCTGAAGGGCTATTTAGCCGCCCGCGAAATGCTGCCGCGGGCGAAGCACGCGGCGGTCTTCGACACTTCGTTTCATCAAACGCTGCCCCGGCATGCCTTCCTCTACGGGTTGCCGTACGTTTTCTACGACCGGCTGAGGGTTCGCCGCTACGGGTTTCACGGCACGTCGCATCGCTATGTCGCCTACCGCTATGCGCGCCTGTTCGGAAAGACGCGCCGGGATTACAAGCTGATCACCTGCCATTTGGGCAACGGCTGCTCGGTATGCGCCATCGATCATGGCCGCTCGGTGGACACCTCGATGGGCTTCACGCCGCTCGAAGGCCTGTTGATGGGCACGCGCGCCGGTGACGTCGACCCGGCTGCGGTGTTGCATGTGATGGCCAAGGAGGAGCTCACTCTTCACGAAGTCAGCTCGCTATTGAATAAACACAGCGGCCTCTACGGGCTTTCAGGAATCTCGAACGACATGCGCCAGCTCATTGAGCAGAGCGAGAAGGGCAACGACCGCGCCCGTGCCGCCATTGATGTTTTTTGTTACCGGGTCAAGAAATACATCGGCGCCTACCTGGCAACGTTGAACGGAGCCGACGCCGTTCTGTTCACGGGAGGCATCGGTGAAAACGCCCCCTCGGTCCGCGCTCAGATCTGCGACGGACTCGACAGCCTGGGAATCGTGCTCGACCCCGCGAAGAATAAAGCAGCCCAGGGAGAGATTTGCCGCATTTCCAGCGACGATTCCGCCTGCCAAGTTTGGGTGATTCCGACCAACGAAGAGCTGCTGATTGCTCGCGACACGTTGCGCTGCATCCTTGGGCTGCCGCATCCCTAGACCGGCCCTAAGCATCGGGCGCAGTGAGGATCCGTGCGTGGCCGCGCCCTTTCTGGGCAACCGCCGCCGCGGGCGATCGGGGCGTCACGCTTCTTGCCCGGATGGACGCTTTACAGCAGAGCCGCACCGTGCGCCTCGACGAGCCGCAGGCGGCTGGCGTTCAGTCGTTTTCCGAGCGCCTTTGTGCACTTTGCATGGATCTGATAACCGAGCTCGTGATCCCGTTTGAGAGCGGCCCGTACGCTTCTGGAGTTCATCGCGATGGCGCGGACCGCCGTGACCGCCCTGCCGTCGAAGCCCCAGCGCTCGACGTGGGACATGGCGGTGCACCCGACGACCTCGCCGGCGCGGATCGACTCAAACAGGAGCTTCCCTTCATGAGGGACGGTGATTTCGAGCGCGATCTCGCCGTCGAGAACCAGAAAAGCTTCGACGATTCGGTCCCCTTGCCGCCACAAGTAGTCCCCGGCGGCGAAGTCTCGCATCTTCCCGCACCCCGCCATCAGCCGGAGGTAGTCGATCGCCAGACCGCGGGTAAACGGATGAGTTTTCAGCGCACCTATAAGTTCCTGCGCCGGCACGCCGCAGCCCGCTCTTCGATTCTGAGCACGCTTTACCAGAAAATTCCCGGAGATAACTGGTTGCACGCTGCGGGCCAGGGCGGCTTGGGGACCTTTTCCTTGCCGCGTCTGCTGGAAAAGGGTGATTTGCCCCAGCCGTTGGGACTTGATGGACCGCCAAGCCCCAGGTTCCATGCAAACTATGACCCCAGCCTCGTCCTGCCGCCATCGCTACTCGCGGTAGACTGGTTTGGGAATTGCTTGTCCCCGACCAGAAGGGACGAGTCCAAAGGACGCAAGGGACGATTTGGCCAGCGACACAGGGAATCGACAGGGCCGACCCAAGCCGCGCCGCGCGGCGAAGAACCCTTCGCCTTCGTCCGGCGGACTGAGCCAAGAAAGCTCGATCCCCTCGGATGCCTTGCTGTCGCGCATCCTCGACATCGCCGACGACGCGATCATCTCGATCGATGACAAGCAGCGCATTGTCGTGTTCAATCAGGGGGCTGAGAAGATCTTTGGATACACGGCGTCGGAGGTGCTCCGGCAGCCGATTGACATGCTCCTTCCGGACAGCGTTATCGGCCAACATCGCCGCCACGTGCAAGAGTTTGCGGGGTCGCCGGTCGCGGCGCGGCGGATGGGCGAACGCGGCGAGATTTCCGGACGGCGCAAGGACGGCTCCGAATTCCCTGCCGAGGCGTCGATCTCCAAGGTAGATCGCGGCGGCACGCGCATCTATACGGTCATCTTGCGGGATGTTACTCAGAGGCGCGCCGCGGACAAGAAAATTCTGGCTTCGCTGCGCGAGAAAGAGGTTCTTCTCCAAGAGATCCATCACCGCGTGAAGAACAATCTACAGGTTGTTTCCAGCCTGCTGAGTTTGCAAAGCCGTGGAATTGCCGAGGAAGACACGCGGCAGAAGTTTAAAGAGAGCCAGAACCGCGTGCAGTCGATGGCGCTGATCCACGAGCAGCTTTACCAATCGGCGAACCTTTCGGAGATCGACTATCCGCAGTACATTCGGCAACTGGCCTCTCATCTGTTTCGCTCGTATCGGGTGAGTTCGAGCCGTATCGAATTGCAATCCGACATTGAGGACGTGCGGCTTGGCGTCGATGTGGCCGTACCGATTGGGCTGATTATCAATGAGCTTGTGTCTAACTCGCTCAAATATGGCTTCCCAAACGGCCGGGGAGGCTTTGTTCGCATTGCGTTGCGAAAGGAACCCTACGGCCGGATGACGCTGTCGGTCGCCGACAACGGCGTGGGATTGCCCGAGGAAGTGGGGTTTGGCAGCACGCAGACGCTGGGGCTTCGGCTGGTGGGCACATTGGTGCGGCAAATCGAGGGCAGCGTCCGGGTAGAGCGCTCCGGAGGCACCGCGGTGAATATCACGTTTTCCGTGGACAGTCCGGGTAAGGCGGGGTGAAGTCATGGCAGCAGCCCGTATTATGGTCGTCGAGGATGAGCAGATAACGGCCGCTGATATCGACGACATGCTGACCGCGCTGGGCTACTCGGTGATCGCGGCCGTCGCCTCCGGGGAGGAGGCGCTGCGCAAGGCCGCCGAAGACCCGCCGGACCTCGTGCTGATGGACATTCGCCTGAAAGGCAAGTGCGACGGCATCGAGACCGCGCTGCAGCTTCGGCAGCGCTTTGACATTCCCGTCATCTACCTGACCGCGCACGCCGATCAGGAAACGCTCAATCGCGCCAAGCTCGCCGAGCCCTTGGGGTATCTGGTCAAGCCGTTTCAAGAGGCCGACCTGCAGGCCAGCCTGCAAATGGCGCTTTATAAGCATGAGGTGGATCGCGTCGCCCGGCGTAAGGAAGAGTGGCTGGCCTCGACACTCTCGGCGATCGGCGAGGGCGTTCTCTGCGCCGGCAGCACCGGTCTGTTGACCTTTATCAACCCATCGGCGGAAGAATGGACTGGCTGGAAGGCCGGCGAAGCGCTAGGCCAAGGCGTCACCGACGTCTTTCGTGTGATGGACCGGCAGAGCCGGCAGCCTTCCGACATGCTGATCCTGCGGGCGTTGCGGGACGCCCGCCTGGTGGAGATTCCCGACGGCAGCGTACTGCTGGCGCGCAACGGGATGGAGCGAGCCATTTCCGGGAATATCGCCCCGATACACGACCACCTCGGGAGGGTATCGGGGGCTGTGGTGGCGTTTGGCCCGGCGCGGGGCGATGCGCCGGCGGCCCCCGCCATACACCCGGAACGCCACCGGCGGGAACAAATCCGCACGACAAGGCTTATCGCCGAATCGCCGCCGATGCAGGAAGTCGTCAAGTTCGCCCAGCGCATCGCGCGCAGCGGCGTCACCACGATCATGCTGCAAGGCGAGAGCGGAACCGGCAAGGACCTGTTCGCGCGCTTTCTCCATGAGACCAGCCCGCGCGCCGAATCACCTTTCGTCGCCATCAACTGCGCCGCGATTCCCGAAACGCTGCTCGAGAGCGAGCTGTTTGGTTATGAGAAAGGCGCGTTCACCGATGCCCGCGCGCTCAAGAAAGGGGTTCTCGAGTTGGCCGACGGCGGCACGATTTTTCTGGACGAGATTGGCGAGTTGCCCTTTCATTTGCAGGCCAAGCTACTGCGCGTTCTGGAGGACCAGTCGTTTCGCCGGCTTGGAGGCGTGCGCGACGTCACCGTCGATGTGCGTGTCATCTCGGCCACCAACAAGAACCTCGGCGAGGCGGTTCGCGCCCGGGAGTTCCGGCAGGACTTGTTCTATCGCTTGAACGTGATTCAAATCGCCTTGCCGCCGTTGCGCGAGCACCAGGAAGACATTGTCCCGCTAGTCGACCATTTCATCGATTTTTACAACCGCAAGTTCGAGAGCGGCATCGAGGGCGCTACCGTGGATGCAATGAGGAAGTTGCAGGCCTATGATTGGCCGGGAAACATCCGCGAGTTGCGCAACGTTATCGAGCGCGCGATGGTGCTGGAGGATCAGAAGCGTCTGACGGCGGACAACCTGGCACTTGGCGAAGGGGCAGGTTCGCCTTTCGCCGCGCCCTCCCCATCCCCGTCGCGTGCTGAAATGTCGCTCGAAGAGACGGAAAAGTCCATGCTGGCCGAAGCGCTGCAGAAAACCGCCGGAAACCAGACGCAGGCGGCCCGCCTGCTTGGCATCAGCCGCGATACGCTGCGCTACCGGATTAAGAAGTTCGACTTGAAGTGAAAGGGCCGCCGAGTCGTCTCAGGTCTGCTCCACCAGATCGGCCACATTCATGCGGTAGATCGCGGGCTTGCCTTCCTTGTCGCTGGTGAAATAAACCCATTGGCTGTCGGGCGAGAGAATGGGTTCGGGCCAGGCGCTCGCGGGGTCCTCGGCATTGGCGCCGGCGATGGGATACGGTTTACGGCTGCTGTTGTGCTCGCAAACAGTGAGTTCTCTTTGCAGGTGCGTGAAAAGCAGGTAGATGTTCGGCCCGGCAAGGCTGCGGCTGGCGCCGACGATCACTGAGCTGTCATGGTTGCCCTGCATCCAGCCGAAGCTGGTGCAACGCGAGACCACTTCTTCTTTCCCGCTGGATTCGACGATGCGGCGGACCGTCGCGCCGCGGCCCGTTTCGTCGGGATAGAAGACGTAGTACACGTAATGAACTTCATCCTCGTCGATTCCCCAGAACTCGTGACCGAGACCTTCGCCGCCCTCGCGAGGGCGTAAATTGCGGGGATTTTCCCCATTCAGGCCCACCAGCCGCAGCCGGCCGTCGACTTTGTGCCAGGGTCCCTCGTGCGCATAAAGAATCGCGCTTCCGTTCGGCTGCAACTGGGGGTAAGCGAGCCAATGGTCGGTCTCCATGGCGACCCAGTTTTTTCCGCTGCGGCTTTCGATGACGCGCAGGCGGCACCGCGGGCGCTTTTCAAATTGCTGCTCGAAGCCAGCTACGTGATCGCCGGCGCGCATTTCGACCAGCACGACGTAGCGCCCCTCTTCCTCGGCGCTGAGGTGGCCTGTCAATCGCCAACCGGCCGGCGCCGTGTAGATGCGGCGCTCTTTTTGATTGCGGACACCGATCTGCTTGAGGGTGTCCCCTTGCAGCACGTAAAACCAGCGATGCCGCGGCCCGAGTGTCGCCGAATAGGGGTGGATTCCCGGCCCTTCGGTGAGCTGCGTCATGCGGCCGTCTTCCACGCGCAGCTCATAGATCTGCCGCTCGCCCGAGATCTCGGAAGCGGCCAGTAAAAACTCGTTGTTCCGCGAGATGATCTGGTGGTGATAGTGCGGCAGGTGATGAAGAGCAGCGGGGTCGGTGATGCGCCACATCTGCCGCTCGGTCAGCGGGTCGGCAAACTTGACGACGGGCGATTGGAAGCGGGCGCCCTTGCCGAAGCGGGCATCCTTCGCCCACAGCGGAACGCTTGCCGCCAGAAACGCCCTGCGCGTGATGCGGTGCATAAAAGTTTCATCCTAGCATTCGGTTCGGCTGCATCCGCGGGTTTCGCGTAACATTCCTGCCAGCGCGGCCGATCATTGGCCCTTGAGTACAGCCGAGCGGCGGCAATGTTTTCTCCGCTAAGGCGTAACGGCAATTGTGGTAGCCTTGCAAAACTATGCCCGACAGTTCCAGCCCGCAACTCGAGCGCCGGCTTGGCGTGCTCAACGCCACGTCGATCAACATGTCGAACATGGTCGGCATTGGGCCGTTCATCGCCATTGCCCTGATCATCAAGACGTTGGGCGGACCGCAATCGTATCTGGCGTGGGTGGTGGGCACGCTGATCGCGATCGCCGATGGGTTGGTCGTAGCCGAGCTGGGCGCGGCGCTGCCCGCTTCGGGCGGCACGTATGTCTTTCTGCGGGAAGGTTTTGGGCGCAAGACCTGGGGCCGCATGCTGGCCTTTCTGTTCGTCTGGCAGATCCTTTTCGCGGGGCCGCTCGAGATCGCCAGCGGCAACATCGGCCTGGTGCAATACCTCAAGGTGTTCTGGCCGGCGATGAGCGAGATGCAGATGAAGTTCATCGCGGCCGGCATTGGCATGGTGCTGATCTTCTCGCTTTACCGCCGCATCGTCGATATCGCCAAGATCATGTTCTGGCTGTGGGTGACGATGCTTGTCACCACGGGCTGGGTCATCCTCACCGGGCTCGCCACGTTCAACGCCGGGATGGCGTTCGATTTTCCTCCAGGCGCGTTCGATGTCGACCTCAACTTCATCCAGGGCCTGGGACAGGGCTCGGCGCAGGTGCTCTACCTTTTCCTGGGCTACTACCAGGTGTGCTACCTCGGGGCGGAAGTGAAAGACCCCGGCCGCACGATCCCCCGGGCGGTGATCTACTCGGTGCTTGGCGTGCTCGTGATCGATATTCTGATTTCACTCAGCTTCATCGGCGTCGTGCCGTGGCGTGAGGCGATGGAGTCCCAGTTCCTGGGGGCGACTTTCGTGGAGCGCGTTTACGGTCCGTGGGCTGGCAAGGTGCTGGCGGGGATGATCGTCTTCACCGCCTTCGCATCGCTGTTTGCGCTGCTTCTGGGATACTCGCGCGTGCCCTACGCGGCGGCTCAGGACGGCGTATTCTTCCGTTGGCTCGGCGAGTTGCACCCCACGAAGCATTTCCCCCACCGCTCGCTGCTGTTGATCGGCTCGGGCGCGATCATCGCGAGTTTTTTCAGCCTGGAATCGGTGATCAACGCGCTGATGGCGGCGCGCATTCTGATTCAGTTCATCGGCCACACCATCGCGTTGTTTCTGATCCGCGCGCGGCGGCCCGACATTCACCGGCCGTTCAAAATGTGGCTCTACCCTTTGCCCGCCATCGTGTCGCTGGTTGGCTACACGTATGTGTTTTCCTCGCTGGGGCTCGAATTTATTCTGTTTGGGGTTTTGACGCTGCTCGTTGGAGTGGGCGTTTACCTGGTCGCGGCCAAGACGCAGAACGCCTGGCCTTTCGGCGGCGGCGCGGTAGAGTAGCACAGGCAATCCTGCCTGTGTCTTGCTCGGACCCTGATTCTTGTTCGACCTTGATGCTGGGTCGAGCCTAATCTGTTCGACTCCTACAGCGCTGCAAATATCGTTAGGCCGGCCAAGCCCATCCGCGCAGTGCCGACTCCTGCACGGCTTCGATATGCTGGAGCTGGAAGCTACCGTGAGTGACCATCCGCCCAAATCTCACCAAGATTCGACGCCCACGCACGCCCGCTTGAAGGAATCGCCCGAAACAGCCGGCGAGCGCCCGAGCAACCCGCCCGGCGACATGCCTGTCGAAGACTTCCGCCGCTTCGGCCACCAGGTCGTTGATTGGATCGCCGACTACTGGGAGCACCCCGAGCGATACGCCGTACTGCCCGATGTAGAGCCAGGAGCGCTGGTCGACAAGCTGCCCGCCAGCGGCCCCGACCAGGGCGAGCCGATGGATCGCATCTTGGCGGATTTCGAGCGCCAGATTCTGCCTCACGTCGCGCACTGGAACCATCCCGGCTTTCTGGCTTATTTCGCCACCAGCGGCAGCGCCCCGGGCGTGCTGGCGGAAACGCTCGCCGCCGCGCTCAACAACGTTGGTCTTTTGTGGAAGGCCTCGCCGGCTCTCGCCGAGCTCGAGCAAGTCACACTGCGCTGGCTGGCGGACTGGATGGCTCTGCCCGCTGACTGGTTCGGCATGATTCACACCACCGCGTCGGACGCGAGCCTCCACGCGGTCATGGCGGCACGCGAAGCAGCGCGCCGCGCCGATGAGGAAGCGGGTAAAACGTTCGAGCTGTCGCGGATGACGGTTTACACCTCTGAGCAGGCGCATTCCTCGATCGAGAAAACAACCCTCTCGTTGGGGTTGGGACGCGACGCATGCCGTAAGATCGCCGTCGATGGCGAGTTCCGCATGCGCCCTGATGCTCTCGAATCGGCCATCGAGCGTGATCGGCAAACCGGATTACGTCCCACGTGCGCCGTTGCCACGGTGGGCACGACCTCGACCAGCAGCGTCGACCCGGTTCCGGCGATCGCGACGATTGCCGAGCGCCACAAGCTTTGGCTCCACGTAGACGCCGCCTATGCGGGCGCGGCCGCCATTCTGCCCGAGATGCGCGAGCAGTTTGACGGCTGTGATAGCGCCGACTCGTTCCTGGTCAACCCCCACAAATGGTTGTTTGTGCCAATGGATCTTTGCGCCTTTTACACGCGGCGGCCCGACGTTCTGCGAGAGACGTTCTCGCTGGTGCCAGAGTATCTGCGCAGCCAGGAGGACCCGCGGGCCGTCAATCTCATGGAATACGCCGTGCCGCTCGGGAGGCGCTTCCGGGCTCTGAAGCTGTGGTTTGTCCTGCGGTACTTTGGGCGCGAGGGGCTCGCGGCGCTGCTCCGCGAGCACATCCGCCTCGCCCGCGAATTTGCCGGCCGCGTGGACAGCCACTCCGACTTTGAGCGCATGGCGCCGGTGCCGTTTTCTCTGGTCTGCTTCCGCTACCGGCCCCACGGTCTGGATGATGCGCAGCTCGATAGCGTCAACGAGGAGCTTCTCAATGCGATCAACGCCAGCGGCGAGTTTTTTCTCTCGCACACCAAACTGAACGGCCGTTTCGTGATCCGCGTGGCGATCGGAAATATCCACACGGGCGGCCGGCACCTCGATCGCCTGTGGGATCTGCTGCTCGAAACCAGCGCTGCCATCTCCTCGAAGCGCTAAGTTGCCAGACACAACAAGGCGCAAACCGGTGATCAAGGGAAAACACTGCCCGCACGCTGCCAGCGATGCTGGCTTGCACGCGCGCAACGATTATTGGGGTTTGGCGGTGCGCAGGCAGTAGAGCACGCCGTCGCGCGAGCCGATAACGAGGCGGTTGCCGCTGATGGCAGGGGAGGCGACGATGTCGCCGCCGGCGGTGAACTTCCAAAGCTCTTTGCCGTCGGCAAGATTCAGCGCGTAGAGATTGCCGTCGTGAGAGCCCACCCAGATGACACCGGCGGCCGCAACCGGCGAGGAATCGACGCGGCCGCGGGTCTCGAATTCCCAAACCAGCTTGCCGGTTTCCTGATCGATCGCGTGGACGCGCTTGTCGCGGCCTCCCAGGATCACCTTGCCGTCAACGATTACCGGCGAAGAATAGTATGCGAAGTCCGTCGTCGGATGGTGGTAGCGCCAGAGTACTTCGCCCTTCTTCCAATCGACCGCCAGCACCACGTTGCCGAAAGTTCCCACGTAGATGCGGTCGCCGACCAGCGCCGGCGTCGCCGCTACGTAATCGTTGAGCAGAATGACGGAGTCTTCCTTGCCCGTCTTGACATCGATGACGCGCAGCTTGCCGTCGCAGCCCGTCACGAACGTCTTGCCGCCTCCAACCGCCGGGCTGCAGTGAACGCGATCTTCGGTCTGATACTCCCACTGCACCTTGCCGGACTTGGGATCGAAACTGTAGAGGCGGCTGTCATAGGAGCCCACCAGCACGGAGCCGGGCAGGCAATTCGGTGACGACAGGATTTCGGCGCCGGTGCGATGCGTCCACAAGGCCTTGCCGGTCTTGATATCGACGGCGTGAAAGCTGCCGTCTTCGTCGCCGAAAAACACCGCCCCGTCTTGCACGCAGCCCGATGCCGGCACGCCCAACACCGCCTGGTAGGTCCAGACGCCCTTGCCGGTTTCGAGATCGACGGCATGGAACTTGCCGTTCATCTCGCCGAAGTAGACGACGCCGTTGACGATTATCGCAGTCGAGTCGATACCGTCGGGTGCGTCATAGGTCCATTCGACCTCGAGCGGCGGAGGCAGCGCGTTGGGAGCGATGGCGTTGCGCTGGGCGTTGCCTAGAAACAGCGGCCAGTCGGCGGCTTGGGCAGGTGCGCTGGACAGCAGCGTCCCAACGATAAGTAGCAGGCCGAGCGCGGGCAACCTCACGCTCCGTGGCGGGCCATAACAGACAGACAGGATTGTCTGTCCCACTGCGGTCTTCAATACACGCATCGGTAGATCTCTAACAGATCGTTTTCCTGAACCGGCCGCGGATTGAACCGCGCGGTCCACTGCCGGGCGGCTTCTTTGGCCAGCTCGGGCAAGGCGTCTTCCGGGATCTTGTATTCGGAAAGACGCGTGGGAAGCTCGGCTTGTTTCAACAGCGATTCGACCCGCGATGCCAGGGTTTCGGCGCCATCGCGCGTGCCGGCCAGATCTCCGTAGAGCGTCCCCACGGCGGGGCCGTTGTAGCGAATGACCGCCGGCAGCATCACGCCCACAGCGGCTCCATGAACCACGTTGTAGTGAGCGGTGAGAGGGTTGGCGCAGGAGTGCGCCGCGCCCAGCATGGAATTTTCGATGGCCGATCCGGCATAGAAAGCGCCGAGCTGCATCGCTGAGCGCGCCTCGATGTCCATGGGGTTTTCGAGCACGCGGTTGAAGTTCGCGGAGAGCAATCCCCAGGCCGCTTGCGAAAACAGCGTCGAGATCGGGTTGCGCCGGTTCGTCACCCAGGTTTCGAGAGCGTGCGAGATGGCGTCGATGCCGGTATCGGCGGTGACTTGAGCGGGCTGAGTCAGCGTCAGGTCGGCGTCGAGAATAGCCACGGCGGCGGTGGCTTTGCGGTCGCCGCAGGCCATCTTCTGGTGGGTCTGCTCGTCGGCGATCAGCGCGAACGATTGCGCCTCGCTGCCCGTGCCGGCCGTCGTCGGAATCGCGATGAGCGGCAGCATCGGCTTCGCGGCCCTGCCTGTGCCGTGGTAGTCCGAGATTTTTCCGCCGTTGGTGAGGACGAAATTGACGCCTTTGGCGCAGTCCATCGAGCTGCCGCCGCCGAGTCCCACGAACAGATCGATATCGTGCTGCATGGCCGTCTTCAGCCCGGCCTCGACGTGGCGGGCGGTGGGATTTTCTTCGACTCCGTCGAACAGGTGCGCTTCGAGTCCGGCCGCCTCCAGTAGGCCGATGGCGCGCGCAGCGTATCCGGCGGCCACGATCCCGGGATCGGAAACGACAAGAACGCGCCTGCCGTTCAGCGACTGCGCGAACTTTCCGAGTTGGTCGATGGTTCCTGGGCCGAATACGACTCGGGTGCGGGGCTGGTAGTCGAAAGGTTGCATGAGGCTAGGCCCAGGGGGCATCAAACCGGAATGGAAACCACAGATGCACACGGATGAACACAGATGATTCTTTTCAGCACTGAGGTTTCCCTCCCGACTTGCCGCGAAGGCGCCGGCGCCAACGTCCACGTTTACTTCCGAGGTTGCGTCGATGCAAGGGAAAGCCCAGGCCACGTCTCGCTGAAAATTCCTTATCCGTGTGTATCAGTGTCCATCTGTGGCTTCAAAACTCAGTACACCCCGATGGCAACTTTGCCTTTGGTTTCGGAGAAGGGCCGGACATTGCGAACTCCATCCCAGGGGTACAGCTCGATCGGCGGCTCCCGCTCGCATTCGTCGCGCTCGGGGAACCGCGGCATGAAAAATTCTTTCGTGAGCGTTGTCAGCAGAACGCGGCCGGTTTCGCCGTATCCCACAACCTCGTCCAATTTCTTGGGATTCACAACCTCGATCATCGCTCTTGGCTGCGGCGGGTAGTAGATGATGGCGTAGTCGTCGGCCGGATCGAAAGGCTTGTGGCAAGCCAGCCCCATCAGGGTGTTGCCATACGTAGCCGCGAAATAAGCGCCTTCGAGCAGTTCTTCAATCGCGAAGCGGTGAAACTGCGGAGTCATCTCGGTGCCGCCGCAAAACACGCCGGTGATGCCGTGTTCCTTGAGCGAAACGCGGTCGCACAGCGCTTCCAACAGCTTCGGCGTCGTAAAAATGCACTTGATATTGGGGTGCGCGCCGAGAATCGTGATCGCTTGATCGACGCAGTGGGCTTTGTAGGCATTAGCCTCGTCGATGGCGCCGCGCTTGATCAGCTTCACGACCCAGCGGGGGTCCAGGTCGACCTGGAAACAGATGCCGCCGCGCACTTGCGCGAGGTGCTCGATCGCCAGGCGCAGCCGCCGAGGGCCGCTGGGGCCGAGCTGCAGCCAGTCCGAGCCCAGCGGGAAATGCTCTTCCGACAGCGTCTTGCTGAACTCCGAGTAGTCGATGCGGAAATCGTCGATGTTGATGCGTGTCTTGGGTACGCCCGTCGTGCCGCCGGTTTCAAACACATAAACCGGTTTGCCGGCGTAGCCCTTGGGCACCCAGCGGCGCACGGGACCGCCGCGTAGCCATTCGTCTTCGAAGACGCCGAATTTCTTCAGATCGTCAAAGCCCTGGACTTCCTTGCGCGGGTCGAAGCCGAGCGTCGCGGCCCGCTCGATCCAGAACGGGCAGCCGGTCTCCGGATCGAAGTGCCACGCGATGATTTCGCGGACATGTTTGTCGAGGCGTTCACGGGCCTGCTGAAGCTTGGGCTCGAGGCCGGCGGGTACTTGTGTGGTTGCCATGATCTTTCAGTGCTTTTGGATGCAGCCAGATCGGCTGGAATCGAAATCTTCTTTCTGAAGTTGTGAACCAGGGCAGGGCTACAGCGTTACGGCCGGTCTGTTCGTAGGCCCTGCGTCAGGGATTCGGCTCCGCATCACTAGCGACCCCGGAATCGCCTTGCTACTTTTTCTCCGCTATGGCGTAAACGTGCGAGCGGGTCATGACGTAGAGCACTCCATTGGCGACTACAGGGGTGCTGTAGACCGTGTTGCCGAAGTTGATTTCCGAAAGCACTTCTTTCACCCGGCCGGCCTTCATGACATCCACATCGCCGTCTTCGTCGCCGATCATGACCTTGCCATCGACCACGTAGGGCGATCCCCAGATCGCGGCCAGCATGTCGTGCTCCCAAAGCAGCTCTCCGGTTTTAAGGTCGAGGGCGTGCAGGAAGCCGCTGAAATTAGCAGCGTAGACGACGCCGTCGTCGATGGCCACCGTCGAGATAGTGCGGCGGAAGGGATGGTGCCAGACTTTCGCGGTATCGGTGACGTCGCCGGTTTTCGTGGCGTCAACCGCCCACAGGTGGCCGACGCCCTCGCCGTGCTCGGGATCCTGGCCGACAGCGACGAAGACCTTATTTTCCCAGACCACCGGCGTGGCGATGATGTTGTTGCGGTCGCCGCGGCCCTGCTTCCATTCCGACTCTTTGGGGTTGCAGTCGAACTTCCAGATCAGCTTGCCGGTCTTCGGCTCGAAGCTGCGCAGCCAGCCGTCGCCACCGGCGAAGATAACCTGCTCTTGACCGCCAATGTTGCCGTAAGCGGGCGATGCCCACTGACCATGCAGAATGTTATTCCCCGGGGAGTTGTCTTCCCAGACGATTTCCCCGGTGAGGCGGTTGATTGCCAGAAAGCTGGGCGAACGCGGCGACGGGATGTTGATGTGGCTCTCGTCGACGCCGTTCGAAGTGTTGACGAAAAGCATGTCTCCGACGATCAAGGGCGAGGTGGCGGCCATGTTGTGCGGAAACACGCCGAGCTCGTTGTACATGTCGAGCTTCCAGACGATGTCGCCATCCACCTCGGCGGTGTTTTCTTCGTCCTTGAACGGACCGTCATTTTCCCCGTCGCGGAAACCTTCGGTGTCGAGGCACATCACCTCAGCTCGATTGGATACGTAGTAAACGCGGTCCCCGGCGACGGCGGGCGAGGAACAGACGCCTTGCTCGGGCCAGTCATTGACGCGCCCCGACTCGAGCTTGGCGTGAGTCATCTGCCAGAGAAACTCGCCATCCGACTCGCGGAAGCACATCACCACGCCGCGGTCGCCGTCTTCCTTGGGGTTGCGGTGCAGCTCGTTATTGGTGCCGACGAAGACCTTGCCCGCGCCGACCACGGGGTTGCCGTAGGACTGCGAGCCCATTTCGGCGACCCATTTGATGTTGGTCTTGGCTTTGACGTCCCAGGTGCGCGGGATGTTCTTTTCGCTCGAAACCATGTTGCGGTCGGGGCGGCCGCCCCACATCGGCCAGTCGCCGGCCACTATCGGCAGCGCAACAACGCTGACTCCCGCAACGGCGGCTGTGAGGAAAGCTTTTCGCGTAATCATATGGCTACGAAATCCTTTGGCGAGCATTTGCTCTCTGCTCTATGCTTTCGGCGAACACCGCGCGAATCGGCGGCGTTCGAGCCGGCGGCGTCCTACTGCGGAGTCACCGACAGGTTGTCGTAAAAGATATCGGCAACCGAGAAACCGTAAAGCCCCGGGCTGCCATGCTGATGTCCGATGGCGTCCTCGGCCTCGATGGTCCATTCCGCCGGCTCGGGCTCGTCTTTCTTCCAAACCTTGCCGCGCACCATGGCGCTTCCGGAAGCCGACGGCTCGACGCGCAGCTTGACGTGGTACCAGACTTCCGGATCCCAGGCGTAGGGAATGGTCTTCGAGAAGCGCTCGAGCTCCGAGAGCCACGAGCGAATCTGCAGCTCCTGGCTGTTGCCCATCAGCGCCAGCGTATAGCGGTGAGAGACCAATCCGATGTCGGGCATGCGGCGGCGGGCCTCGCTGCCTTTTACGTCGGCTTCAATCACGTAGTTGGCAGCCTTGGGATCGCCGAAATACGTCGTGGTCCGCCAGCTTCGCGGATTACCCGAGGGCTTGAAAAACGCCTTGTCGCCGTCTTTCGCGACAGTTTGGAAGCGGCCCTGCGCGGCGGGCCAGCCGGCGGGCACTTTGCCCTCTTCGATCTCGCTGAAGTCGGTTTTCCAGGGGATCTTGACGCGCGACGCAACCAGCGCCGTGCCCTTCAAATCCCCGACCGTAGCCACCACCGTGCCGCCCTGCGGAATATTGTCGCCCGCCATCACCAGCTCCCCTGTTGGAGAAATGCTGGCCTTGAGGCCCTGCACCGACCACTGGGCTTCGACTTCGCCGATGACGCGCCGCTGCTCATCGAGCGCGCGTACTCTAAATTCTCGCTTATCGCCGGGGAACACGTTCGTTTCGGCTGGGATGACTTGCAGGTACGCGGGCTTGGCGCCGGCCGGCGCTTTTTGCGGCGGCGGCACGATCGATTTCGCGGCCGCGGACTTCACAGGCTGCTTGGGGCCGATCGCGTACATGTTGTTGGTCGTCGGCAGATAGATTCGTCCGTTCGCGATCGCCGGCGAACCGTTGATCTGAACGGCGCTGCTATCGGGATTCTTGAACTGGTCGATATCCATGACCTCGGGCTCTTTGCGGCCCTGCAGCTTCAGGATCTGGAACTTGCCATCAACGTCGGCCGCATAGATCTTGCCGTCGGCGAGTAACGGCGAGCCGCGTTGCGCGATACCAAGATTGTGAACCCACAGCTTCTCACCGGTCTTGGCGTCAAAAGCCGCCAGGTTAGCGGAGTTATCGACCTGATAGAAAATGCCATCGTGGATCACCGGCGACGCGTAGCCGGCGGCAAATCCTTCCGCGCGCCAGATCTCCTTCGGTTTCCCCTCCGTGATCTGAGCGGCGTCGATCGCGACCGCGCGACCCATGGCTGTGCTGCCATCGACGTTTTCTTCGCTGTGCGAAGCGTAGACCATCGTGCCGTCGACCACAATCGAGGAATTGAGGCCGCGCTTCGACAGCGGGAAGCCCCAGACTTTTTCTCCGCTGTAGATATTGAGAGCGTAGACGGCGCCGTCGGCGTTGCCGTCAATCAGCAGCCGCTGTCCGTTGATGATGCGCACCACCGGAACCGAATAGGTGGTGTCTTCGGGCGCGCCACCCGGCGTGGACAGCCAGATGGTCTCGCCGGTCGCTTTGTCGAGAGCGTAGTAGCGGTGGCGCGGGATAAAGTTAGGGCCCCAGCCGGCGCTCAGGAAACTCACGATCACCATGTCGCCGTCGATAATCGGCGTCACGGTTCTTCCTCCAAAACCGGAGATGCGGCCCACCTGTTCTTCGAACGAGCGCTCCCATACGACTTTGCCCTTGGCATCGAGACAAAGCATCATGCCTTCGACGCCGAGCGCGTAAATGTTGCCTGTTTCCGGATCGCCGGCCAGACTGGCCCAACCGACGCGGTGGTGCGGAATATCGGTCTGGTAGACGTTGTAGCGGTAGTCGAAAACCACCTCGCCGGTGTCGGCGTTCAGGCAGGCAATCTGCTCCTGCCACTTGGTCTTGTCTTCAGGCTCGGCCAGCGTAATCACGCATACGCGGTTGTCGAGGACAATCGGAGTCGATCGCGTGCCGATATCGGATTTCCAGAGCAGGTTCTCCCCGTCGGGCGACCACGACGAAGGCAATCCTTTTTCGGGAGACACTCCGTCGCCGTTGACGCCCCGCCAACTGGGCCAGTCCGCGGCCTGTAGCAGTCCGGCCACGGGCCCCGTCAAACAGAGCGCCAGGGCGCAGAAGGGAAGAAAAGGCGAAACGCTGCGGAGGGGGGCGCGGCAAAACATCGATTTCTCCTCAAACTTCTCCAGGTTCGCCATTCTATCAAAAGACGCCCAGCCGACCCCGCGAGGTTACGGGACGGCTCAATACGATGAGCAATACCCCATGGGCAATACCGTTTGCCAGCCGCCCGGCAGCCCTCTGATATGCTGACAGCCATGGAAACGGTCGAAGCGCTTGCCCGCATCGAGCAGGAGCTGAAAAAATATGTGCATCCGCTGCTCATGTTCGGCGTTCGAGAGATCAACGGGCGCGTCGAGCTGGTCATCGACCTCAAACAGAAGCCTGACGATGTTCACACCTACTATCTGGAGATTCACCCGCGCGATCTGGCCAGCAAACAGTTCCCCTGGACGCTGCAAAGAATGATCTTCGACGGCCTGCACGACTATTTCATCGAGATGTTCGTCTACACGCCGCAGAGCATCGACAACCCCGACGCGCCGGTATGACCTACCCGGCTGAGCCACCGCCGGCGGAAACGATCCGCGCAGAGATAGACCGCCAGGGGCCGATTCCGTTCCGCCGTTTCATGGAGTTGGCGCTATACGGCGAGCCGGGCGGTTATTACCGGCGTCGTCCTCCGGATGAAAAAGCCCCCGCTGACAGGGATTTAGCCGCTAGGGAGGGCGGTTCCGAGGACTCGCCGCTGTCAGCCGACCCGTTTGGCGTGGGAGGCGACTTTTTCACCAATTCGCAGCTCCAGCCAGTATTCGGCCGCCTGATCGCCCAGCAAATCGCTCGCTGGCGCGAGGAATTGGGGACTCCCAACGATTTTTCCGTGGTCGAGCTGGGGCCGGGGCGTGGGGAAACAACCGACGTGCTGCGGGAGCGGCTGCCGGACGTCCGCGTTTTTGGGGCTGATTATGGCGCGGATTACGGTGCGAGTGGCCTTCTCGAAACAGGATTCACTGGAGTTGTTTTCTCCAACGAGTTTTTTGACGCCCTGCCGGTTCACTCGGTCCAAAACAAGGCCGGCCGGATCATCGAGCACTATGTGGAGGCCCATGGCGACGGGTTTCGCTTGGCGGATGGCCCGGTTTCCGACCCGCGCGTGGCGGGATATCTCGATCTCTACGCACCCGGACTGGCCGACGGCCAGCGCATCGAGGTCAACCTCGCGGCTTTGGAGCAGCTCGAACGGGTTGCCGCGAGGCTCAATCAAGGCTACGTGCTGACGATCGACTACGGCTACACGGCGGACCAGATCGCCGGCGGACGGCGCTTTTCGCAAGGCTCGCTGATGAGTTACGTGAAGCACCAGGCCTCGGAAGATGTGCTGGCCGACCCAGGCGGCCGCGACATCACCGCGCACGTGAATTTCACGGCCCTCGAAAAACGGGGAGCGGAACTAGGCCTGGTTTCCCAAGGCCTAAAAACCCAGACGCAGTTTCTGATGGAGGTTGGCGAGCCGGATCAGTTCGCCGCAGCGCTCGCGGCCGGCAGCGAGCAGGAAAGCTTCCGGCTACGAATGCAGCTCAAAACGCTGCTATTCGGCCTGGGCGAAACGTTTCAGGTATTGGTGCAGCGCAAGCTGCAAAAGTAGGACGGGCGCTCCCGCCTGTCCGCCGGCGCAAAAGCGCCGGCCTAGCCGAGGGCGCGACATGTCGCCGCCTTTACAGCACTAGATGACGCGAATCGCCGCCGTGCCCCGCTCGAGCACCCTGCCAACCTTTCCCGCCACCACGCCCGCCGCCCGCAATTCCCTAAGCAAGGCCTCAGTATCGGAAGGCGAGATCGAAATCAGCAACCCGCCCGAAGTCTGCGGGTCGTAGATCAGCCCGGCTACCTCCGCAGGCACTATATCAGCGATACTCACGGCCGACTGAGCAAACAGTCTGTTGTTCTTCTGGCCGCCGGGAAAAACTCCCTGGCGCGCATAGTCGAGCGCGCCAGGCAGAAATTCCAGTCTCGCGTGGTCGATCTCGAGCGTGACATTGCTGCCCTCGGCCATCTCGCGGCCGTGCCCCATCAGCCCGAAACCCGTAATGTCGGTCGCGGCGTGGACATCGTAGCGTCCAATGGCCTCGCCGGCCAGCCGGTTGAGCTGCGTCAACGACTCGACCATGGCGTCAATGTGCCCATCGCTGGCGAGTTCGCGCTTGATGGCGGTGGAAATCACGCCCGTGCCGAGACGCTTGGTGAGCACCAGGTCATCGCCCGGGCGCGCATCCGAATTCGTTCGAATCTTTGCGGGATCGATGATGCCGGTCACCGCGTAGCCGAACTTGATCTCGTCGTCGGCGACGCTGTGGCCGCCGATCACGACGCAGCCGGCTTCATGAATCTTCGACTGCCCGCCGCGCATAATTGCGGCCAGCACGGCCGGATCGCCGCTGCCGGGGTAGCAGGTGATCGCCAGAGCCGAGATCGGCCGGCCCCCCATGGCGTAAACGTCGCTGAGCGAATTGGCCGCCGCCACCTGCCCGAAAGTTTCCGGATCATCGACGATAGGTGTAAAGAAATCAACAGTTTGCACGATCGCAGTGCCATCGTCGAGCAGATACACTCCGGCGTCGTCGGATTTGTCGAATCCGACAAGGACACGCGGATTGTCGAGCCTCGGCAAACTGCCGAGGACCTGCTCGAGAAGGGCAGGGTTGAGCTTACTCGCTCAACCAGCGCACTTCACGGCAGCCGTGAGACGAATGCGATCCGACATGGAGTTCATTATGTCAGGCAGGGGCGATAGAGTGGCATGCGGCGCCGGCGAGCCGGTATTTGGTTCGATGCGGCGGATACAATGGAAAGCTCGCTATGAAGCTGCAAGGTATTCTCGTGCCCGTCGCCACGCCGTTCGATCACCGCGGTGATCTGTACGTGTCGAAGGTTCACTACAACTTTTCGCGCTGGAATCGCACGCATCTGGCGGGCTACATCGTCGGCTCGAGCTGCGGCGAGTCGCGGATGCTCTCATTGGACGAGAAGCGCACTTTGTGGGAAGAGGCGGCGCGCGCGTCCGATGGCGAGAAACTCCTGTTGGCGGGCGTTTCGGCGGATGGCGTGCGGGAAACTGTGCGCGCGATCGATTGCGCCCAAGCGCTGGGCTACAAGGCGGCGGTTGTCGAGCCGCCACAGTATCCGCGCCCGTGGGTGGAGGGCGCTCAAGCGCAAGCCACTTATTTTCGAGCCGTGGCGGACCAGGCGAAGATGCCGCTCGTAATCTTCAACCCGCGGGCTGGCGCTGCGGTGCGGCTCAGCGCGGAAACGGTGCTTTCGCTTTCGAAACACCCGGGAATTGCCGGCGTGATCGATGCATCCGCAAACGAGGATTCGATCCGGCGCCTGGTGGAGCAAGCCGGCGACGGCTTTGCGGTGCTATGCGGTGAGGACACGTTGCTGCACGCCGGGCTCGCGGCAGGCGCTGCGGGAGCGGTCCCCGCGTTGGCCAATGCGGCGCCGTTTTTTTGCCTCTCCATCGGCGAAGCGGTACGCACGCGGGAGTTGGCAAGCGCGGCGGAGTTGCAGGAGCGCGCGCGCGCCGCGGCGGAGGCGGTCACAACGCAATATGGTATTGCCGGCCTGAAATACGCAATGGACCTGCGGGGCTACTACGGCGGGAACCCTCGGTTGCCTCTGTTGCCGCTGAGTGGGGACGCTCGGGAACGTATCGCCGCGGCTTTCGCCGGGATTAACAGTTAACCCGCTTTCTCACAAGCCGTCACCCGAAAGAGGCCGGAAAGCGGCTACAGAGAGCGTTCCGCCAGCTCGCCAACGACGGGGATCGAAAAGCGCTCGCCCTTGCTGGTCTTCACCAGCATCACGATCCACAAGATCAGGATCAGAAACTCGAACAGCTTGGCGAATGGCAGGTCCGGCCCCGGCAGGAAGCTTTCCCAGAATCCCACCACGTAGTGAACCAGCATCCAGCCGACGAACAGGTAGAGACCCTGGTAGGCGTGGAATCGCACGTCGCGCTCTCTTTGGAAACGGTCGGTAGCGAGCACGAAGAGCGCCGCGATCCAGCCCATCCACGGCACATAGCACAAGATCGAAGCCGCCCGCGGGCTGATGCTGCTGCTGGAGGATGTAGCTCTTTGCCCGGCGGGTCCCGCGCTGGCGGGCTGGCGGGTCCCGCAGCGCCGGCAGAAGCGGTCGATGTCGGTGACTTCCGCGCCGCACTGTGTGCAAAAGGGCAACTACCGTTTCCTCCTGACGAGGGATACGAGATCTAGACGAGCCGTGTTCCCCGCATAGGCAATGCAACGTACCGATCTCAGGGAAACACCCGGCCCAAACCAAGCCTGCCTTGGCGAGAGTACAGACTAGCAGAGGCTAGTGAAAAAGTCGTGTTTTTAGTGATATGCGTTGGGGCGTCCGGGTCAGATGTGTGCGGAGCCGGCCGCCCAGCGCGGGCCGAAAATCCCTATTGGAGCACGCACGCGAGCCCTGGGAACCGCGCGTTACCGCTTCCGCAATGTTGCTGAGAGTTGGGCTCTCGCGAAGCGTTAGCGGCGGACTCAGCGCTCGCCGCGCGCTCCAATCTCGATCGGCTTGTCGTAGCCCGTCATTTCCAGATAGCCGCTCCCCCCGACTTCTTCTTCACCCTTTCGCCCTTTGTAAACAACCGCGCCCTCCCAGTACGTCGGGCTCAGCTCACGCCCGCTCACCACTTCCTGGTTTGCGAACTGAGCCCTGCTCTCCAGCTCGAGCGCCAGGCGCGGCACCGCGATCGCCCACCGCAATGGGTACCGCCCGCCGGTCTCAGGGCTGACCCAAGGCTCGCTTGGCTCCATGCGGATTTCATTCCACTGGAGATGAGTCGCCTTGCCTTGGCGATCGACGAACGTGCCAGAGGAAACCGGGTCCGCGGAGCCGTCTTTGCGCCGCATGCGGTAAAGCATCAGCTCCTCGCCGTTGTCGAGCTGAATGCTCATCCAGTCCCAGCCGGCCTGCGTGGACCCCATGCTGTCGGTCGAAAACTCGTGATCCATCCAGGCCAGGCCGTCCACGCTGTATTGCGTATCCCGCAAGGTGATGGCTCCCGCCGCGGCGAGACGCGTGAAGCTGACGTAGTGCGAAGCGCGTCCTGGGCCCTCCGCCTTCGTGCTGATGCCATCTTGGCCGTGAATCACAGGCGGCTTCAGCGGTGTCAGATCGAGATCGACAGAGAATTCTTCGGAAACGGCCCGCAGCTTCTGCTTTCCCAGCGGCGATCGCGGCTCGAGCCAGCGCACTTCCCAGTTCCCGTTCCAAATGCGGGCCTGGTCAAGATCAGCGCCCGCGAGCCCCGGCCCGGCGCGATTCAGACGCTCGGTCTTGTGGAAATCTTTCGCCGCGATATCGCTAAGCGCGAAGTGCGCCAGATACACATCGTCGAGATCCCAGGCGCTGCCCTTGGGCTTCTGATTTGAGGCCTCGGTGACTCCCAATCGAAAAAACGTCAGCTCAAAACCAAACGGACGTCCGTCGGAAGTCCGCAGATTGCCGGTGTAATACCACCACTCGACCTGAAACGCGGGATGGCTAAAATGGTCGCGGGGAAACTGAAAGTCATAACCCGGCAAAGCACGATCGAAACCCAAGCCGGGTGCCGCCATCAACAAAGCGAAAACCACAACCCCGAGCGCGGACACCAGAGCCCCGACACCTGACACCCGACACCTGACACCTTGCTTCTCACTCCTCATGCACCACCTCTATCGGGCTCAACCGCGCCGCCAGCCGGGCCGGATAGATCCCCGCCACCAGCGTCGCCGCGTAAATGAGCGTTAGCGCCGTCACCAGCAACGCCACGGGCCAGTGGAACTGAATCGTCCAGCCGAACGACTGCTTGTTGATCACGAAAATCAGCACCAGCGACAACAGGGTTCCCAACGCCAGCCCGACGAGATTCGAAAGCAGGCCCAGCAGGCCGGATTCAAAAAGAATCAGCCGCCGAACCTGCCCGCTCGAAGCGCCCAGGAACCGCAGCACGCCGATTTCCCGCCGCCGGTCGATCACCAGCGCCAGCAGCGCGCCCGCCATGCCTACGATCGCAACCACGATTGCCACGGCTTCGAGCGCATAGGTGATAGCGAACGTGCGGTCGAATACTTGAATAGCGGCGCGCCTCAGGGCCCGGGTGCTGGCGATAAACAGCCGTTGCCCCGCAGTTGCTTGCTCAATCTCCGCCCGCGCCGCTTCGAGATCCTCGCCGGGCTTGAGATAGACCGCGAGGCTTGTCAGCGCCGTGTCCGGCAGATACCTCAACAACGCCGCGCGATCGATGATGATCACCCCGCGCTCGCTGGAGTAGTCGTAGTAAACGCCGGCGATACGAAACCGCGCTTCCTTGCCGCCCAGAGGCAGTGTGATCGTGTCGCCGACGTGCAAATCGTGTTTCGCGGAGAAGGGCTCGCTGATGATGGCGTTGTCACCCGATCGCATCTGCTCGAGAATCACCTCGTGGCTGGGGCCTTCGAGGAATCGCACCATGCCGCTGCGACTCACCACTTGCGCTTCGCCGGCGCCGAGCGTGGCCGGCAGCCCGCCGTAGCTGATCGGATAGGAGCGGAACCGGTCGACCACGTCCACCGCCGGCAAAGCTTCGATGCGTTCCGCTAACGAGGCCTCCATCGTCGCCAGTCGGTCCGCCGACGGAGCCCCTGCCGGGCGGATATATAGATCCGCGCGCAGTTGATACTCCATCCAGACCTGTACGGTCTCGCGGAAGCTACCGACCATGATGCCGACGCTTACCATCATGGCGACCGCCGTCGAAAGCGCGCCCACCAGCACCGACGTGCGCGCCAACGAAGCCGCTAGACTACGCGACGCGAGGAACCCCTCGACGCCGAAGACTCGCAGCGCCGTCGCGGAAGCAGCCCGCGTGACCCACGCGACCACCGAAGGAATCGCCAACGCCGCCGCCGCAATCAGCAGCAGTGCGGCCACGTAGCCAAACACCGGCTTGCGCTCGATTGGCGGCGCCAGACTCGCCAAACCCGCAGCCGCCGCCAGCGCCGCGGCCCAGACCAGGTCCCGGCCCGCGTTCAAGCGAGCACGGTATTCATGATGCCCGCGGGCCATTGCTTCGTTGGGAGAAATAGCGGCGGCTTCGCGCGCCGGTGCGAGCGCCGACAACAACGACACACCGATGCCCGAAAGCGCGGCCACCACGAGGGTGCCAAAGGTGATTTCAATCGGGCCCGGCGCGCTGCTCACATACAGCGTTTCGACCGTCGCCGCCATCAGCTCCACCGCGCCATCGGCCATGATGCGCCCGGCGGCGAGGCCGAGCAGCATCCCGGCGGTTCCAAAAAACGCCGCTTCGGCCAGAAACGCCGCCAACACGCCGCCGCGGGAAGCGCCCATGGCGCGCATCACTCCGATTTCCCCGCGCCGCCGCACAACCGAAACAGAGATGGTGTTGTAGATCAGAAAGGCGCCGACGATGAGCGAGATGTAGCTGAGAATCCGCAGATTCCAGCGGAAGGCGCCTAGCATTTTTTGGTTCTGATCGGTACGTGCTCCCCGCGGCTCTAGCGTGACGCCCGCGGGCAACTCGGCGCGCAGCAGCGCTTCCCAGTCCTCATCGTGCTGCTCCCGCGGCAGCAGTACGGCGATGCGGTCAAGCCGCCCTTGCTTGTCAAACGCGCGCTGCGCCGCGGCGATATCCATCACCACGACGTTGTCTTGGGCGGCGCCTTGAAAGCGTTCCGTATCGACGATGCCTCGCACCACATAGTCCGCGGTGCGGGCATTGATGGTGAGCCGCAAGGTGTCGCCCGCTGTTTTGCCGAACGCTTTGCCGACCCAGATGGAATCGGCGTTCTTCAGATCATCCAAGGAGAACTGTTCCTCGCCGATAGAATCGCCCATCGTGGATGCGCCGATCATATCCACGCCAAACGCCGGCACGTTTTCACGGCCTGGCTCGACAAACGCGAAGCCTTCGATTAGGGGCGCAAATTGGACCGCATAGGGCAGGGAAGACAAGCGCCCCAACAGCGCCTCGTCGACGCCGCCAACCGCGGTGATTTCGTATTCCGCCGCCCCGGTCAACGATTCGAGAGACGAACGAAACGAACCTGTCGCGGCTACACCAGCCAGCTCGATCGCCACGACAACCGCCACGCCGAGCGTAACGGCAAACAGAGTCAGCAGGGTACGCACCGGCTCACGGGCCAGCGGCCGGACCATCATGCGAAAGAAAATAAGCAGCGAGGCCATCGAATGGGAATACCCAAGAGAGAGGCGATCAGCGCCGACCGGATCGCAGCAGGTCAAGCTTCTTTGAGGCCGGCCCTCTTGTGGACCTGGGCCCGGGCGCAGTGCGGTTCTAGTTCAGTGCGGTCTAGCCCAGTGCGGCTTAGCTCTGTGCGGACTGGCTTCGATGCGGCTGTTCCACACGCATGCGCCGTACGTCCTCCACGCGCCCGTCGCGCAACTGCACGATCGTATCGGTGATCTCGGCCGCTTCCAGACTGTGGGTCGCCATCACAACCGCCGCCTGAAATTCATCCGCGACGCGCCGCAGCAGCTTCATCACGATTTCAGCGCTGGCGCCGTCGAGATTGCCGATCGGCTCGTCCGCCAGCAGAATACGGGGCGAATGCACCAGCGCGCGCGCGATCGCCACCCGTTGCATCTGCCCGCCGGAAAGCTGATGCGGCAGCCTGGCGGCGAGATCTTCCATTTCGACCCAGCGCAGCCGCTCGAGCGCGGGCTTGCGGCAAGCCGTGTTTCCCGCCAGCAACAACGGCAGCTCGACGTTCTCGACAGCCGTCAACGTCGGCAGAAGCTGAAAAAACTGAAAAACGAACCCAACCTTGCGGCGGCGAATCGCGGTGAGCTGCGCATCGTCGAGCTGCGAAGTGTCGGCGCCGTCGAGGATCACTTTCCCCGCGCTCGGAGAATCCATGGCGCCCGCGAGGTTGAGCAAAGTCGTCTTGCCGCAGCCGCTGCGTCCGACAATCGAAACAAACTCGCCCGCCGCCACCTCGAGCGAAACGCCATCGAGCGCCCGAACCGAGGCCTGCTGAGTTTTGTACTGTTTCGAAACGTTGTGGAGTTCAAGAACCGCCAACTCTCAGAATACACTGCGGCTTCTTTACGGCTAAGAGCGTACCCGCATAACGAACCAGACCAAGCCGATGGCCAGCAGCACTGCCGCTCCGGACTTCACGGGGCGCAGCCACGGCGCGCCTTCGCGAAGCCGCCCGAGCAGGTAGGCAAAGGCGCCGACCACCAAGGCATTGGCCAACAGCACGCCGCCCAACACGTAAAGCGAATCCATCCCGGACTGTTTGAGGAAGTTGCCGAAGTAAAAGCCGTGAAAGACGCCCATCGCCGCCGCGATCAGCCAGCGGTATCCGGCATCGGGCAACACCAGAATCTCGACCGCCAGATAGGCGACGGTCAACGCCGCCGCGGCCTCGACGAAGCGGGCCGGCGGCGCCCAGGAAATGCCGGCTAGAACCGCGGCCGCCAGCGCCTCGGCAACCGCGAACGACAGAGCCAGCCAAACGAGTTCGCGGCGCTCCCTGCCGGCCAGCACCAACGCGATCAGGAACAGCACCTGAAACGGGCCGATCAGCACGCGCACAACGCCTGCCCAGAGCTGGGATGTGGCGAGCTCCGACCAAGTGGGCGGCGTGAACCGGATCGTCGCGCGGCTCAGGCTGAAATCGAATACCGCCTGCTCGGTCACGTCGCCGCGAACGGCCCGCAGCACGTGCACGTGATTCGGCACGGTTACCGCGGCAAAGTCACATTCGACCGTCAGTTCGTCCGGAGGTTCGGGAAATTCGTAGGACACCTCGCAGCGATACAAGCCTTCGTCGCTGTCGGCTTGGCAGCGGCCGTGTTTGCGGGGGGTCTCTTTCTCCGCCACGTAGAGGCGAAAACTCTTGAGCAGGGTCGGCTCCGGCTGCTCGAGATGAACGATCTCGTAGAGCGGCATGGAGAGTTGGTAAGTCGCCTGCGTTCCGTCCACGCGCAACTCGCCGCTGCTCATGCTCATGATGTGAGCGGAGGCCGAGGCGAGGAGGAATAGAAGAGAAAGCAAGGCAAAAGGCAAAGTGCAAAAGGCAAAAGGCAAAACGGAAGCGCTCCCGGAATTCTCTGGGATCACATATGACAGGCACAACGGCCCCGCCCCCGCAACCCTCCTTTTGCCTTTTGCCTTTTGCACTTTGCCTTTTGCCTTGCTGCGTTCTTCCTCAGCCTGACGCCCACCCGAGGCCCGCCACGATACCCGTGCTACGATCCACAGTATCGACCAACCAAGCCTCCGCCTGCATGAAAGCTAACTTTGTTCCGCAGCCTGGCCTTACGCCGCCCGACGCCCGCGAACGCGCCGCGCGCGAGGGTCACATGCGCGCGCTCGTTGAGCAGCTTCGCGGACTCGAACAGCGTCTGCGCGAAGGGGGCGGCTCCGAGCGCATCGCCAAACAGCACAAGGCCGGCAAGCTCATCGCTCGCGAGCGGATCGACAAGCTTATCGATTCCGGCACGGCCTTTCACGAGCTCGGGCTGCTCGTGGCATTCGACAGCTACGATGGCAAAGCTCCGGCGGCGGGGGTCGTCACGGGGCTTGGCTTAGTTCACGGACGGCCCGTCGCGATCATGGCCAACGACTCGACGGTCAAAGCGGGCGCCTGGTGGCCCGAAACCGTTCCCAAGATCGTGCGCATCCAGCAGGTGGCGATGCGCTGCCGCATCCCGATTGTGTACCTGGTGGACTCGGCGGGCATCAACCTTCCGTTTCAAGAAAGTATCTTCCCCGGCCAATACGGCGGAGCGCGGATTTTCTACAACAACTCGCTGATGCGCCGCGTGCTGCGCGTGCCGCAAATCGCCGCCGTGATGGGTCCCTGCATCGCCGGCGGCGCTTATCTGCCGGCCTTGAGCGACACGATGATCATGGTCGAAGGCACCAGTTTCATGGGCCTTGGCGGCCCCAATCTCGTGCGGGGCGCGATAGGCCAGTCCGTCGACGCGGAAACCCTCGGCGGCGCCGAGATGCACACTTCGGTCAGCGGCGTGGCGCAATACAAGGCCAAAGACGACGCCGAATGTCTCGAGATGATACGCCACCAGGTGCGAGAGCTGCCCCGGCCGCCGCAGGAACGGCTGGATGCGTCCACCGCCCCGCTGCTTGATGAGGACGGCCTTTTCGCGGTGCTTCCCGCCGACCATCGCCTTCCCTACGACATTCAGGAAGTGATTCACCGCATCTTCGACAGCGAGGGATACCTCGAATTCATGGCCGGCTACGCCCACGAGGTGCTGTGCGCCAACGCGCGGCTCGCGGGACGCCCAGTCGGCCTCATCGCCAACCGCCGCGGCTTTCTCCGGCAAGGCAAGGAAGCCCGCATTGGCGCGATCATCTACACCGAAAGCGCGCGCAAGGTCTCGCAGTTCGTCGAAACCTGCGACCGCAACGGGCATCCCCTGGTTTATTTGCAGGACGTCACCGGGTTCATGGTCGGGCTCGACGCCGAGCGCAGCGGCATCATCCGCGCCGGCGCCGAAATGGTCGAAACGATGGCCTGCGCGCGTGTCCCCAAGATCGTCGTCACGCTCAACCACGCCAGCGGCGCCGGCTATTACGCGATGGCCGGGCAGGGCTTCGACCCTGACTTCATCTTTAGCTGGCCGACCGCGCGCGTCGGCGTAATGGAAGGCGAGTCGGCCGTCCAGGCGCTGTTCGCCGCGGAAATCGAGCGCCTCAAGAAAGCCGGCGAATCGATGGGCGACGAGCTTCAAGCCTCTATCGATCAGACGCGCGCCGATTACGAGCGCTCGCTCGATGCGAAGCATTCGGCGGCCCGCGGTTACACCGATGCCATCATAGACCCGCGGCAGACCCGCCAGATCCTCAACATGTGCCTGCAAGCCACCATCACGGCGCGCCCGTTGATCTGCTCGTGATTCCCCCTGAAATAGACGAAAACACGTATGCCGAAGGAAATCCACCATCCCGCGGGCGACACCGGGAAACGCGCTGTCGATCCGCACCGCTTTCGCTTCTACGACCTGTGCGTCCACGTGTTTGTGGTTGTGCTGCTGGTTTCGAACCTCGTGGCGCAAAAAATCTGTGAGATCGGGCCGTTCGATATCGGCGGCTACGTGTTCGGCCCGTTTCTGATCAGCGCCGCGCAGATGCTGTTTCCGGTCACCTATATCTTTGGCGATATTTTCGTCGAGGTGTACGGCTACGGCGCCTCGCGGCGAGCCATCTGGATCGGCTTCTTCTCCGCCGCGCTGCTGGCCATCATGGGTCTGATCGCGACGAAGCTGCCGGCGGCGCCGGAGTTTCAAAACCAGGAAGCGTTCGAGCAGATTTTTGGCTTCGTTCCGCGGGTGCTCATCGCCAGCCTCGTCGCCTATTGGGCCGGCGAGTTCGCCAACGCCTACGTGATGTCGAAGATGAAGATCCTCACCAAAGGCAAGCACCTCTGGACGCGCACCATCGGCTCGACGGCTGTCGGCCAGTTCATCGATACGCTGCTTGTGATCAGCATCATCTTCGCGGGTAGCCAAAGCTTCGAGACGATCTGGAAGCTGGTGCTCGGCGGATATATCGCCAAGGTCGGCTACGAGGCCGCCGCGACGCCTTTGACGTATTGGGTCGTCAACTCGCTCAAGCGCGCCGAAGGAATTGAGATCTTCGACGAAGGCGTCGATTTCAACCCCTTCAAGACTGAACAGCGGAGGCCTGGTGTCTAGCTCGAATTGAACGGTTGGCTACTGCGCGTGGAATCGCCGGGATGCGGCTGGTAAAATCGGGAATAGGCATGAGCGCAACAGTCCGCCGATTGACGTGGGAGGATGTAAAGGATCTTCCAGAGAACGGTGCCAGCCGCACTGAACTGGTGGATGGGGAACTTGTCGTGTCACCGGCCGCTTCGTCTCGCCATCAACGCATCTGCACGAAGTTAGGCGTGGAGATAGGGCTGTTCCTCCGCAGCCGCAACCTTGGGGAATTTTTCTCCAGCCCCGTCCACGTCATTTTGGACCAGCATGTTCACTATGAACCCGACCTTTGCTTTGTCGCCGCAGAACGGGTCAGCATCATCGATGAGAACTACGTAAGCGGACCGCCGAACCTTATCATTGAGGTCATTTCGGAATCCAACCGCTCCCACGACACCACCGTCAAGTTCAACGACTATCAGCGCTACGGCGTGAAGGAATACTGGCTCGTAGATCCCCGCGAAAACCACATTCGTGTCTTCCTCCTCGAGGGCTCGGCCTACCGGGCGCTCGGTATTTACGCGCCGGGCGACCGTGTGCAGTCCCGCATTTTCGCCGGGTTAGACCTGGATCCGGCTGCTGTCCTCTCGGAATAAGCCCAGCCCCTCTGTCGATAGCGGGCTGCGGAGAAACCCCCGGCCCCGGCCGTCCGCATGTTGCGCTTTCGGGAACATCCCCTAGAATGGAAGATCGAGAGAAAACTATGGCGGAACGAATGGTTCAGTGCGTGAAGCTTGGCAAGCAGCTCCCGGGGCTCGATGAAGTTCCCTTCGAAAGCGACCTTGGACAGCGCCTCTACGACAACGCCTCCAAGCAGGCGTGGGGGATGTGGACTGAGCACCTGAAAATGATGATCAACGAGTATCGCCTCAACCCTGCGACGCTCGAAGCTCAGGAGCTCATCATCAAGCACATGGAAGATTTCTTCTTTGGAGCGGGCACCGCGGCGCCCCCGCCGGACTACGTTCCGCCCGCGCAAGGACAACACTAACGCTCCTCGCTGCGCCGCCGGCTGCGGGTCTTGCTGTGCTTCTAGTGGCTAAGGCTGGGTGAAAATACGGACCGGATTGCTGTTTTGGCCGCCGACCTCGATGGTCAGTTCGCCAACGCCAAAATTCAGCAGAGCGGGAATTTCCGCCTGCACCATGTAAGTGCCGATATAGCCGCCCGCCAGGGACGAAGATACGACTTTGAGGGGAATTCCGTTGAGGTAGGCCCGCACCGGCCGCACCGTCGTGGGCGGATTCTCGAGCGGCGCTGCCAGACCCGTGGGCCAGTTCGGCTGCACGCGCCCAAGCCCCGTGGCGAGGATCAGAATCTGGCTGCCCGCCCGCGCCGGAAATGTCGACCCCAACAGGTGGCCGGTTCCGGCGTCGAGCACCAGGGGCCCGCTACGATCAACAAAGATTGCCGGCGAGACCGCCGCCAGGGGATACCCGAACCAGGTCAGCCCTTGCCGGGTTTCCAGCGCTAGCTCCAAACGGTCGCCGGAAACCTCGAACGGCACCTGGATCTGCGCTTCGCGCCCGCCCGAAGCCAGCACCGGGGCCGGCAGTCCGCCCACGGAGACGCGGCTCAACTCGGCGCCCAGAATCGTCAGCAGCCCGCCCGGGGCCGCGGCCCGCTGGGTCAAATCGGCCGCGTTCAGCACCCGCAGCGCGTCGAGCACCGCCGGCGCCCGCGCCCGGAAAACTCCAAAGCCTTCGATGGAGGCATAGAGAAAACCCGCCACGTCGTCGAGCAGCAGATCCCGGACCGGGCCCGCCGGCAGGTCACCGCCCGCTGGCCGCCAAAATCCGTCCTGAGCGACGCCCCGCCAACCGTCGCCGCTGTAAAGCACGCCAAACTCGCCAGCGACGTAGACCGCTCCACCCTGCGAGCCGGCGACAGCATAGACTTCCCCGGCAGGCAGGTTAGCCGTGGCGTCATCCCATAGACGGTCGCCGTTAGTCGTACGGAACACCCGGCCGCCTTCGGATCCTGCCAAAACCGCTACCGCCGCCAAGGGGTCCTGGGGGTTCGCGTAAATCGCCCAAACCGCAGTTTCGCCGGACCCGGCATTCGACTCGCGCCACGATCGGCCACCGTCGTCACTGATCTGGATCAGCCCGTCGGAGGTTCCCACGTAGTAAACCGCCGAGCCCAGGTCGCTGCCGGCCACGGCCACGGCCGTGATGAAGTGAGCGCCAGGGTTCTCGCAAACCGTGCTTGCACAACGAGTTAGATCGGGCGAAGCGGGCACGCCGTCGATCCAGATGCGGAACGACGCGGCCATGCCCTCGGGCAACATCAGCGATACCCGAGAGGTTCTTAAGCGATCTTCTTCAGGCAGCGCGCCAAGCCAAATGGGGGCTTCCTCGGAGGGTTGCCGGCTCCAAAACTCCTCGACGCCACCGGCCAACTCGAACACGCCCAAACGCTCGCCGCGGATCCGCAGGCCCTCCGCGACGCGCTGCCCGCGCACGAAACGCGACAGGGGAAAGTTGGGCAACTGCTCGTTGAGGCTGCTCCAGGAAAGCCCGCCATCAGCCGACTTCCACAGGCCGAGGCCGTTCGAAACGACGATCAGGTCGGCCTCAATGGGGTGAAATGCGATGGAAGTCTGCCAATACCCGATGATCGAGCCGGTCCCGTCGCCGGACAGGTTGATCCACGTCAGGCCGTCGTCGGGGGACTGATAGAGGTGTCTGCCAAGCGCGTAGGCCCGTCCGCGCACGAACGGATGGGCGGCTACCCGCGCTTCGGGCTCACCCAGCGGCGGCCGCGGCGAGTCGGGCGCCGTCATGACCCCAAAGGGCCTGCCTTCAAAGGGCGACGCTGCACCGACTTCGGGCTCGAACGGCTCCCAGGACAAGCCCAGGTCGCTGGAGGCCCACGCCGACCCGGAGATGGTGCGCGCGTAAAGCGTCTGGCCGTCCGGGGAAAACGCCGCATTGAGCACGGGCGCCCCGATCGGCCCGGCAAAGCCGCCGTAGAGGGTACGGCCGACACGGGTCCAGTGCGGCCCCGAAACAGGCTCGGCGCCGGCGAGCAGACCGCCGAAGGCCAACAGAACGAAAACGAAACGCGTCAAAGCCATGGAAGCGGGATGCGTAGCAACTCGAGGGCCTCGGCGGGGGGCGGAAAACCCGGCTACAGCCGTGTCAATCCGACACGCGGCCATGTCTCTCCAGACTACCCGAAAAT
>JBBDWJ010000131.1:0-5621 GCA_040902925.1 Bryobacterales bacterium | reverse complement strand
TACTTTGCGGGGCAGTCTCTGCCCGCCGCCGCGGCAACGACAGGCGGTAGGGCCGGCAAGCCCAAGGTCGCCGAAGCCGTCGGGCGCTACCTGGCGCAGCGCGGCATCGCGGCGCCGGCGAGTTCCGCCGCGGCCGCAAGTGCACGGCCGGGTTCCGTTGCATCGCGCCAGGCGACCGGAAGCGCGGCCGAATCCGTCGTCGACCGCTTTTTGTCCCGCCGGGCGGCTGGAAATCCCAGACCCTCGGCAGAGCCGACGAATCCGTCATCCGCGGCCTCATCGCCGCCACCGGCTCCCGCCGTCTCTCTGGCGCCGCCGGCGCCGGACGTGCAGGTCGTTCCGTTCGTGGCCGAAGATGACGTGCGCCGCGCGCGATTCAAGGACAAGAAAATCTACATCAATGCCAAGACCATCGTCACGCCGGCCGCGCGCGACCTCGACGACGGAACCATCCTGGTGAAGACCGACTAAGATGTAAAGACTGGCGTGGCGCTAGTCCGCAGTGCGTGGACGGTGCTTATGTTGGCGTGCGTCGAAGGACTGCGCCGCGGAGCCAGCCGTCGGCCATACGGGCGCCGCGCTCGTGCCGGTTGGCGTCGGGCTCAAAACAGAAATCCGCGAATGAAACGCTGGCGATACCGCCCTTACGATCAAACCGTCGTTGACCGGCTGCGAGACGAACATCGCTTGCCCGAACTGGTAGCCAAGCTGCTGGCCCAAAGAGAAATCACCAACTCAGAAGACGCCCAGCGCTTCCTGCACGCTGACCTTAGCGACCTCCACGACCCGCTGCGCATGCTGGGCATGCAAGCCGCCGTTGAGCGCCTGCGCCGGGCCATCGCCAAGGGCGAACGCGTCCTCATCTACGGCGACTACGACGTCGATGGCACTACCGCGGTTGTCATTCTGCGAACGGCGATCGAGATGGCGGGCGGCCAAGCCGAATTCCACGTGCCGCATCGTATCCACGATGGCTACGGCATGCGCAGCGATGTCATCGAGCGCGCCGCGCGCGATGGCGTGAGGCTGATCATCAGCGTCGACACCGGCATCCGGGAAAGCGCCGTGGTCGACCGCGCCAACGAGCTCGGCATCGATACGATCATCACCGACCACCACCTGCCCGAAGCAGGCGTGCCGCGGGCGCTGGCCGTGCTCAATCCGAATCAACCGGACTGCACCTACCCCGACAAAGGCCTCTCCGGCGTTGGCGTCGCCTTTAAGCTGTCGCAGGCGCTGCTGGGCGGGCTTGACTGGCCGCCGGATCGCTTGCGGCGCGTACTCACTTCCATGCTGAAGATCGTCGCGATTGGCACGATCGCCGACATGGTGCCGCTGGTCGGCGAAAATCGTGTCTTCGCGCGGATCGGCCTGGCGGGACTTTCCCGATCAGTCAACCCGGGCCTGAAGGCCCTGCTCGAGGTTTCCGATCTTTCGCCCAAGCGCCGCTTGAGCGCCACCGACGTCGCCTTCCGTATCGCCCCCCGGATCAACGCCGCCGGACGCATGGACACCGCCGGCGAAGTCATCGAGCTGTTCACCACTCGCGACGAAGACCAAGCGAGGCGCATCGCGCAAAAACTCAACCAGCTCAACAGCGAACGCCAGCAAACCGAGGCTGACGTCGTGCGGGCGATTCTGGAGCGTCTCGAAACAATCCCCAGCGCGGCGGAAATGCCCTTCATCGTCGTCGAGGGGGAAGGCTGGCACCCCGGCGTGATCGGAATCGTAGCCAGCCGCGTGGTCGAGCAGTTTTACCGCCCGACGCTGGTGCTCAGCACCAACGCCGAGGAAGGAACGGCGACAGGCTCGGGCCGCAGCATTTCCGGCTTTCATCTGTTGCAGGCGCTCGAGTCGGTCCACGACGTGTTCGAGCGATTCGGCGGCCACCGCCAGGCAGCCGGCTGCTCGCTGGCCATCGGCCGCATCGCCGAGTTGCGCGAGCGCATCAACCGCTACGCCGCCGGAGTGCTGCAACCCGACGATTTTAGGCCCATCCTCGACCTCGACGCGGACATGGAATTTCGCTACATCAGCGATCCCATGATGGAGCAGCTCGCGCGTTTGGAACCGTTTGGTTTCGGCAACCCCAAGCCGTTGTTTTCCGCCAAGGGTCTGCGTCTGAAAAACGCGCCTCAACTACTCAAGGAAAAGCATCTCAAGATGCGAGTCGAGCAGGACAAAGTCAGCTTCAGCGCGGTTGGTTGGCGCATGGGCGATCGCTTCGACGGGCTGGCGCTGGGGTCCGAGATCAACGCGGCATTCTCCGTCGAGCCCGATTCGTATTGGGGCGGCTGGTGCCTGGAGCTCAAAGACTTTCACCTCGCCGGCGCCGCCGCCGGGATGTGACGGGTGATTGCTGGCTCTAACCCGAAGCTGCCGGCGCCTATAATTAGCTTCTTCGCTGTGAACATCTGACGAATCCATGAAACTCTGTACATTCGAATACCAAACTCAAAAACAAGCCGGCATCGTTCTCGACGGGCAGATACTGCCCGTAGCGGAGGTCAACGCCCGGCGGGGTACCAAGTTCCCTGAAGAGTTGCTGGCGTTGATCGAAAGCGATTCAATCGACGCGCTGAAACAGGCGTCTGCCGGACTCGCCGCCGAGCTGCCGCTTACGGAGGTGCGCCTGCGCCTGCCCTACGATAACCCGCCCAAGATCTGGTGCATCGGCCTCAATTACTATTCGCATGCCCAGGACATCAAGGCCGTCCAGCCCGACGAGCCGGGCAGCTTCATGAAACCGACTTCGACACTGTTCGAGCCGGACGGCACCATCGAGGTACCTCCGGAAGAAATGTCGCGAGAGGTGGATGCGGAAGGCGAACTCGGGCTGGTGTTCGGGAAGCGCTGCCGCGACGTGCCGATCGAGGCGGTCCCGGAAGTTCTGCTGGGCTACACGACGACGCTCGACATGACCGCGCTCGACATCCTGGCGCGGAATCCGCGCTACCTGCAGCGGTCGAAAAGCTTCGATACGTTCTTCAGTTTTGGCCCGGTCATCGTAACCGTCGACGAAATCGACGACGTGGCCGCGCTCGAAGTCGTCACGCTGCACAACGGCAAGGAATTCTCCCGCGACTTCGTGCGCAACATGCGGCACCTGCCCGACAAGCTGGCCGCGTTTCATACCGATGTGATGACGTTTGAGCCGGGCGCGATTCTATCGACGGGCTGCCCCAAGGGGGCGCGAATCCAGCCAGGAGATCGAGTCGAGGCGCGTATCGAAGGCGTGGGGAGCCTTCGGGCAAATGTAGGACGCCGCGAAAAAACGCCGTGGAAGAAATGAACTTGCGGGCTAGCTGGCGAGGCCTAGCCTAGCAACCGCGAGACCGCCTGGCTGAGCGCGTTCGCCTCGGAGCCGCGGCCATCCGGCAGTCTCTTGCGCTCGCCGTTGCCGTTGCGGGCAGGTGGCGCGAGCACTTCGGGCGTAAACACCGCCAGCGTTTTGGCAAGGCTTTCCAAGTCGGTTCCTTCTTCAATCGGCACTTCGTGCTCCACCCAGTTGCAGAGCGGCAAGTTGCGGAAATAGAGCCGTTCCTGCAAGACCAGGCATTTGCGGTTGGTGAACAGCATTTTCTGCTCGCGGACAAACCTTCGCTGCTCGGTCCGCAAGTCGGCCAGGAATTCGTCGAGCGATTTGCGGCGCACTGCCTCACCGCGCAGCTTGTCCAGCTCTTCGAGCGTGCTCTTCTGCGCCTCAATCGACGCCCGTGCCTCGGCCAAGGTCTGCCGTTCGCGCGCTAATTGGGTTTCCAGGCGCTGCTGCATGATGTACACAGCAATCAACGCCGAACCCACGGCAATAAAAATCGGCAGTACGACCCAAAGTACAGCAGTCATAAGTCTCCAACGAATCGACACCGCGATTATACACTCGGATAAGAATCAGTTCGACTCACTACCGGTACGTACTGTCGGACTTAGGTAAAGAAAGCGGCCCTGTCTAGTGCGGACCCCTTAGCTGAGCGCTGCTCAGCCGGATTTATAGGTGAGTAACACCGCGCCCAAAACAACGAGCGCGGCGCCCGCCGCGGAGCGAATGGTGAGGCGCTCGGCGAGGAACGCGGCGGAGCCGAGCAGAATGAATACAATGCTGGTGCGGTCCAGCGCCGCCACCGCGGCGGCGGAGCCGTCGCGCAAGGCCAGGAAGTAAAACAGCCAGGAGAGAGCCCCCGCAACGCGCGATGCGGAGATCCACAAAATGGCCGCACGGTCGATCGACGCGTCAGCCCTTTTGCCGGCGGCGAGGCACACTCCAACCAGCAGCAGCGTCATGACGCCCGCCCGGATCGTCGTCGCAACAACGGGATCGACGCCCGACAGGCCGATCTTGGCGAACAGAGTGACACAGGCGGCGAAAACCGCGGCCAGTAGAGCGTAAACAACCCAGACGGCCATGGCATCCTCCTGCCGGCTATTCGCGGCGGGTTGTTATCTTCCTATCGATTTTATCGACGGAGATAGCGTCAAGCCGCTTGCGCCGGCCATGCGCGACAATCCCCGGGCGGCCTGCCCCAAGACCGGCTACCAAAAGTAGGCGTAGAACGCGACGACGACACTGATCACAACCATCGAATGAACTACATCCCAAAGGTTCCAGCTAGCGCGGGTTTCCGCGATCTGCGCGGGCGAAGCTGAGCCGTAAGTCAAACCCTCGATCATCTTGCGACTCGGGTCGGGAGTAAACTTGCTCACGACCCAGATCACGGCCAGCGACAACAGGAACAGGAAGATGCAGTAGTGCAGCCAGTTGGGAGCCACCACGACCTGATAGACAATGCCGTTGGGGTCGAGTTCGCGTTCAAATACTCGCAACATCAGCCGCAGCATGCCTAACACGAAGCCGACCACCAGCCCGGCCAACCCTCCGGCGGCGGTCGCCCCTTTCCAGAAAACTCCCAACAGAAACACGGCCGCGATTCCCGGCGACAACAGCGATTGAACGTCCTGCAAGTAGACGTAGAGCACCTGGCCCATGTTCCGCATCACCGGAATCCAAAGAACGCCGAGCACGACGACGCTGGCCGTGGCGATACGGCCGACTTGGACGAGGTGCCTTTCGCTGGCGTCAGGCCGGTATTTCTTGTAGAAATCGACTGTGAACAAAGTGGCGGACGAATTGAACAGCGAAGCAAGCGAGCTCATCAGCGCCGCCACCAGCCCGCCCACCACAACGCCCTTCATGCCCGCGGGCAGCAGCGTCGAGACCAGCGTGGGGAAGGCCGCATCGGGGTCGTCCAACTGAAGCATGCCCTTCCGCTGCATTGCGTAAGCGATGATCCCGGGGATCAGAAAGATGAACACGGGCAGCAGCTTCAGGTAAGCGCCAAAGATCGTCCCGCGGCGCGCTTCCTTCTGGTTGCGCCCGGAAAGCACGCGCTGCACGATGAACTGGTCGGTACACCAATACCAGAAGCCGATGATGGGCGATGCGAACAAGACGCCGGTCCAGGGAAATACCGGGTCGTCGGCCGACCGCACCAGCTTCAGCATGTCGTCGCCCTGATCGGTGATGTTGGCTTGCGCGATCGTCACCAGCTCGCCCCAGCCGCCGATCTTGATCAGGCCCACGACCAGGATCACGATCGACCCGATCAACAGCACCGGCGTTTGCA
>JBBDWJ010000130.1:0-5624 GCA_040902925.1 Bryobacterales bacterium | reverse complement strand
CCCCTCAAAGAAAGACACAAGTCTTTCCTTTGAGCCACTTACCAGCCCATCACCCTGAAACCGCTTGGCGCCACCCGCTAGAATAGATCCAGAAGGGCCGCAGCAGATCCCTGCACCCCCGCGGCCCAACTCCAAAACACCAAAGTGAAGCGCGGAACCAAACACCTGGGATTCAGCCCCGGGACACCCGCCGTCCGCCCGCAAATGGCCCGCACCGAACCCAACCCGTCCCCCAAAAAGCCAAATTCAAGAGGAAAGCACAGCAAAGAAATCGCCTAAGGAAAACCCGGCCAAATACGGCCATATCCGGCCAAAAGCGGCCAGATCCGGCCACGAAATACACGACGAGAAAACCGCGACGAGATCGAGACGGGATAGGCGCGCTCAGACCGGTTCGTCCTCCCAGCCCACAACGTCGTGACCCACCATCTGCTCCAGGCTTTTCGGCTCGCGGCGGTAGGGTTTTCCGTGATATTCCTCGATCTCGTAGCGGTAGCTCATTACCGGACCCGGATAGCCCACCAGCCGCCACCCCACCATCTGCTGATTCCCGCCGTGGAGCGGATCGGAGAACATACCCTCCAGCGTGTGATCGCGCAGCAGATCGAAAAACGCCGAGTCTTCGATTTTCAGCAGCCGGGCGTCCTGCTCCTCGGGCGGGAGTTCGGCGAAGTCCGCGCCCAAGGTTGGAATGCCTTCGCGATAGGCATCGCGCGGCGTGGCCTTGCCTTGATCCCCGTGCTCAGGCACGGATTCGATCCACGGCTCTTTGGTGTAGCGGTACTTGTCGTGGCCGTAGGGTCCGGCGAGCTGGCGGTCGATGTAGACGATGACATTCGCGTCGCTGGCGCCGGGCCCGTTCTCATCAGCGGGAAAGATCCGCTCGCAGGCCGCCGCGACGGCCTTCGCCTCGGCCTCGGTAAAGAAGCGCAGCGGGACGCGCACCATTCCGTCTTGGGCTTCGAGCCGGATCGGCTCTCCGGCCAGGCTGTAGATCACCAACCCGCCAAAACCCTTGGCGGGAAGCGTGAGAAATTCCCTGCGTCTCATGCCAGCGCTCCTGGATTGTCGAAATAGCGGCCAACCAGCGCGTCCGCCGCGCGATAGGTCAGCGCGACGGCGGTGACGGTCGGGTGCATCGCCGTATTCTGGGGAAACGCCGACGCCCCCAGCACGAACACGTTCGGCATTTGCCAGTGTTGCAGGTAGGTGTTGACCACGCTGTTCTCGGGCGAAGCGCCCATGATCGCGCCGCCTTGCACGTGCGTGCTGTTGTAGCTATCGACGCGGTAGCGGCCATCGACGCGGTAGCGGCCATCGACGCGGCCCCGGCCGCCGCCGCGAATCACCTTGGCTTTGGCGGCGCGCGCCATGGCGTCGGTCAGTTTGGCCAGAACCTCGGCCGCAAAGCGCGCCTGGCGGTGCTCGTGATCGGTCCAGTCGATCGTGATGCGCACCAGCGGATCGCCCCATTTGTCGGTGTAGGCCGGGTCGAGATCGATGTAGTTGTGTTTGTAGGCGAAGTGCTCGCCGGAGAAGCCGCCGCCGCTGCCGATGCGGTCATACCATTCGATCGAGGCCTTCTTCCACTCGGAACCCCAGTTGCGCGGCGCCGCGCCGGGAGGAATGCGCCCGAAAGCCGACAGCGGGCTGCCGCCGCCTCCGCCGCCGCTGAAAGTGCCGCCGCGCAGAATGCTGCCGTCCTCGGGCAGGCCGTTGGGTCCATTGAAATCATCGAGCCCCATGCCCTGGCCGCCGGCGCCCATGAAGCCGTTCAGCGGCTCGTTGAACAAGATCGAGCCGGCGCCTCCGGCGGGCCGCCCCTGATGCGTCAGGCTGGCCCCGAGCGTGCCTTTGCCGCTGGCGGCGTCGTAGCGCTCGCCGATGTTGGAAAGCAGCAGCAGCTTGGTATTGTTCATGGTCCACGAAGAGAGAACCACGAGGCTCGCCGGCTGCTCGACTTCTTCCCCGCCCTGGTCCATATACAACACGCCTTCGGCTTTGCCATCCCGATGGAGCACGCGCCGCGCCCAGCAATGGTTGCGCAACTCGAAATTCTTGCGGCCGCGCACCAGCGGCAGCAGCGTGTTGGTCGGCTGCGCTTTGGCCTCGATCATGCACCCAAACATGCTGCAGAAATCGCAGTACGCGCAGCCCGGGCGCGAAATGCCGTCGGGATTCACGTAGCTCTCGCTGAGCGTGGCCGCCGGACGCGGGTAAGGGTGATAGCCCAGCTCGCGCACGCCTTGCTCCCACAAGTTCATCGCGTAGGTGCGCTTGTGCGGCGGATTGGGATATTCATGCGAGCGTGGGCCTTCGAAAATATTGCCGCCGTCGATGAGCTTGCCGCCGAGATTGCCGGCTTTGCCGTTGATGCCCATCATCTGCTCGGTCTTCCAGTAATAGGGTTCGAGCTCGTCGTAGGTGATGCCCCAATCCTGAATCTTGTGGTCCGGCGGAAGCTTGGCCGCGCCCCAGCGTTCGCGCAAATGCGTGGCCAGCACAAAGCTATCCGCCGGAAACCGCGTTGCCACCGCGTTCCAGTGCTCGCCGGCGCCGCCGGTCCCCGTGCCCGGATAGAAAGGGCCGTGCTGGCGCACCGGCGCGGCGCGGTCGCGGACGGTGTGCCGGTGCGTGATGGTTTCCTCGGCGATGTTCTGCAGCATGCGGCGGCGGCGGCGGTAGTCGAGCTCGTCCATCTGCGCCATGTATTCGGATGTCTTGCGTTCGGGGCCGCGTTCGAGCACAACGACGGTGAGGCTGGTGCGGGTGGCCAGTTCCTTGGCCATGGTCATGCCGGTCCAGCCGCCCCCGACAATGACGACATCTACAGGTTTCAAGCGTTTCATCGGCGCTCCACAACGGTGTGGCGTGCCCCGGCAATAAACCCGGCCGCGGCTGTGCCTTTGCAGGCTTGGAGTACCCTTAACAGGTTCGGAGATCTGACCGCAGCCCTTTGCGATTCAGGATGGCTCGAAAGGTACCCGTTCGTGACTTCGTAGTCTGGCGGAAATTGGTAGTCGGGCGGGAATTGGCGCGTCAGGTCGCAGCGATAGACGGGCTTGCTGCGAGCCGCTTCATCATGCAGCGGACCCGTCCGCGGATTCGAGCAATTGGCGGCGCGCGCTGTCCATCGCAAGCCGCGGGCTAGTCAGGATCGGCGTTCCGTCGGCAGGAATCGAACCGAGCACGCGGGCCATGGAAGCTTGAGCGAGCACCACGACATCCACGCTGTTCCTGAGTTTCTGGAGCGCCTCGGTGACCAGCCGGTCGTGAAGGTCCGTCTGGCCGCTGATCACCGCTTCAAAGGCGCCTTCGCACAGACAAGGAATCGTTTCGATGCTTTTTCCGCCGCGCCGCGCGGTTGCCTGCAGCAGCTCGATTGTCGGATCGAGCGTGGTTCGCACCGTCGCGGCTACGCCAATGCGTGGGCCTTGGGCGACCGCCTCTTCCGCCATGGCTTCGTCGATCCGGAATACGGGGATGTCGATGAACGGCCGCGATAGCGAGACGGCCTGCCCGATCGAAGAGCACGTCACCATGGCCGCTTCGGCGCCGGCTTGCTGCGCGGAGTCAATCAGACTCAACACGCGCCGCGCCGTCGGCTTGGTAAGGCGCCCCGCCGAAATCGTGGTCTTGATCAGCGACTCATCCACCATGTGGAAGATATTCACGCCGGGCAGCAGTTCAGCCGCAAGTTGCGTGAACATGGGAACCAGCACGGGGCTCGTATGAATTAGCGCCAGCGTCTTGATCATCCATTCCTCCTCAAACCAGGCGCGGCGGGCCAACGAATTGAGGCCTGCCGGCCGCGCGGCCGACCGGCACGGCGCGGTCTCGCTTTTCGTCTGTCCGTGTGACTGCGCGCCACTACTGTAACCATGGCCCGCCTACTCGACGCGAGTGATGTGTTCTACGCTCTCGGCGATGGCCTCGGGCTCGAAGACGCGCTTCCAGTCGGGTTGAAAGATGACGCTACGCGCGCGATCGATCGCCTTTAGCGCGCCGTCGGAGAACACCGCGCCCTCTTTCTCCTGGAACACGATTGCCAGTTCCACGCGCATGTGTCCCAAAATAAAATCGCGCGCGGCCTCGTAGGGAACGCCGCGCCGGGCTGCTTCGTCGGTCGCTTCGCGAAGGATGGTCAGGCACGTTCCGAGCACCGTTTCCGACAATACCGGTTCGAGGATCGCCATCTGCTCGGCCGTGCAGCGATGCGACTTCATGACGGGCTTGTAGATGATTCGCGCGATTTGCTCGCCGGCCGCGTAGGCTTCTTCGGGCCCGCTGATCAGGCAGCAGGTGATGTGTTGCTTGGCGTGCTCGCCGCCGAAAAAATCGCGCTGCGCCAGCGGGTCGACTTCGTCGCTGAAAATGGGCGGATGACAAGGGTGAGTCACGAAGTAGTGCAGCGACGGGTTATCGGGCAGCAGTCCAGCGTAGGCGGCGGCCACGTCCAGCAGGATGACGAGCGTGCCGGGCGCAAGCTGCTTCTCGATCGATGCCAGGATCGAATGAATGCGGTTGTCGGGCACGGCGAGAATCACGGCTTCGACGCCGGCGAGCGCGGTCTCGGCCGACTGCGGTTCGATGCCGCGGGCGCGGAGCGCGGCCTTGCCGTTGTCGCCGATCTCTACGTGGCGCACCTCATAGGGGCTGCCCTGCAGATTGGCGCTCAGCCGCAATCCCATCTTTCCGCCGGCGCCCAAAAGCGCGATCGTCTTCATCGTCAGTTTCTCCCTTTCACCGAACCGCTTCTCACGGTTTCAAAAAAATCGTCCTGGCCACACTGGCCGCCCTTGAATACGACCTCCAGCCCTTGCCGTGATGGCGTCTGAGACCAGGCCTTGCAGAGCGGCGCGCCGGGGGCCATGTGCGATACGAAAGTCAAAGCGCCGATGCCGAGCTGGCGGCCGGCGTGGCTCGACGTATCGCCGCCGGCAATCACCGCGCGGCGCAAGCCGGATTGAGTGAGCACGCGATCGAGAATGCGTCCGGCGCGCTCACCGAGGCTTCTTCTCTCGGCCGCGCCAAACGTCTCCACGCGATCTGTTGCCGAACGGGCTGTGTGCAGCACGACGCCGCGAGTGTTGATGGAAAGCGCCGCAAGCGCGCCGACGATGCTGCGTTCATCGGCCGAGGCGTCGGCGGGACTAATAGCAACGAGGGCGAATCCATTGGCGCCCGCGTACTCAATCTGGCGCTCGGTCGCCTGCGAGCAGCTTCCGGATAGCACGACGAGATGGTCGACGGGCGAAGCAGCCGCGGATGGCTTTTTCTCTTCGCCCCAGTGCGCGATCAGCGCATACTCGACGCCCGACGAGCCAACGATAAAGGGCTGGCGATCGGCGTCCCACAGCAGGCGTCCCGCCTTCTTGAGCGAAGCTTCATCGAGCACGTCGATCAAAACGGCGTCGGAGTTTGCGGCCATGGCGGCATAAGTTTCGCAAGCCTGCAGCGCGTCCTGCAAACCCACGCGCATGGCGGTCTGCTCTTTGAGGTGCAAGCGCAGATCCGCTTCCTTCATCGGCGTAACAGGATGGCGCATCATGGCGGGATGGCGGTCGATGCGGTACACGAGCCCGTCCGCGGCCGCCGCGAACAGGTGGCCGAACATCGTGTAA
>JBBDWJ010000129.1:0-35709 GCA_040902925.1 Bryobacterales bacterium | reverse complement strand
CACTCTGCACCCTGGCACGGTGCTTCCGAAACCATCCAAGGCGACGCCTGAGTTGTATGGCGTGCGCGCATCTTACGCGCTCATCCATAGCCTCCGCGCGAGCGAAGGAACGTTCTTTACCGCCGAACATGAAGCGGCCAGCGCGGCGGTCTGCGTGCTCGGCGAGGCCGCGAAGATCAACCTGCTCGGTTATGGCGACGCGATCGGCGAGTTCATCAAGGTGAACGACACTTGGCTCGAGGTGGTCGGAATTCTCAGCGAGCGCGGCCAGGCGGGTAGCCGCAACCTGGGCGGCAGGATGGAGGATTTGAACAACCGCATTTACGTGCCGTTCAACACCTTTCAATACCGCTACTGGGACCAGAGCAGTTTCATGAAGGATGAGCTGGACGGAATTGATCTGCGCCTGGAACCCGGCGCCGACAGTGTCGAGACCGCGAAGATCGTCACCGCGGTGCTGAATTCCACGCATAAGAACACCGAGGACTTTTCGGTGACGATTCCGGCGGCGCTGCTGGCGCAGCAACAGCGCACGCAGGCTATTTTTACTTACGTGATGGTGGCGATCGCGGCGATATCGCTGCTGGTGGGCGGCATCGGCATCATGAATATCGTCCTCGCCACGGTCATGGAGCGCACGCGCGAGATTGGCGTGCGGCGCGCCACCGGGGCCCGCCGTGTCGATATCGTGCGGCAGTTTCTGGCTGAGTCGACGTTGATCTCGATTGGCGGCGGTCTGCTGGGGATTGCTTTTGGATTTTTTCTTTCGTGGCTGATCGCCTCGGTGGCGGAGTGGAAGACGATAGTGACGCCTTTGTCGGTCATGGTTGCTTTCGGCGTGTCGGTGGCGGTGGGCGTGGTGTTTGGACTTTACCCGGCCGTCAAGGCTTCGCGCATCGACCCGATCGAGGCGTTGCGGTATGAATGAGGCGTTTTGCTTGAATTCCCTGGGCCGGTCCCCGGGGCTACTGTTTGTTGCCCGCACCTCGTGATCCACCTAGAATGAAGTGACGCAGCGAAACGGCCTCCAACGGTAGCCAAGGCGCTCGTTCCCTTGTATCCGCCGGCCTACGGCGCGACAGTGGCCCCCGTGACAGTGGCCCAAGGAATTCCCATGCAAACGCCCAATCGTTCCGAAGTCTTCGACGCGGTAATTGTCGGCGCCGGCGCCGGAGGCGGCACGACCGCTCGCGTGCTCACCGCCAAGGGCATGAAGGTCGCCTTGATCGAGGCGGGCCCGGAGATCGTTCCCTCGCGCGATTTCAAGGAACACAAGTGGCCGTACGACTACGGCCATCGCGGCGCCGAGGATGGCGGCAAGGCTTACTTCGGCGAGGGCGAATCGTTCGGCTTCTTCACCACGACCAGCGGCGGATGGCAGTTGCCGGGCGAGCCCTATACCACCGGCGAAGGCAGCGAGTTTATGTGGTTTCGCTCGCGCGTCGTCGGCGGGCGCACCAACCACTACGGCCGCATGTCGTTCCGCTTTTCGCAGCTTGATCTGAAGCCCTACGACCGCGATGGGCTGGGCTGGAATTGGCCGATCGACTATAGCGACATCGCGCCCTACTACGACAAAGCCGAGGAGTTCATCGGCGTCACCGGCGACAAGCACAACATCCCCAGCGCGCCTGACGGCGTTTTTCATGAACCGCCGCCGCCGCGCGCGCACGAGATGTTTGTGCGCGACTATGCCAAGTCGATGGGCATTCCGTTTATCGCCAACCGCCGCGCCGTACTGACTCGCGCCGTCAACGGACGCCCGGCCTGCCACTACTGCGGGCAGTGCGGCCGCGGCTGCGTTACGGCGTCGAATTACTCGGCATCGCAGGTGGATGTTTTCCCGGCTCTCGAGACGGGCAATCTGACTCTGATCACCGAAGCGATGGCGCGCGAGGTGCTCACCGACGGCAATGGCAAGGCTACGGGCGTGCTCTACATCGACAAGAAGACGCGCAGCGAAAAGATCGTTCGCGGACGGGCGGTGATTCTTGGCGCGAGCGCCTGCGAATCCTCGCGGATTCTGCTCAACTCGAAAACGGCCGAATTTCCCAACGGCGTCGCCAATGGCTCGGGGCTGGTGGGCCGCTATCTGATGGATACGGTCGGCGCTTCCGTCGGCGGTACGGTTTCCGCTCTTGAAGGCACGCCGCGCTATAACACCGATGGCTTCGGCGGCGCGCATCTCTACGCGCCCTGGTGGTTGTGGGACGACCATAGGAAGCTTAACTTCCCGCGCGGCTATCACATCGAAATGGGCGGCGGCTTCGGCATGCCTGGCGTTGGCGCCTTCGGGCGCGAGTCACGCGAGGCCGGCTACGGCTTGAAATTGAAGCAGCGGGTTCGCGAGACCTACGGCTCCTCGCTGGGGTTTGCCGGGCGCGGTGAGATGATCCCCAACAATCAAAGTTACTGCGAGATCGACCCCAATGTGGTCGACCAGTGGGGCATCCCGGTGCTGAAGTTTCACTTCCGCTGGAGCGATTACGAGCGCAAGCAAGCTGAGCACATGGTCGAGACGTTTACTGAGCTGATCGAGTCGATGGGCGGACGCCCTTCGCGGCGGCGAGGCGGCGAGGCGATCTCCGTTCCCGGCGAAATCATTCACGAAGTCGGCACGGCGCGCATGGGCGAGAGCCCGCGCAACTCGGTGCTGAATTCGTTCTGCCAGGCACACGAAGTGAAAAATCTGTTCGTCAACGACGGCGCATCGTTTGTGAGCAACCCCGACAAGAACCCGACGCTGACGATCAGCGCGCTGGCGTGGCGGGCGTCTGACTACCTGGCCGAGGAAATGAGGAAGGGCAATGTCTGAGAAAGCTCTGGTCGAGATCGGCGGTCTGTCGCGGCGCGAGATCATCCGCTCGGCTGCATTGATGCTGATGAGCGGCGCGCCGCTGCAGGTGGCGTTCGCGCAGCACGTTCACGAACAGGCAAGCCAGGAGCGCGCCAACGCGGGCGGCGCCTACGTGCCCAAACGGCTCAATGAGCACGAGTACAAGACGGTCACGCGGCTCGCGGAGTTGATCGTACCCGCCGACGGCGACAACGGCAGCGCTGTTGACGCGGGCGCTCCGGAGTTCATCGATCTGCTGTGCAACCAGAACGACCGCCTGACCGCTATTTATAGCGGCGGGCTACTGTGGCTCGATCGGCAAATGCGCGCGAAGCACTCGACCGATTTTGTTAGCGCCACCGCCGCCCAACAGACGGCAATGCTTGACGCCCTGGTCGAGGCCGGGCGCGGCGAAAGCGAAGAAGGGGAAGATTCCAGCGCAGGCAACCTTACCCCAGGAGTGGAGTTCTTCGGCTGGATCCGGCGCATGAGCGTGGACGCTTATTACACCAGCGCCATCGGCATGAAGGATATCGGCTACATCGGAAACACGGCCGTGATGGAATACACGGTGCCGCAGGAAGCCATCAGCTACGTGATGCAGCGGAAGCCGCGCGCGTGAAGACCGGCCGTTTGCGCTTGTTGCCAAGGGGCCATGCAAACGGTCATGCCGTTTGGGCCGGTCCTGACAAAAAACGGCCGTTACCGGCCCGTTTCCGCAGCCGTCCTTATATCTTGACCGGCGACAGCCTGTACGCGTTTACCGTGCTGGAGTAGAGCCGTGGGAGAAAAATCGCCGCCGGCGATCCGAGCCCTACCCGCCAGGGTGGGGCACACCACAAAAATTGGCGCCGATGTCCGCTTTGCTCGCACGCCCAGATCCGCGCTCGTCGATACTCCGTGGTTATTGTGTGGCCCAGCCCCCGCGGGTACGGCCCGCATCGCCTACGGCGATTGTTGTCCGCACGCGTTTCAGCGTGCTATCCTCACCACGCTATCCCGCGAATCGAGCATTGTCTGCTCGAAAATCGTAACCTGGGGACGTTCCAACGCAACCAGCCAGCCGCACAGTTAGTCTTGATGGGTAAACAGCAAAACTTCTGGGAAAAAGGCGTATCCCGGCGCAAGGCGGTTCACGGATTGGCGGGCTTTCTGGCTGGGTCGCCCCTGCTCCACGGCCAGCAGGACACGTTCCGCGACCACAGCCGCGTGCCCGCAATGGATGAGTTGGTCAACGCCTTTGATTTTGAAGCCGTCGCGTACGAAAAGCTGCCGCGGGAGGTCTACAACTACACTGCCTACGGCACCTGCGGCGAATTTACGCTGCGGCGCAACCGCGAGTCGTTCGATTGGGTCGAGCTGGTGCCCAAGAGCGTGGTCAACGTCAACGCGATCGGGACCGCAACCGACGTGCTGGGCACCAAGATGGCGTATCCCATCATGCTCGCGCCGTCGGCGGGCCACGTTGCGCTGCACCCTGACGGAGAAGCGGCGACGCATCAGGGCGCCACGGCGGCGGCCAATACTCCGATGATCGTCAGCTACGTCGCGAGCCTGCCGATCGAAAAAACCGCCGAGGCTGCCAGCGGGCCGCTGTGGTATCAGCTCTATCCGCGGCAACAGATCGATGAGAATCGCGAGCCGCTCGAACGCGCGCAGGCGGCCGGCTGCCAGGCTATCGTCGTCACGGTCGATCAGCAATCGGGCTACTACGAGCGCCGCTTGCACGATCGAAATCTGCTGGTCATCGCGGAGGAGAACCGGCCGAACCGGCGGGCGGCGCGCCGCAGAGGCGCGGAAGAGCAGCCCAGCCCGTATCGCATTTCCACCGGGCGGCTGTGGTACGAGTGGAAGTTGTTCGAGCAGCTTCGCGCGTTCGTCAAGACGCCGATGCTCGCCAAAGGCGTTCTCACGGCGCGTGACGCGCGCTTGTGCATCGAGCATGGGCTCGATGGAGTCATCGTGTCGAACCACGGCGGCCGCGCGCTCGATTATTCGCCCTCCAGTCTCGAGGTATTGCCCGAGATCGTCGATGCGGTCGGCGGCAAAGTGCCGGTGCTCATCGACGGCGGTTTCCGCCGCGGCAGCGACATTCTCAAAGCGCTCGCGTTGGGCGCGTCGGCGGTTTGCCTGGGCCGCGTGCCGCGCTGGGGTTTGGGTTCGTTCGGCGCACCGGGCGTGCAGCGCGTGATCGAGATCCTGCAGACGGAACTCGTGCTGGCCATGGCGCACACCGGGCGGCCGTCGCTCGCCTCTATCGACCGGACGCTCGTGAGGACGGATTTCCCATGAGCGGCCGTCCCTTTAATCGCCGAAAGGCCCTCGCGGGTCTCGGTTCCCTGTTTGCGGCTTCTCCGCTTCTGCCCGCGCAGCAGGCGCCGCGGTTGATCGGCGAGCCGCCGGGCCACATCGCGCCCCGCGGTGAGATCATCAACGCATTCGAGTTCGAGTCCATGGCCGAGCGCAAGCTCGACGATGCCGCTTACGGAAAGATCGCGGGTAGCGATCGCAAGGCCTTCGACCGGATGACCTTCCAGCAGCATCTGATGGTCAACACGATGGACCTTGATTTGAGCGTGGACCTGTTTGGTGACAAACTGTTCGCGCCGATCGTGGTCGGGCCGGCGTCGCACCAAAAGCAGTTCCATCCCGAAGGTGAGTTGATGATGGCGCGCGGCGCCTCCGCGGCCAAAGCGGCGATGGTCGTGGCCGACCGATCGAGTTTTCCGATCGAAGAGATCGCCGCCGGCGCGCAGACGCCGCTGTGGTACCAAATCTACCCGGAGCCGGACGCGGCCGCGGTTGTGAGCCGGGCGCAGCGAGCGGCCAAGGCGGGCTGCAAGGCGGTTTGCGTCACCGTAGGGACACCCTACAAGTCCGGCGCCAACGGTACGTCAAAGGCATCGCAGCTTCCGGTGACCGGCAATCCGGCGCTCGACTGGAATTACATTGATCGTGTCCGGCAGCAGATCGGCTTGCCGTTGTTGATCAAAGGAGTTATGAGCGTCGAGGAGGCCCAGATCGCGGTCGAGAAGGGCGTCGCAGGCATCATTGTGTCGAACCACGGCGGGCGTTTCGTGAGTGGACTTGCCCACCCGCTCAGCGTGCTGCCCGCGATCGCGGGCGCCGTCGGCGGCAAAGTGCCGGTTCTTATCGACGGCAGCTTTCGGCGTGGCAGCGACATCCTCAAAGCGCTGGCGCTCGGCGCGCGGGCAGTATTGCTCGGGCGGCCGCCGCTGTGGGGCCTGGCGGCTTACGGCGCCGACGGTGTACAAGCCGTGATCGAGCTGCTGCAAACCGAGCTAGCCAGCGACATGACGATGGTGGGCGCGGCAAACCTCAGCGCCATTACCCGTGACATGGTGAGAATCCACAAACGCTAGCCCTTGGCTGCGTTCGATTCAGCAGAGACTGAAGGTGTGATGCCGCAGTTAATCATCGCGTCGTGAATCGCACCGGTCCGGCCCCCGCCTTCGGGTTCGTTCATTTCAAGCCCAGCTTTTTTCCGGCCTCGAGTAGAGCGATCGATTCGCGAATGCGCTTCTCGCGTGTTTCCGGTCGCTTGGCGATATGTATCCACACCACATAGTGACGCCGCTGGGTTGGCGTCAACTCCTGAAAGAAGCGCCACGCTTTCGGATCTGTCTTGAATGCCTTGGCGATGTAGGCGGGCAGCTCCGGAATTTCCGGCTTGGGTGCGTAGCTGTTGTCGGTTGGCGCGGCTGCAAGGCCCACCGGTTTGAGAAGGCCAGCGGCATTCAGCTCCGCCCATCGTTTGCGGTTGATGTCCGACCACTTGCTGGTGGGCTTCCGCGGCGTGAATTTGCGGGCATAGCGGTCGTCATCCAAACGCCGGATCAGGCTGTCGATCCATCCAAAGCACAACGCCTCGCGAACCGAGTCTTCGTATTCGATGGACTTCACGCCTGTGTGGTCTTTGTGAAACACGAGCCACACGCCCGGGATCGAGGCGTGCTGCTTTGCCAGCCACGTCCGCCATTGCTTGCGGCTCTGTATCTCCAAAAGCTTGAGCTCGGTCATATCCATTCATCACGCGAAATCCATCGGCGGGTGCATGGTGTGCCACTTCGTCGCTTGCTCGAAAGCCAGCGCCAGCCGCAGTGGCGCTCCCTCTTGAAACAGCGGGCCGACAAGGCGCAGGGATTTAGGAATCTTGCCATCGAAGCCGCAGGGCACTGCCACTTCGGGGATTCCGGTGAGGTTGCCGGCCCGCAAGACGTCGCCGTCGGGCGGCGTGACCAGCACGTCCCACCGCGACATGAACTCGTCGATCATTCGCATCAGCAAAGTGCGCGCCCGCTGCATATTGATATATTCGGCGGCGGGCGTCAGACGAGCCGAGCGCAGCAAATTCGGCCAGTTGCCGGCGCCCTGGCCCTTGAGTTGTTCAAAACCTCCGGCCCGCCCCAGCGCATCGAACGCCGCCGCGCCTTCGGCTTCGATGATCAGCGACAGCGCGTTGCTGGGAAATTCAGGGAACTCCGCGTCTTCGAGTCTGGCTCCCGCCGCTTCGAGCGCCGCGAGCGCGTTTGTATAGACCGGTTTTTGTTTTTCGTCGAGCTCATCGAATTTCTTTCGCAGGACCGCGATGCGCATCTCGCCTAGCGGCCGTTCGGGATTCCATGCGAAGGCGGCGTCGATGGTCGAACGGTCGCGCGCGTCCGGTCCACGAATGGCCTCGAAAACAATCGCGCAGTCTTCGGCCGAGCGGCAGATGGGGCCGATCTTGTCCATCGTCCAGCTCAGCGCCATAGCTCCGTAGCGGCTGACGCGTCCGAACGTCGGGCGCAAACCTACAGCGCCGCAGCGGTCACTTGGCGACACGATAGAGCCTAGCGTCTCGGTGCCGATGGCAAAACCCGCTAGGCCCGCTGCCGCGGCGACGGCCGAGCCCGCTGAAGAACCACTCGAACTCCGCTCGAGATCCCACGGGTTCTTCGTCATTCCCGCATACCACTGCCCACCCATCGCCAACTCGCCCATCGAAAGTTTCGCGACCAACACAGCGCCTGCTTCGCGCAGCCGCTCGACGACGGCCGAATCATGATCGGGCGTCTGCTCGCGAAACGGTTCGGCGCCCCAAGTGGTGCGAATTCCCTTGGTGGCGAACAAATCTTTCGCGCCCCAAGGGATGCCGTGCAGCGGCCCACGGTAGCGGCCCGCGGCGATTTCACGGTCGGCTTGCGCGGCCTGTTCGAGAGCCAACTCTTCGGTGAGATTCACGACGCACAGCAGCCCGGGGCCGTACTTTTTGAGCCGCCCGAGATACATGCGTGTCAGCTCGCTGGAACTCACGCGCCGCTCTCGTACGAGCGGCGCAAGCTGTTCGACCGGCAGAAATGCGAGCTCCTCGACCGATTGCCAGGCGCGCGCGGCCGGCGCACGGCGCGTGTAGTCGGGAAACGGCGGCGACTGTTTGGGTGGCGTCTTGCCGGGCAGCAGCGGATTGAAAACGAATGCCGGCTCGACGTCGTAGCCGATCTCGACGGCGCGCAAGGCTTCGTATGTTTCGAGCTGCCGATCGACTGTTCGCAGCATCAACTCGCTCTGTTCGGCGGAAAATTGCAGCCCGATCAGCGCCAGCGCGTGATCGAGCATCTCAGGTGTCACCCGCAGCGGTTTTTCCTCCTCCTGCTGTTGGGCGCGGGAAGGGGAGACGGCAAGCGGAGTTTGGGCCGCGGCGAGCACGCCGAGCAGCTTCAGCCAAGTTCGTCGCGGCAATAAGGAATCGAGATCAATAGGTTCCGGTTTCATAGCGAAGACCATCCGAAGCAGGGAAGTGTTCAACGGTTCTTCGATTGTCACACGTCGCCGGAGCGGGAACAACAGACGGAACAGCAGACAAGGCGCCGGTGCGGCAACGGTGGATCGCTACCCTCGATTGCCGGCGAATTCTCTAGCCCGGCGTTCCGGGTTCGACGTTTTGGCGGGTCAGCACAAACCACAAGCTGGAAGCCACGAGATCCTGCAAAGAGAAGCTTTGAAAGGCGGAATGAATATCGACGCGGCTGATGGAGTTCAGCACGACCGGCGGCACGGAGAATTCTTGCTTGGCGACTCTCCATCCAGTGGCCTCGAAGATCGCGGCGTACTGCGGCCGTCGCAGGCGATTGTGATACGAGAAGCGATTTCCGGAAAGGCGCTGCCACTCCCGTTCGCTGTAGCGCAGAAAGTCTACCAAGTGGAGCCGCTTGTCGGAGTAAGCGCGATGATCGGACGGCGAAACCAAGTGAACCCAAACGCCATCCGGAGCGAGCCAGCGGTGCGAGGTGGAGTGAATGCGGCTTATTGTGTCCGGCTCGATGTGCTCGATCGCAGCCCGCGAAATGGCGAGGTCAATCTTGCCGCAGGGAAGCCCGTTGCATTTGGCGAGATCCGCTCGCGGGTAGTAGTGCACAACGGGCGGCAACCGGCCGCTGAATTCGGATTCCTTTAAGAACGGTAGCCCGGCAAACTCCTTCCGGAAACTGCGTAGCGCCCGTGCCGCCTCCCTGATCCGCTCGGGCGAATAGTGCTCGTGGAGATCGAATGTGTGTACCTCGCTTGCGCCCAGGCCGGCAAGCAGCAGCGGCGTCAGCGGGAACCAGCCGGAGCCCAGCTCGACCACGCTCTTTCCCGCAATCCACGCGCTCCCATTGCCCAGCAGCCGCTCACAGTGCGTTACGAAATCGTAGTGGCTTTGGCAGTTCGGCTTGAGGCCGCTGCGCTTTTGCAGGGAGTGGTAAAGGGGATCGCCGAATCGCGGCGGTAATGCGGCGATCGCGTTTTGGACCGCGAGTTTTGCGCGCCAGTGCATCGTCGAGCCCTGCCGGCGCTTTCTTCAACGCCGCCAGACCAGCAGGCCCGTGCCGATCGTGATGGCGGCGTTCACGGCTTTCTCGGCGGCGATCTTGGCCCCGCTGTAGGGCACGTAGAGCACGTCCTCGCTGCCGAGCGCCAAGTCGGGATCTTTTCCCGCCAGCACGTTTTTGAGATTTACCGCGACCTGAATCCGCTGGCCGGCTCCCTCCTCGCCGGGCCGCAGGATGACGGCGCGCTGCGGAGCGGATTTAGGGGCCAGACCGCCGGCGAGGGAAAGCGCCTCGAGCACCGACAGACTGTTGCGCTGCTCGAGCACGAAACCGCTGGCTTGCCGCACCGCGCCGACAACGTAGATCATCTCGGCGCGCGGCACGGAGATCACGTCCTGCGGACGGATGACCAGGTTCTTAGCGGCCCCGCCGCCCGCGAGCACGTCTTTGAGATTGACCTCGGCGATGCTGAACTTGCCGCTGCGGTCGGGACGCGCGTTGGCGAGCGGCAGCGTACCCCAGGCGAGCTGGCGCGTGATCTGAATCGTGGGCGCGGCTTCGGGCCGTAGGCCTCCGGCCTGAGAAAGCACTTCCAGCAGCGTCTGTTCGCCCGAAAGCACTTGCACACCCGGGTGTTGCACGGCTCCGATGACTGTGACGGGGCGGCTGCGGTATTCGACAACATTCACGGTGACGTGCGGGTCGTGCACGTAGGCGGTGAGGCGTTCGCTGAGGCTGGTTTCGAGCTGCGCGACGGTCAATCCGCCGGCGGGAACGCGCCCGGCCATCGGCAGGTGCAGAACGCCGCTGGTTGAGATGCGCACCGGTTCGGCGAAGGAGGTCTCAGCTTCGAGAACGTGGATTGCCAGCAGATCGCCCGGGCCCAGCGTGTAGGTTTCCCGCGGCTCGCCGGCGGCCTCCGGCTGGGCGGCCGCCGCGTCGCGACTCCCGGCGCTTTCGGATGACGGCGCGTCGAGTGCTACATCAACGTGGTTGAGATTCTGGCCAGGCAGGGCCGCTACGGTGACCAGCAGCAGCGCGACGGCGCTGCCGGCCCGGTTGAGGGTTCGTACCATGGCTTGTGCTTGAGGCTTGATGGGTCGTCGGCATTCCAGGTGTCGCTGACGGACTCCATCAGCGCCTTGATTGTACTAAATCATGGACAATTAGTCATTAAATTGTGTGAGTTGTTTTAAAATTGCAGTTCGCCCACCACGGTGACACGCCGGCCCCGGCTAGGGCGGGTTGTGGCAAAGGTCGCAGTCGTTGGGCGCTCCGTGCTGGGCATGGCAGTCCATGCAGGAAACCATGCTGGTGGGCTTTTCCTTGAAAATGGCCTCGCGTTCGGCGACCGGGCCGTGGCAGGTCTCGCAGGCCACTTTGGCGTCTGCCACGTGCGTCTGGTGCGCAAACCAGACGTAGTCGGGCACCTTGTAGACCTTTACCCACTCGACGGGGTTCTGCGATTTCTCGGCTTCGGCCAGTTTCTGGATGTGGGGGCTGTCGGCCTTGATCGCCGCGTGGCAGGCCATGCAGGTGGCCGCCGGCGGGTACCCAGCGGTGAAACCAGGCGGTTTGATGGCGTGGCAGTCGAGGCACTTCGCGCCCAGCCCGACGTGGAGCTTATGGCTGAACGGAACCGGCTGCTCGGGCGGCGGCAGGGGCAGTTTTTCCGCGGCCGCGGCCGGCGAGACCTGCGGCGTCTGGCCGCTCACGGCGAACCAGCCGGCGGATACCAGCACGGAGATCGCCACGAGGGTCAGGAATGCTTGGGGTTTCGTGACCTGCATCCTGCTGAAGTAGAACAGACTCCGAAGGCGAACTTCTATTGTGCCAGATGCGGTCCGGCTCAGCTAATGAGCGTGGAACCAGCCGGGTAGCTCATTGCACCGCGACGTCGCAGGTCATTCGACAGCGCGGCACCAATACTGGCCGGGGGGGTGCCTGGATGTCGGCCGCAGGAGTGCAATAAACGACCACTAGCGTTTTATCTCAACCATTGCCTCTCCTTTAGAAAGAAGGTTCAATGCGTGCGGAAGCGTGATCGCGAGGATTTGCTTCATCTCAAAGTTCGACGTATTGCCACAGGTTACCCAGATGACTTGCGGTGGTGGTCCAAGGCGTCTGACGAGATCGACAAAGTCGCGATCCTTTGTCATTACGGCTGCGGGCGCCACGCGCGCTCCTTCAAAGACTACGTTGTCCGAGGCGCCTAGAAGCTGAAGGGTTTTGAGATGCTGAGCGTCGACTTCAAAAGTGGCGGTAATCCACTCCGCCAGAGCCGGCGACAACTGAGCGTCAATCCAAATGTTCATCTAGCCACGAGGACGGGGTGGTCGATCTCGCGAGCAGCGTACTGCAAGCAGGCCTGCAGGTCTTCTGGTTCCAAGTAGGGAAGCTCTTCGATCACCTGCTGGGTTGACAGTCCCGAGGCGAGCAGACTCAAGACGTCGGTGACACGAACTCGCATGCCCCGGATGCATGGGCGGCCGCCGCACTGGTCCGGGTCCGTTGTGATTCGCGAAGTGAGATCGCTCATGACTTTAGTTTACCGCCCCAAGCTGCTACGGCGGATCGCGCGCGGGTGTACCGTAGGTCCTACGCCAGTGCAAACACCACAAACTCATCGCCCGAGTTCGTGTCCCCCTTGCCGCCGCCGGCCGCGATCACTACGTACTGCTTGCCTTCCACTTCGTAGGTGGACGGCGTGGCGAAGCCGCCGGCGTTGAGCGTATGCTCCCAGGCGACCTCGCCCGAGTCGGAATTGAAGGCGCGGAACTTCTTGTCGAACGTTCCCGCCATGAACACTAGGCCTCCGGCGGTCGCGATAGCGCCGCCGTGCGACGGTGTGCCCGTTTTCGGTATGCCGCGCTTCTTAAGCGCTTCGAACTCGCCAGTGACGACGCGCCACGTGAAATCCCCTTTGTCGAGGTCGATGGCGGTGAGGTAGCCCCACGGCGGCTTGATCGCGGGATAGCCCTCGTGGTCCTGAAACTCGGCGCGCACTGGCAGCGCGTAGCGAAAAGGCTGGTCGGCGCGCGCCTCAGCGAGAACGATGCGGTTCGACCATTCCCCTGAGGGGACGATCAACAAATTTCGCTTGGGGTCGAAACAGCAGCCGCCCCACAGCGCGCCGCCGCGGAAGCCGGGATGAATGACCGTGCCTTGCAGGCTCGGCGGCGTGTAGATCTTGCCGGCGCGCGAGCTTTCCCACAGAGCCCGCACGTGGGCGTGGGCCTCGGGCGAGATGTTGGTGATCTCGTCTTCGGTAAACGCGATGCGGCTCAGCGGAGGCGGCTTCACGGGGAACGGCTGCGTCGGCCAGAGCTCTTCGCCGGGCACATCCGACTTCTCGATCTTGCGCTCCTCGACTTCGAACAGCGGCTTGCCGGTCTTGCGGTCGAGCAAAAAGACGAGGCCCATTTTCGAGACCTGGGCCACGGCATCAACGTTCCGGCCGTTGATTTTTGCGCGGATCAGCGCCGGCTGCGCGGGCAAGTCATAATCCCAAACATCGTGGTGGACGGCCTGAAAATGCCATTGCCGTTTGCCGGTCGCGGCGTCGAGTGCGACTACGCAGTTGCCGAACAGGTTGGCGCCTTTGCGGTCGCCGCCGTAATAGTCAAACGCCGGCGAGCCGATCGAAGCGAACAGCCAGCCATGCTCAACGTCGAGGCTCATGCCGGCCCAGTTGTTGGTGCCGCCGGCTTTCTGCCACGATTCACCCTCCCAGGTGTCGTGGCCGAACTCGCCGGGGTGCGGCACCGTGTGGAAGATCCAGCGGCGCTCGCCGGTGCGCGCATCGTAGCCGCGGATGTGGCCGGGCGCTTCGGGATATGGCCCTTCGCCGCCGCCGCCGCCGCACAGGATCAGACCCTGGTAGGCCACCGGCGGGCTCGTCAGGCGGAACGAAAGCCCCGTCATGTCCTTGTCGAAGTTTTCCTTGAAGTCGAGCACGCCCTTGTTGGCGAACGACTCGACGAGCTTGCCCGTTCGCGCGTCGAGGCAGTAGAGCATGTCGCGGGCCGGAGCGAAAATACGCTTGTCTTTGCCCTCTTCGTCCTGCCAGTAGCAGACGCCTCGGCTGATGCCGGTAGCGCGGCGCTCGGTGCTTCCCTCAAACGGGTTGAAATTCCAAAGCACTTCGCCATTGGCGGCGTTGAGCGCGCGCACCTGCAGCTTGGCGGTCTGGAGGTACATCACGCCGCCGGCGACGATGGGCGTACACTCGATGGTCGTCGAAGGCCGCTCGCTAGAGTCTTCGGTGTGGTGGACCCAGGCGACTTTGAGGTTTTTGACGTTGGATGGAGTGATCTGGTCGAGCGGCGAGTAGCGGCTGGCGCCCTGATCGCCTCCATACGCGAGCCATTCCCTCGACGGCGCGGCCTGCCAACTTGGCGTGGCGGCCGACAATGGTTGGGCGAGGCTTGTTAGGGCCGTCAGAGAAGCGGCGCTGGTTTTCAGAAAGGCTCGGCGGCCGAGGTTCGACATCTATGGCTCCAGAATCGGAATGGGTTTCTGTCGGACCCATTATAGGCAGGTGGGCGTGAAAGACGAGGCGCGCGCAATTCGGATCCATTTTCGCCAGCGCTCCTGAGAGGTATCCATTAGACGCCTCTCAGACTAAAACCCTATGAGTTTCGGGCAAACCCGGCACTGAAACCGCCGCCGGCCCCGGTGCTAGGATGAGGCATCCATGGGCGTGTTGGCCTTTTTGGTTCTGCTCGTTCTGATCGTCTGGCTGGCTTTTAAGCTCAGTAGTGTTCGGCAGCAAAGCGAGTTTTATGCCCGGCGGAGCGAGAATCTGGGTGACGAAATCGACGCCGTCCGAAAGGCGTTTCTGCGCCGGATTTCCGATCTCGAGCAGCAGGTCGCGGCACTGCGGCAGGCGGCGCCAGCGGAATTTCCAAAGCCCGCCGAAGCCGCCTCCTTCCCGCCCGTTGAAACCATGCCGGCTGCGGAAGCTCCCGTCATAGGCGCCGGATCCGAAACCCCAGCCGGCGAGCCGGCTCAGCCCGCTCTGCCAGCGGTTCCGGCCGGCGTGGGGCAATGGGAAGACGCGCTGCCTCTCACGGCGAGCGCGCCCGATGCAGATCAGCCCCAGCCGGTTGGCGCGGACGCCGCCGTCCCGCTTCAGACTCCGCCCCCACGGCCTTCTTTCGAGTCGCCGCCTCCGCGGTTCGATCCACCGGGCGCTCCTTGGGAAAAAATCGATTGGGAGCAGTGGATCGGGGTGCGCGGCGCGGCCGTGTTGGGCGCTATCGTGCTAGCGCTGGCGGCTGTGCTTTTCCTGCGCTATTCGATCGAGCACGGACTGATTCCACCGATCGTGCGGGTGGCCGTCGGGCTGTTGGTGGGCGCAGGATCGATCGTCGCATCCGAACGTTTGCGCCAGCGGGGCTACGCCACGACCGCGAATGCCCTGGCCGGCGCCGGCGTCATCATTCTCTATGCGTCGGTGTGGGCCGCGCGCGCTCTCTACGAGCTGATCGGCGCGGGGTTCGCCTATGTGCTGATGATCCTGGTGACGGTGACCTGCGGATTGCTGTCATGGCGGCACTCGGCGCGCGAGATCGCGGTGCTGGGGCTGGCGGGCGGTTTCGCTACTCCGATTCTGCTTTCGACGGGCAGCGACAATCCCATTGGGCTGTTTGCCTACGTTCTGATGCTCGACACCGGGCTGCTGGCTCTGGCGCGCAAGCGCCGCTGGCCGATGCTGGTGATGCTGGGGCTGCTGGGCACGGTGTTCTATCAGTTCGCCTGGATTCTCGGCCGCATGGGCCCGGACCGCTACTGGCTCGGCCTACTGATCCTGGGCACATTTAGCGCCTTTTTCATCCTGGCGGCGAATTGGGGAACCAAGGACGGCGGCGACTCCGACGAGCACGGTACCTGGCGCATGACGCAGATTGCCGGCGTGCTGCTGCCGTTTGCTTTTTCGCTCTACTTGAACGCGGATCTGGGTCCGCACCTTTATCCGGTGGCCATTCTGATCGCCTTGCTGTGCGCCGCGGCGGGCTGGCTCGGGCGCGCGCAACAGTTCGAGCTGCTGCCGGTGGGCGCTTCGGCCGCCGCCGTCGGCGTGGTGCTGGTCTGGATGGTCTCGACCGATCTGACGACGGCGCTGGTTTGGGAAGCGGCGTCGATTTGTATTGGCCTCGCCGTTATCTTTCACTTTTTTGTCGAGTGGCTGCTGCGCGACCCGGAAGGCCACAACGTTCGGATCGCCTCGCGGCCGGCGTTCATCACCGCTTTTGGGTTCCTGTGGCTGCTCGCGGTGCGGCCGGTTCCCGAAAGCGGCTCGAGCGTTTGGCCGTGGATGCTCGGCTGGTTTGCCTTGGCGGCGCTGCTGGTAAGGCAGTCGGTTCTGCCTGGCAAGGGCGCGCTGCAGATTGCGGCGGCAGTGGCCGTGGCGCTCGGCTTCTCGTTGTTCCTGATTCTCGATCCGCGCGGCGCGGCGTTTCCGCCGATCGAGTTGTTCCTGGGGCTGGCGATTCTGGCGTGCGCTAGTTTTCAGGTGCTTTCGCTGCGGCGCTCCGGCGAACTGGCGCGGCGGCAGGCTGATATCGCGGCCGCGACGGCGGCGATGATGGTGCTGTTTGCGCACGTCGTCGTGGCGGTTGCGCAGCGCATGCCCGCCTGGCTGTTCTTCACCGCGACGCTGGTTCTAGCGTTGCTCGTGATTCAGGCGGCGACAAGGCTGCTGTCGGGCAAGATCTATTTCGCGGCTCTGGCGCTGACCAGCCTCAGCCACCTGATGTGGTCCTCGATCGGCTGGTCTCGTTCCGACACAACGAGCACGGCGACGGCGCTGGGATTGCAGTTGACAGCCGTGATCCTGTTCACGTTCTGGCCGTTTCTGGCCGGTGCGCGATTCCTGAACCAGCCGTGGACGATCTACGCCGCGGCGCTGGCGGGGCCGGCCTGGTTCTTCTCGCTCCGCGGCTTGTACGAATCGTTGTTTGGCGATGGGACGATTGGCCTGCTCGCGGTTGTCTTAGGCGCGCTGTCGCTGGCGGCGGTGCAGCGGGTCCGCGCTATGGCAGCGGCGAACGAGACCACGATGCGCGCGCTGGTCTGGTTCGCGGCGGTGGCGCTCAGTTTTGTCGCGCTCGCGATTCCGCTGCAGCTCGACAAGGAATGGATCACGATCGGCTGGGCCGTGCAGGGCCTCGCGATACTGGCGCTGTGGAAGCGGCTCGATCACCCCGGCTTGAAATATTTCGCGCTGGCGCTGCTGACGGTCGTTTCGGTGCGGCTGGTGCTCAACGATGAAGTCCTCGGCTATCACGCGCGCTCCGGCCTTCCGATTTTCAACTGGCTGATCTACACGTATCTGGTTCCGGCGGCGGCTTTGCTCGGTAGCGCCTATCTGTTGCGCGATTTAGAAATTCCGCGGCGGCGGGCCTGGGAGATCCGGCTCTATGAGCACGACAAACCCCTCGGCGCGATCGGTTGCGGGCTGGCCGCGATCCTGGTGGTGTTTGTCTGGATCAACTTGACGATTTTTGACTTTTTCTCAACGGGTACTCAAATCCAGGTTTCGTTTGACCGCATGGCGGCGCGCGACCTGACCTTATCGCTGGCCTGGGCGGTTTACGCGCTCGTGCTGTTGGGAATAGGATTCCGCAGCGACAGCGGCGGCCTACGCTGGGTGAGCCTGGCTTTTCTCGTGCTGACCATCGGCAAGGTCTTCCTGCATGACCTGGGCGAGTTGGAGGATCTCTATCGCGTGGCGTCGCTGGTGGGGCTGGCTCTGTCGTTGATTCTGGTTTCGTTGACGTATCAGCGGTTTGTTTTTCGCAAGGGGTCTTCGGAGGAGAAGCGATGAGGCCGCGGTTGACGAGCGGGAAGGCGCCGGCGCTGGGCACGGTGCGCGGAAGCGCCTGGACAGCATTGAGCGCCCTATTGTTTTTCGCTCCCTGGCTGTGCGCCCAGGACGATTTGCGCACGCTGTTTCCTTTGCAAGCGCCGATCTATGTTGGCGACGCGAACCTGTCGCGGCTCGATCTGCCGGTGGAGGTGCTTGCCGCCTGCAGCGCCGACCTTTCCGATCTGCGCATTCTCGATGCGCAGGGCAACGAAGTGCCTTACCTGCTCGAAAGCGGCCCCGAATCGAACCGCGCGGTTGAAGTCGTGAGGCGGTACGCGCTCGAAATCGTCGACGTGAACCGAGCCCGATCCGATCGCCAGGAAGGCCCTTCGATCTACCGCGAACGCTATGTCCTCGCGGCGCCGCCCGAGGTCACTCCCGGTGACGTATGGGACCTTACCGTACAGACGAACCAGCCGGAATTTGTAAGGCGTATCCGGGTCGCGGCGGCCGGCGACGGCTCCGAGGTGGCGCTGATCGACGACGGCTCGCTGTTCCGCCTCAGCGACGCGTCGCGCGAACGCACCCGGCTAACCCTGCCGCGATTCACGGCCGGCAGGCTGATTGTCGCGATCGAAGGTGAAGAAGGCGTTTACCTCGAACCGGTGTTTCACCTGGAGACTTCCTCGTCGGTTCCGGCGCGGGAACAGGCTCGCGTCATCCTGCCGGTCATGAGCCGTCAGGAAGACGGCCGGCGCACGGTGATTGAACTGGAGCGCCCGCGCGGAGTCAAGGCGGATTCCCTGGCGCTCAGAACGTCCACCGTGGCGTTCAGCCGCGCAGTGGAGGTGTGGGACGAAGGCCCCGGCGCATCGAACGCAATGCAAGGCAGCAAGAATCTCTACCGCGTGCAGGCATCGGCCGCGGTGGAAGACCTGGAAGTGCCCCTTGGCGGCGTCTCCGGCGATCGGCTGCGGATCGTGATCGACAATGGCGATAGCCCGCCGCTGACGGATATTAGCTTTGTCGCCGGAGCCCAGCGGCCGGGCCTTCTGTTTACTCTGACGCCGCAGAGCGAAGGTGTAGTGTCGGGCAGGCTGCTGTTTGGGGGCGGCCGCGCGTTCCGGCCGCAGTATGATCTCGAGCGCCTCAAGGGTTTGCTGCGGCCGCCGCGGCAGGGTCAGCAGGCGCAGGTGGCCGCGCAGTTGTACGCGCCCGCGGTGGCGCGGCTGGGCGAAATCACAAAGAACCCCGAGTTCGGCGACGAGCCGGTGCTGTCTTTTGCGATGCGGCCCGGCGGCGTGGTCGACCCCCAGTTGTACACACACCGCCGGACGCTGCGCCTCAATCCGTCCGATGCAGGGCTGACCCGGCTGACGCTGACGATCGAAGACCTCGCCGCGGCGCAGCCGGACCTTCGCGACGTGCGCATTGTCGATGATCAATCCCGGCAATGGGCCTATTTAACGGAGCAGGGCACGGCCCGCTCGACGGCTGCGCTCGACGTGGCAGGCGTTGAGACCAAGGACGGCGTTTCGGAGTATGACTTGAAGCTCCCGGCGCGGCCCGTCACGATCGAGCAGATCGAGTTGCATGCCGACACGGAGTTCTTTGACCGCGAGTTCGAGTTGCTGGCCGAGCGCGGCGACACGGAGTTCTCTCTGTTCACGGGGCGGCTTCGGCGGCGCGCGGGCGACCGCCGGCCGGTTGCGATTCTGGTCGATGCCCGGCGGATTGACTCGCTCAAGTTGAAGATCCACGATCGCAATGACGCTCCGCTTGCACTGAGCCGTGTCGAGGCGAGTTTTCCGGCGGCCCAGCTTTACGTGGCGGCGCCGGCGGGCGAGTATACGCTACTGCTCGGCAATACCGAAGATCAGCCGCCGTCGTATGAACTGGCGCGCGTAAGCACGGCGGTGCTCGCGGTGCGGAGCAACGACGCGCAGGCGGGTCCGCTCGAGGAAAATCCGCAGTACAGCACTGGCGCCCGGTTGGCGATGGGCAGCGGCCCGCAGCAGGTTTTGCTTTGGGTGGCGCTGGTGCTGGTGGTGGGCGTTCTGGCGGTGGTGACGTTGAAAATGGTACGGCAGCAGCCGGCCGGAGAGGCGGCGGCTACTCAGGAGCCGCGTTCTTCCGATCCGGGAGAGAACTCGTAGCACGCAAACCACGACAGCAGTTCGACTGTCGACCCCGTCGGCGATATACTGCCGGCAATATGGAACAATGAGCCGCAGGCAGCGCGGATGCTGCCTTCGCCTTGATGGCTGCCCCCGTCCAGATCTCGACGGCGCAAGACGCGCGCGAATGGTTCCCCATCCGCGAGACCGAAGCCCGCAGGATACTGAGCCCCACCAGCGGTTTCATTGCCGCGGCCGGTTTTACGCACTCGCTGTCGCCCGCTCGCAACTGCACCTACGGATGCATCTATTGCTATGTGCCGACGATGCGCGTCCACGGCGGGCTGCGCCCCGAAGACTGGCAGCGATGGGGGCAGTTCACCACCTTCAAAACGAACGCCGCCGCGTTGTTGCAGCGCTCCCTGCGCGGCGATGAGATCATCTATTGCTCGCCGCTGGTAGATCCTTATCAGCCGGCGGAGGCTACACGACGCTTGATGCCCGATGTGCTCGAAGCGCTGCTCCGAAAGCCTCCCCGGGTCTTCGTGCTGCAAACCCGCGGCACGCTGATTCTGCGCGACCTTCCCTTACTGTTGGAACTTAGCCGCCGGACAACGCTGCGAGTGAGCTTTTCGATCACCACCGACCGCGAGGAAGTCCGCAAGCTCTACGAGCCGCACTGTGAGCCGATCCCCGAGCGCCTTACGGCAGTGAAGGCTCTATGCGAGGCCGGCATCATCACGCACGCGACGCTGGCGCCTCTTCTGCCGTGCGACCCGGAAAAGCTCGCCCGTCTGGCACTGGAGGCGACCGGCCGCGACCTGATCGGCGACCCGCTGCACGTTCGTTCGGTCAAGCGTCATGGCGCAACGACGCGCGAAGCCGCCGCGAAGGTCGGCGCAATTCACGGCCACTTGCCGTGGTTTGACCCGGTGTACCAAGAGGAGATCGTCGAAAGGATCAGACAGGTCGCCAGCGGCTGCGGGAGGCGGTTTGGAGTTGGGCCCGAGGGCTTCGGCTGGCTTGCGGCAGGGACTTAGTTAGGCCTTCAGCCTCGGGCGGTTGAGATTCGCCAAATCTCTGTGCGGATTGGCCGTCTCATACCGTATGATCGAACCATGTCCCGCCGGGAAAACCCGCAAGATGACACGCCTGACCAGAGTCCTGCTCGAAGCAGCGAAAGGGGCTCCCAAAGCCAACTCCAGTCTCACGCTTCGCAGCATGTTGAGGCGTTGGCTCGCGCGAGAGCCTACCGCAAACTGAAGCGGATGAGAGGCAAGTTTAAATTCTCTCTGGATATGGATGAACTGCGGCGGGATTGATCGCAGTTTGGGCCGTCCGGTGAGGAATCGGCACGGGCGCAAGGAGCTGCTTCATGAAAAACACATCACGTTTGGCAACAACCGTCGGACTGCTGTGGATGGCGGCGACAGCCTGCCAGCAAAGCGAACCGGTTCGCGAAGTCCGCGAGTACACCATCGAACAATTCCTCGACACCGTCGCCATCGGCGGCGGTTCTTTCTCGCACGACGACAAGCTGATGCTCTATGGCAGCGACGCCTCGGGCATCTACAACGCCTACACCGTGCCAGTCACGGGCGGCGAGGCGAAGCAGATCACCCACTCGACCGAGGACAATGTCTTCCCGGTTTCGTTCTTCCCCAACGACAATCGCATCCTCTATCGGGGCGATAAAGGCGGCAACGAAATTTACCATGTCTACCTGCTGCAGGAAGACGGCACGGTCAAGGATCTGACGCCCGGCGAGAAGAACCGCGCCACCTTTCATGGCTGGTCCTATGACGGCAAGAGCTTTTTCTACCAGTCGAACGAGCGCGATCCGCAGTTTATGGACCTGTATGAGATGGACATCGGGACGTTCAAGCCGGCCCTGGTGTTTCAAAACGAGGGCTATGGCGTCGGCCCGGTTTCGCGCGACAAGCGATACATTGCCCTAGGCAAGCCGAAAACGACTAGCGACGCCGACATCTTTTTGCACGACCGCCGGACGAAAGAAACCAAGCTGCTGACAGGGCATGAGGGCGAAGTTCAGTTCGACGCCGTCGAGTTTACGCCCGATGCGAAGAGCCTTTACTACGTCACCGACAAAGACAGTGAGTTCCAATATCTCAGCCGGATGGATCTCGCCTCGGGAGAATCCCAAGTCGTCGAAAAGGCCGACTGGGACTTGATGTTCGCCGATCTTTCCCACGAAGGCACCTATTTGACCGTTGGAATCAACAATGACGCCCGCACCGAGATTCGCGTTTATGAGACGGCAACCGGCAAGCGCGTTGAGTTGCCGGAGCTGCCGCAGGGAGACATCAACTCGGTGGCGTTCTCGCGCAGCGAAAAGCTGATGCGCCTGTTCCACAGCAGCGACCGCACGCCGGCCGATCTTTATGTCTGCGACCCGGCGACCAAAAAGAGCACCCGCCTGACCAACACGATGAATCCGGAAATCAACCCCGAAGATCTGGTCGATACCGAGGTCGTGCGTTACAAATCCTTCGACGGGGTCGAGATTCCCGCCGTGCTGATGAAGCCGCACCTCGCGGCGGGAGAAAAAGTGCCGGCGCTGGTCGACGTGCACGGCGGGCCGGGCGGGCAGTCGCGCACCGGCTACAACGCCATGCTGCAATACCTTGTCAACCACGGCTACGTCGTGCTGCGGGTCAACAACCGCGGCAGCTCCGGCTACGGCAAGACGTTCTTCAAGATGGACGACCTCAAGCACGGCGAAGACGACCTGATGGATTGCGTCGAAGCCAAAAAGTTCCTGGCCGCCACCGGCTACGTCGACGAATCGAAGATCGGCATCAGCGGAGGCAGCTATGGCGGCTACATGGTCCTTGCCGCGCTGGCCTTCCAGCCCGATGCGTTTGACGTCGGCGTCGACATTTTTGGCGTCGCCAACTGGCTGCGCACTTTGCAGAACACCCCGCCGTGGTGGGCGGCGTTCCGGGATGCCCTGTTCAAGGAGATGGGCAACCCGGAAACCGACGCCGACTACCTCAAGCGCATCTCACCGCTGTTTCACGCTGAGAAGATCAAAAAGCCGTTGATCGTTCTGCAGGGGGCCAATGATCCGCGCGTGCTCAAAGTCGAATCCGACGAGATCGTCGAGGCCGTGCGCGCCAACGGCGTGCCAGTCGAATATGTAGTTTTTGACGATGAGGGGCACGGCTTTACGAAGAAAAAGAACCGCATCGAAGGCTACGAAGCGATCCTACGGTTTCTCGACCAGCACCTTAAGGGGACAGGCGAGCCAGGCGCCGCAAGCGAAGATTGAATCTGGAGGCGCGCCCACTGCCTGGTTGTGGATAAAAGCCTCGTAGCAAGTCAGAAGCGCCAACATCGCCACAGGCGATCCGAGCCCCATGCGCAAGCGTGGGGTAGATTGCGTGATGACCCTACCGGAAGCCGCGTAACCCAGCCGGAAGCCGCGCCGTCTTCGACGGGCACCGCCCTCGATTCGAAACGTAGGCCCCACGCTTGCGCATGGGGCTCGGATCGCCTGCGGCGATTTTCTGCCGGCCGGCCACTTCTTCCTCAATCGTTCGAAACCAAAAGTGCAACCGGCGCATCTCCTCTACACACCCGAGGCGAGCCAGCCGATCCAACCGGCGAGTCCCTCACGCCTGCGAGTCCGTTGCGATTGTCAAATCCTCGTCAAAACTTTCGGCTCCGACGGGACTAAGTCCGGAAGTGGACAGCTTGGCGCGCGATCGTATGTTACTCTTGGGCCAGGGTCCTTGAAACCCAGGAGAGAGGCCAAAAACGATGTTGGGCGGCCGCTACACCAGGAAGCTGATCTTGGCGGTGGTCTGCGCCCTGATTGTCGTGTCGGGCCTCGAAGCGCTGCAATGGGGAAGGCGGGGCGGCCGGGGCCGGCGCTCCATCGAAGCCTTCACCGATCCCAACGAAAAAGCGGAATTCTTCTTTACCCGCCTGCTCTATGGCGGCGGCCGCGGCTGGCGCGGCGGCTGGCGCGGCGGCTGGGGCACCGATTATCCCGACGCTGAATACCACTTCATGCAAGGGGTCCGCCGGCTGACCCTGCTCGACGCCGGGGCCTCCGGCAAAGTTCTTCGCCCGCTCGACGAAGGGCTGTTCGATTGCCCGTGGGTCTACGCGGTCGAAGTCGGCGGCTGGTACCTCGACGAGCAGGAGGCCGAGCGGCTGCGCGAATACCTGCTGCGCGGCGGCTTCCTTGTGGTCGATGACTTCCACGGCACCTACGAGTGGGCCGGCTTCATGCAAACCATGCGAATGGTCTTTCCCGAACGGCCGGTCGTCGAAATAGCGGAAGACGACGCCATCCTGCACGTCTTATACAATCTGGACCAGCGCATTCAGGTACCCGGCATTCAATACGTCCGCAGCGGTAGGACGTACGAGGAAGACGGCTACACGCCGCATTGGAGGGCTATTCTCGACGACGATGGCCGCGTTATGGTGGCCATCAATTTCAACATGGACCTGGGCGATGCCTGGGAACACGCCGACACCCCGCAGTATCCTGAGAATATGACCGCTCTGGCGTACCGCTTTGGTGTCAATTACATTGTCTATGCGATGACGCATTGAGAGTCTGGGTGACGGCGAGTGCTTGAGTTTCTCTTTAAATATCCCCCGACGGTTTTCCGTAAGGGGGATTTTGTATTTTCGAGCGGCTGGCCCGTTTGGCTGCTGGCGCTGCTGGTGATCGCCGCCGGCGCCGGGCTGTGGTGGCACGTGCAGCGGCATCATGGGCGGCTCGAAGGGCGCCGTCCGTGGGCGATTTGGGCGCTCGAATTCGCCGCCGTGGCGCTGATCCTGTTTCTGGTGTGGCAGCCGGCGATTGGTATCCGCTCGCTACGCTCGCAGCAGAATGTGGTCTCGGTGCTGCTCGATACGTCGCGCAGCATGGCGCTCGGCGAGGGAGAGCAGACGCGGCTCGATCAGGCGCGCGCGGCGCTGCAGTCGGGCGTTCTCGAACAGCTCGAAGAACGGTTCCGCGTCCGGCTCTACAGTTTTTCGGGACAGATTGACCGCCTCGCCGCGCTCGATCAGGCGCCGCCGCCCGGCAACGCCACGCGCATCGGCGAAGCGGTCGCCGGCGTGCTGCGCGAATCGGTTGCCCTGCCGCTCGGCGCGGTCGTGGTGATCAGCGACGGCTCCGACAACATCGGCGGCTTCGACCGCCGCGTGATGGCCGAGATCCGCCAGAGCAATGTCCCCATTCACACCGTCGGCGTGGGCCGCACCGAGATGCCGGAGGACACCGAGCTTTCGGACGTCGTGGTCGCGCCACGCGCGCTGCCGAACTCGCGCCTCAACTCGCAGATCACCATCCGCCACAGCGGCCTCGAACAGAAAGAAACCCGGCTGAGCGTGCGCGACGGCTCGAAGATTCTGGCCTCCAAACCTATCACCCTGCGGCGTGGCGAGCCGGTGCAGACCGAATTCGTCGATTTCAGCGCCGGTGAGCCGGGCATCCGCAATTTGCAGTTTGTTCTCGAGCCTCTGCCGGGCGAGCGCATCGCCGGCAATAACTCGCAGTCGCGGGTGGTCGATGTGCCTCGCAAGCGGCGGCGCATTCTCTACATCGAAGGCGAGCCGCGCTGGGACTACAAATTTATCCGCCGCGCCGTCGATCACGACCCCAGCGTGCAGTTGGTGACGATGCTGCGTACCTCGCCCAATAAGTTCTACCGCCAGGGAGTGGATCACCCCGAAGAACTCGAGGACGGCTTCCCGGTCAAGGCCGAAGAGCTGTTTGCCTTCGACGCGCTGTTGATCGGCAGCATCGAAGCGGCGTTTTTCACTCCCGAGCAGCAGGAGATGATTCTCGAGTTCGTCAACCGCCGCGGCGGCACGCTGCTGATGATGGGCGGCCGGCGCGGGCTGGGCGACGGCGGCTGGGGAGCATCGCGAGTGGCTGAAGTGCTGCCGGCGGCGTTGCCCGAAGGCGAAGCGCATACGTTCGTGCGGGAAAAAGTGCCCGTCGAGCTCACCGTGCAGGGCGCCGATTCGCTGGTCTGCCGCTTCGACGAGGATCCCGAGAAAAACGCCGCGCTTTGGAAAGAGATGCCGGCGCTAGCCGACTACCAGACGATTGGCGAGCTCAAGCCCGCCGCCGTCCACCTGCTCGACTTCCGGTTGCGCGACGAAGCGCGCCCGCTGCTGGTGTTGCAGAATTATGGCCGCGGCCGGGGGATGATTCTCGCCACCGGCGGCACCTGGCGCTGGCAGATGGGCCTACCCCATGACGACACGCGGCACCATACCTTCTGGCAGCAATTGCTGCGCAGTTTGGTCGCGAATTCGCCTGGCACGGTCACGATATCGAGCGACCAGACACTCTACGCCGACCGCAGCGATCTCGAGTTGCGCGCCGAGGTGCGCACCAAAGATTACCAGCCGGCCAACAACGCCACCGTAACCGCCGTGCTGACTCCTGAAACGGGCGATCCGGTGACGGTCGAGCTGACCCCGTCCGCCGAAGAGCCCGGCGTCTACGCCTCGAACCTGACGGCGGCTCTCCCTGGCGCCTACCGTGTCGAGGTCAGCGCCTTCGTCGGCGACACCGCGCTCGGCTCGGAAGCCTTCCACTTCCGCCGCCAGGACGGCGTGGCCGAAGATTTTCGTCCGGCGCAGAACCGCGAGCTGCTCACCAAGCTCTCCGAGCAGACCGGCGGACGCTACTGGACGCTCGATGAACTGGCGGGGCTGCCCGAGGAGATCCGCTTCTCCGAGGCCGGCGTCACCGCGCGCGAGATAATGGACCTATGGGACATGCCGTTCTTCTTCCTGCTGCTGCTAGGGCTGCGTACGGCCGAATGGCTGCTGCGGCGCCGTTGGGGTGTGGTGTGACGCGGCTGGCATGTCTGCTGCTGCTCGCCCTGGTTCCCGGCTTGCCCGCGGAAACGTTGCCTTCCAGCCGCACTCACTTCGTCATCCTCAGCGGTCTGGGCGGCGAGCCGCTCTATGAGAAGCGCTTCGCCGAGCAGGTGAAGGAGCTCGAAAAAGTCGCCCGCCGCAATGCCGGCGATGCGTCGCTGGTGCACGCGTTGAGCGGCGAGGCGGCGACCCGCAAGGCGATCGAAGAGCTGTTCGCACGTTTGAAAAAAGACGTTGCGCCGGAGGATTCCCTGGCCGTTGTCCTGCTCGGGCATGGCAGCTACGACGGCTACGACTACAAACTGAATGTTCCCGGCCCCGATATCACCGGCGAGCGTCTAAGAGTTTTGTTCGAAGGCGTGCCCGCCGAGCGGCAGTTGGTCGTCAACACGACGAGCGCCAGCGGCGCCGTGATGGAGCTGTGGAAGTCGGACAAGCGGGTTGTGGTTGCGGCGACCAAGAACGGGCGCGAACGTACAGCGACGACGTTCGCCCAGTTCTTTGTGGAGGCCCTGGCAAGCGCCGAAGCCGATACCGACAAGAGCGAGTCGATCACCGCGCAGGAGGCGTACACCTACGCCGAGCGCAAGGTCAAGGATTTTTACGAGAGCGAGATGCGTTTGGCGACCGAGCATTCGCGCATGGAAGGCGAACTAGCCGGCAGCTTCACGCTCGCCCGGCTGGGCAAGGCATTGGAAGCGGCAGCCGATCCGGCCACCCGCGAGATGATGGCCCGCCGCGAAGCGCTCGAGCAGCAGGTCGGCGCGCTCAAGCTGCGCAAGGAGTCGATGGCCGAGCAGCAGTACTTCGATGAACTGCAAAAGGTGCTGATCGAGCTGGCGCAGTTGCAGACGAAAATCGATGACGCGCTTGGGCAGCCCTAACGAGCCGGCTCGAGCGGCGTCTAGTGAGACGGCGCCTGGATTACCAGCAATGAATGTGTTGCCATCGACGACTCCCCGCGCCCGGTCCCGCAGGCTGCGGCTGGCGCTTCCGGCCCTCGCATTGTGCTTGGGGCTGTTGGCCGCCGCGCTGGTCACGACCACACCTCTCGCCGCCTACGACCAAGCACTTGGCAAGCGCAGCGAAACCCTCAAGCCCTGCGACGACCACATGGACCGCGGCCGGCGAACCGAAGCGCGCGGTTGTTACGTGGCGCTGATCGATTCGACCACCGACCCGGCTGTTCAGGCCGAGGCCTATTGGGCCCTCGACGACTACAAGCGCGCCAACGAGCTGTTCCGCGACGCCGTCAAAGCGCAGCCCGAAAACCCCGACCTGCGCGTGCGCTGGGGCTTTTTGTTCCTGACCACGCACAACGAAGGCGAAGGCGCGAAGCTGTTCCAGGAAGCGCTGAAGCTCGATGAGGACCACGCGCCGGCGAAGCTCGGCATGGCCACCGTCGTTGGTGGGCGTTTCGAGGGTAAAGCGCTCGAGCTGGTCAAACAAGCAGTGGAGGCCGTGCCGGAACAGGTCGAGGGTTACCTGCTGTGGGCCCGCATGGCGCTCGAGGAACACGATTACGACACGGCCGACAAGCAGCTCGACACGGCGCTTGAGAAGGCCAAGCAGCTTGCCGTGTCCCCGCTCGACGCCTACGCCCTCAAGGCGTCGCTCGACTTGCTGCGCGGCAACACCAACAGCGAGTGGACCAAGCGCGCTCTCGACTACAACCCCCACGACGGCAGCATCTACGCCACGCCAGCGCATTTCTATGTCATCACGCGGCGCTATCGCGAAGCGGTCGAGCTTTACAGCAAGGCCGTCGAGGTCGAACCGACGCTGTGGGAGGCGCACGCCGAGCTTTCGGTCAACCTGTTGCGCGAAGGGCAGGAGCGCGAGGGCCGCCAGCATCTCGAAATCGCCTTCAAGGGCGACCCCTACAGCCTCACAACCGTCAACACGCTGCGGTTGCTGGATAGCTTGGCCAACTTCGAAACCTTCTCGAATCACGACAACGTCGCCCTCGGCACGCGCGAGCAGATGGAAGCGGCGATCGACAAGCCCAAGGTGATCCTGAAGCTCCACAAAGAAGAAGCCGCCGTGCTGCGCCCCTACGCCACCGAACTGGCCGAACGCAGCATCGCGACGTTCGCCGAAAAGTATGGATTTCAGCCCGAGCGGCCGGTACAGATCGAGATGTATCCCGATCACGACGACTTTGCGGTCCGCACCATGGGCATGCCGGGTCTGGGACTGCTTGGCGTCACCTTTGGCTATGTCATCGCCATGGACAGCCCCTCGGGGCGCGCCCCCGGTACGTTCCACTGGGGCACGACGCTGTGGCACGAGCTCGCCCATGTGTTCACGCTCGAAGCGACCAATCACCTGGTGCCGCGCTGGTTCAGCGAAGGCATCTCGACGTACGAGGAATGGGAGGCTGACGCGAGCTGGGGCGAGCAGGTCAGCCCCGACTTCCTCGAAGCCGTGAAGGAAGGCAAGCTGTTGCCGGTCGCCGAGCTCGACAAGGGCTTCGTGCGCCCGCGCTATCCCAATCAGATAGCGATCTCGTACTTTCAGGCCGGCCTAGTCTGCAAGATGATTGACGAGGAGTGGGGCGTCGAAAGCCTGGTCGAGCTGCTGAAAGGCTACGCCCAAAATAAATCGACCGCCGACAACATTCAGCAGGTGCTCGATGTCTCCGCCGAGGAGTTCGACAAACAATTCGCCGCGTATATCGACGACATGCTCGGCGAGAAGGTCGAAGCGCTGCCCCAATGGCGCGCCGCAATGAAAAAGGCCGTCGAAGCCGCGAAAGCTAAAAATTGGGCCGACGTCATCGAGCCGGCGAAAGAGGCGATCGGCCTGTTTCCCGATTTCGTCGAGGGCGGCAACCCTTATGTGACCCTGGCCGAAGCCTACGTCGAGCAGGGCGACAAGCGCGCCGCCGCCGCACAATTGCAGGCCTACCAGCAGCAAGGCGGCAAGAGCCCGGAATCGATCAAGCAGCTAGCCGGGCTGCTCGATGAACTCGGGCGGCGCTCGGAGGCTATCGAAGCGCTCGAAGGATTGCTTTACATTGCGCCGAATGACGCCGAGCTGCATCGCAAGCTGGGCGGCTGGTTCCTGGAAGAAGACGACCTGCCCGCGGCCGTGCGCGAGCTGGAAGTGCTGTTGGCGATGAATCCCCTCGACAAAGCCGATGCTCACTACAACTTGGCGCGCGCCTATCATAAGATGAAAGATCGCGACAAGATGCGCCGCCATTTATTGTTGGCGTTGGAGGCGGCGCCGAGCTTCCGTCCGGCGCAGAAGTTGCTGCTGGAGACGACGGCCCAATAACGGAATGGCCCCGCGGAATTGACGCAAAACGGAATTGACGCTTACGGAAACTGAAGCATACGGAAGTGAAATGAGCCTTGGTATCACACCACCCACCGGATCGGACCGTCCCGAACTCGACGTTTCCCGCCAGCTCGTGCAGTCCTTTCACGATCAACAAAAGCGCATCGTCGATCAGGTCCGCCGCATCATCATCGGGCAGGACGAAGTTGTCGAGCACCTGCTGATGACGTTGCTGGTCGGCGGCCACTGCCTGATCACTGGTATGCCCGGCACGGCCAAAACGCTGCTGGTCAGGACGCTCGCGACCGCGCTCGGCTTGAAATTCAAGCGCATTCAGTTCACGCCCGACCTGATGCCCACCGACGTCACCGGCACCGACATCATCGAAGAAGACGTCACTACCGGCCACCGCAAGTGGACCTTCGTCGAAGGGCCGATCTTCACCAACGTGCTGCTGGCCGACGAAGTCAACCGCACGCCTCCCAAAACGCAGGCCGCGCTGCTCGAAGCCATGCAGGAGTTGAGCGTCACCGTACGCGGCAACACCTACAACCTTGCGCCGCCGTTTTTTGTTCTCGCGACGCAGAACCCGATCGAGCTCGAAGGAACTTACACGCTGCCCGAAGCGCAGCTCGACCGTTTTCTATTTAACGTGGTTCTCGACTACCTCACCTCCGACGACGAAATCGCCGTAGTGAACCGCAACACGGGCGACCCGCTGCCGCCGGTCGAACCCTGCACCACGGCCGAGGAAATTCTGCAGTATCAGCGGTTGGTGCGCCAGGTGCCGATTTCCGAAGACGTCGTGCGCTACGCGGTCGAGCTGGTGCGCTCCACCAGGCCGCGCGATCCGCTTGCGCCAGAGCTCATTCGCAAGTATGTGAACTACGGCGCCAGCGTGCGAGCCACGCAGTTTCTGGTGCTGGCCGCCAAGGCGCGCGCCTTGATGGCCAACCGCTATCACGTCACCGTGGAAGACATTCAGGCGCTGGTGTTGCCTGTGTTGCGCCACCGCGTACTGACGAATTTCCATGCCGAGTCGGACGGGCTCAACGTGGACGACATTTTGACGAAGCTGCTTGTCGAGCGCCCGGCCAAGGTCCACCGCGCCTGAGGCGATCGCGGGCCGATTTCGCCGGCGGGGATCGAATACTCCTGGCCCGTTGCCAGGGGGGTGCTTTCGCGGTGATGTAACGAATGGCGATCCAGACACTACTCGATCCGAAGCTGCTGGGCGGGTTATCCAACCTGGAGCTGGTGGCGCGGACGGTAGTCGATGGCTTTCTGACGGGTCTGCATCGCTCGCCGCAGTACGGCTTCAGCCTCGAATTCGCCGAATACCGTCCCTACGTGCAGGGTGACGACCCGCGCTTCATCGACTGGAACGTTTATTCGCGCACCGACCGCACCTACATCAAGCGCTACCTCGGGGAGACCAACACCCACCTGATGATCCTGTTCGACGCCAGTGCGTCGATGGGTTTCGGCTCTCACGGTGTCAGCAAAATTCAGTACGCACGGTTTCTGGCCAGCGCGCTGTCTTATCTTTCGATCCGCCAGCATGACGCCGCCGGGCTGATCATCTTCGACAACAAAGTGCGCTCCTACCGGCCGCCTTCGACGCGGCCCGGGCACCTGTTCGCCCTGCTGCATCTACTCGAACACGCCGAGCCGGCGACGACGACGAACATCGAGCTGCCCTTCGAGCATTTTCAGCAGCATCTGAGCCATCGCGGCATGGTGGCCGTGATCTCCGATTTTTACGCCGATCCCGAAGCGGTCGTGAAAGCCGTCCGGCCGCTCGCCTATCGTGGCAACGACATGGCTTTCTTCCACATCCTTGATCCGGCCGAGATCGAGCCGAGCTTCGGTGAATCGACGCTGCTCGAAGATATGGAAACGGGCGACCAGCTCGAAGTTTCCGCCGAATACGCGCGCAAAGAATATGGCAAGCGCATCCGGGAGCATTCCGAGGCCATGAAGCACAAAGCGCAGGGCATCGGCGCCGACTATATTTTGCTCGACACATCCCAGCCGCTCGATCTGGCGTTGCGCGAGTATCTGTTGTTCCGGCAGAGAAGACGATAACTTATGTCGCTGCTTTCTCCATGGTTTCTCGCGGGCGCCCTGGCGGTAGGGTTGCCGCTTTGGCTGCACCTGTTGCAGCGCCAGAATCCCGTCAAGCTGCCTTTCAGCTCGTTGATGTTCATGGAGAAACGGCAGCAAAGCTCGCTCAAAGAGCGCAAGCTCCGCTACCTGCTGTTGCTGGCCAGCCGCCTGGCGCTACTGATTCTGCTGGCGCTGGCGTTCTCGAAGCCCGTCTGGGACCAGCCGCCGGCCGCCGTTCTGGGCCGTATCGCGACCCTGCACCTGGTCGTTATCGATACCTCGCTCAGCATGAACTACGGCGACCGCTGGCAGCGCGCCGTGGCGGAAGCCGAAGGCATCATCGACGGCATGGAGGGCGGCGATCGCGCGCAGATCATCTCCAACGGACCGGGCGTGCAGGTGCTGACCTCGATCAGCGCCGATCAAACGGAGCTCAAAAACGCCATCGCCACGCTCAAGCCCAGCTCTTCGCGTAATTCCTTCGGTGAAGTGGCCGAAGCCGTGCGCAGCCTCGCCGCCGAACGCGAACTGCCGGTCGAGGTGCACCTGATTTCCGATTTCCAGCAGACCGCGATGCCGGGCCGTTTCTCCGATCTGACTCTGCCGACCGCCGCGCTGATGACGCCGCACAACATCGCCGATCCGAACGCCGCGAACTGGGCGGTCGAAAGCGTCAAGGGCACGACGCGCCTGTTCGGCGCGCGCAAGGCTCGTCTTGAGGCGACCATCGCCGGCTTCGCTCCCGCCGAGACGGAGAAGCGCGTCACTCTGCTGTTGAACGGCCAGCGTGTCGCCACTGAGACAATCAAGGTGCCGGCCGGAGGCCGCGCCACGGCCAAGTTCGAGGGCTTCGACGCGCCCAAAGGGCACAGCCGCGTCGAGGTCGTGCTCGAACCCGCCGACGAGCTTCCGATCGACGACAAGCGGCTTGTCACCATCGACAACAGCGACCCTGAACCGATTCTGTTCGTCACCTCGGATCGCCGCCAGCGCGACGTGCTCTACTATCGCGCCGCTCTCGACGCTTCGTCCGAAGCGGTCTTCGGAGTCGAAAGCCTTTCGCCCGGCGAGGCCGACCGCATCGTTCCCGATCGCTACGCGCTGGTAGTGCTCTCCGATATCGCTCCGCTGTCGTCGACCTTCGGCAGCCGTCTCGAAAAGTATGTGCAGTCGGGCGGCTCGGTGTTTATCGCCGTCGGCCCGAAGACCGCCGCTGAAGGCAAGGCGCCGCTCAGCTCGCTGCGTATCGAGCTGCCGCGCGCCACGGGCGGCTCGACCGCCCGCTTTCAGCTTGCCGGTGAAGTCGAGGCATCGCATCCGGCGCTAGGACACGTCGAGCGCCTGCGCGGCGTGAAATTCTTCCGCCACGCGCTGCTGTGGACCACCGAAAGCGACGAGGTGCTCATGCGCCTCTCCGATGGCTCGCCGCTGCTGGTCGAGCAGAAGCTCGGCGAGGGCCGCTTGATCCTGTTCGCATCTTCGCTCGACAACGTTTGGAACGATCTGCCGGTGCACCCCGTGTTCGTGCCGTTTGTAGCCGAAACCGCCACTTATCTGTCCGACATGGAAGAAGGCGCGGCCCAGGCGGTTGTCGATTCCGTGCTCGAGCTGCGGCGCCGCCGCACGGCCGCCTCGACGGTGCAGGCTTTCGACCCCCAGGGCGAGCGGGCCCTGTCGTTGACCGAATCGCTGACCGAGCAGATGCTGCCGCTGACACAGCTAGGTTTCTACGAGCTGCGGCGGCCGGGCCTGACTGAGCTGGTGGCGGTCAATCCTGACGCGCGCGAATCCAACTTGCGGCCCATGGAAACCGACACGCTGGCGTTGTGGAAGGCCACCGGGCGGGAGCACGAAGACATTCGCGAAGCGATGGCCAGCGAGTCGGCCCTGAAGCCGCCGCCGCTCCGTATCTGGCGCCTGATTCTCGTCTTGCTCGTTTTGGCGCTGCTGATAGAATCAATACTAGGAAATTGGCACCTTAAAGTTCAGCGGGAGGTCTAGAAGCGTGAACTCCTCGGCGAATCTCCAAGAGTACCTGCACCAGATTCGACGCCGCCTTCGTGTGACCACCGCCTCCCGCGGACTGGGCGGCGCGGCGCTGATTGCCCTGATCGCCACCATTGTCTGCGTCTTCATCGCCAACCGCTTCGCTTTTTCTGACGGCAGTGTGATCAGCGCGCGGACGCTGCTGTTTGCCGCGGTGATTGCCGCCATCGTCCTGCTGCTTGTCCTCCCGTTGCGAGCCCTGAATCGCCGGCGCGCAGCCAGCCAGCTCGAAAAATCGGTGCCCGCCTTTGACGGCCGCGTCTCGACCTTTCTGGATGAGACCTCGCGCCGCGAGCGGCCCACTCCGCTGCTCGAGTTGCTTGCCGAAGACGCCATGCGCGTCGCGGGAACCGCTCCCGTCGATCGCGTCGTGACCTGGCAGCGCATTGTCTCCTACGCCGCCATGGGTGTGGTTGCCGTGGGCGTTCTGGCGTGGCTCGGCAGCTCCGGTCCTGGGTATTGGGGCTACGGCACGGCGCGGTTATGGAGCGGCTGGTTGAAGACCGTCGACGCGCCGCTCTATCAGATCGTCGTTACGCCCGGAAGCACCACCATGCGGCAGGGCGCCGATCTCACCGTGACCGCTGAGATGGTCGGCTTCGAGCCGGGCGCCGCCCGCTTGTTCGCGAAATTCGAAAGTGGCATGCAGTGGGAAGAAGCGCCCATGCAGCGCCGCGTCGAAGGCAACGGTTTTGAGTTTCTGTTCGCGGGCGTCCGCGAGCCCATGCAGTATTACATCGCCGCCGAGGGCGTGCGCAGCGACGGCTTCGACGTGCAGGTCGTCGAGATGCCGAATGTCGAGAACATCAAGCTGACCTACAGCTATCCGAAATGGAGCGGCCTAGAGCAGCTCGTCGAAGACCCCGGCGGCGACATTCGCGCCGTCGACGGAACCGAAGTCGAGATCGAGGTCAAAACCGATAAGCCGCTTCCCGAGGGCGTTCTGGTTCTTAACGACAACCAGCAGGGGCTGCGCGCGAGCGGCGACACCAGCAATGGCCGTCTCACCGTCAGCAAGGACGGGCAGTATTACCTGGGCGCCGTCTACCAGGGAGAAACCGTTCGCCTCACCGAGGACTTCTTCGTCACGATGGTCCCCGACAACAAGCCCGAGGTGAAGCTGATGCGCCCCGGCCGCGACTGGCGCGCCACCAATATCGAAGAGGTCGTCGCCGAGTTCGAAGCCAACGATGATTTCGGCCTGGCGTCGCTCGAAGTTCACTATTCGGTCAACGGCGGAGAGCCGCAGGCGGTCCCGCTCAAGAAGGCTTCGGGGTCCAAGCAGGCCGCCGCCGATCACACCTTTTTTCTGGAAGAGCTGGGTACCCCGGGTGGAACCATGGCCGGCAAGCCGCAGCTCGTACCCGGCGACATCGTCACGTATTATGCCGTGGCGAAAGACCACAAGACGTCGGTGCAGACCGACATGTATTTCATCGAGGTGCAGCCGTTCGAGCGCGAGTTCTACCAGTCGCAGCAGGGCGGCGGGGGCATGGGCGGAGGCGGCGAGCGGCAGGACGAAATCTCGCGCCGCCAGAAGGAAATCCTCGCGGCCACCTGGAACCTGATCAAGGAAAAGAAGGAATCCGACGGGCGCGGCAAGGCGGAAGTTCGCGACAACGCCGAGATGTTGTCCCAGATTCAGCTCACCTTGCGCGAACAGGCCCGTACGCTCGCCGAGCGCACCCGGGCCCGGCGGCTTGCCGACACTAACAAGGAGTTCGCGAGCTTCGTCGAAAACCTCGAGCAGGGTCCGCGGCAGGCGCAGCCGCTGCGCGAGCACACCGCCCAGATGCGCGGCGATCA
>JBBDWJ010000128.1:0-36036 GCA_040902925.1 Bryobacterales bacterium | reverse complement strand
TGAGTGCGTCCAGGTCCTCCACCCCGGCCCTCGGCCGCGCATAGGTCAGGTTCAACAAGACCACAGCGTCCGGCAAATGGGTGAGTCCATCCTGCGCCATGCGACGGCCTGTTTCCAAATCCGCTTTTTTCTCGACTCGCATGTGATAGTCCTTTGCGAGATAACTGTAGGAGGCCTCAAATGTGCTTTCCCGCCCCCAGGCCGCTGACAGCAAGGAAAACAGAAATGTTGCCGGCGCTCCCTGGTGCTTTCGAGTGTGAGTCTCGGCCTCGGTGTCCGCGAGGAAAGCGGTTCGGACTTGCTCGAGTAATGGCCCGGTCTGGGTCCAGGTGTGGACGTCAGGCAGGTTCAGACTGGACTTGCGGCTGGTCTCGGCCCCCGAACGGATATGTCCCTCGGCGGCGCTGTAGGTCACCGCGGTTTGGCCGGATTCCTCAAGGGCGCGGCGGGCTTCGGCGACATCCTTTTCCCGAGACGAAGTCAGGAAGCCGAAGTAGGCTAGCTCTTCGACCTGGCTGGCGCGGCTTATGATGACCTCTTCGATGTAACCGAGGCGATTCAATCCGCGGGCCTGTTCGGGGTAAGATCCGGCCGAGAAGCGGATGGCAAGAGAATCGCGATCCGCATCGCGGCGCTGCTCCACTTCCACGCACCCGCCGCCCGCCCCTCGCCGTCTATAGATCGGAAGGGAAAGGAGCAGGATCGTTACATCCGCCCGGTAGAAAGCTTTTCGCGTGGCGCCCTGCCGCTCTTGCGGGGGCCGCCGTAACTGTTCCACCAACAGGCTTGCCGCTTGCGTACTCCCCGATCGCCGCGACCGCAACAGGGGCAGCAACACGACTCCCAAAATGGATCGCAGGATAGCGCGTCTGCCTATTCGATTCACGCAGTTGCTCCCAACGCCAGCGTGCCGCCGCTGGTGAAGTGGAAACATTTACCACTTCATATGTTCTAATCACGATAAAAGGGATATGTAACGGCATGGTCGAGCAGCTATTAATGTTCCGGAGATTTTGTGATAGAAAACGATCTCAGCCCTAACAGCAGAGTTGCGGGAGGATTAAACCGCGCGTGCCGCGGATGCCGCCCCAAGAAGTTGGCGATGCTCCTGAGGGCCGCCGCGGCGTTGTTTGTTGTCTTTCTGGCACACGGACCGTCGGCGTTCGCGTCTCTACTGGAGCGCCGATCCGCCGATGTCAACACGGTTACGGAAGACCTGCACACGATCCTCAAGCAAGCCGAACTGCCGCCCGACTCGATCGAGTTCGAAGCAAACACTACCGAAGATGGGCGCAACGAAATACTGATCCTCTGCAAGCAGCCGGGGAAAACGCTGCTGCGCGTTACGGCGGCGCCGCAAGAGTGGGGACCAGCTTTCTACTATGGCCTTCAGAAGCTGGGGTTCCTGTTTCCCCACCCGCGGATCCAAATCTCACCCGCCGGAGCACAGATCGAGGCAGCTTGCGGTTCGACGTATGAGTGGCGGCCGCGCCTGGAGTACCGCGGCTTCCATCTTCATACCGTTCACCCCAACGAGTGGGTTTTTGGCTTTTTGGGAACTAACACCGCGATCGGCGAGGATACGATCCGGTGGCTGGCTCGCAACAGCCAGAACGTGCTGCAGGTGAATCTGCTTCGCACGACGTCGCGGAGCGCTTTGCCCGGCCTGAGGCTATTGATGGACTACCGCCACGGCTTTGGAATCCATTTCGGAGTTGCCGTCACCTTCGCTCAGTTCCAGCAGAAGCACTACCTATTGATACCTCCGCTGCGGGCGATGACCGGCGTCGGCGACGAGGCAATCATCGAGAGCCGCTTGCAAGCTCTGGCCGAAAACCTGCCGTTTGATTTCCTGACGGCAAACCTGGGAACGACCGAGTTTACGCCGACGCCGTTTGAGAGGACGCTAGGGTGGATCGAGGCGGCGAACCGGGTTCTAAAGCGCCAGCAACGCCGGCTCTTCGTCAATACCCACGTCTCGACGGGCCAGACGCATTCGAAGTTTGGTAATTTCAATTTTCTTCCTCAGTTCAGCGACTCCGAGGTAGGAATTCTTGTCCACACAGTGATGTTCTATGGACTAACAGACGCGAACGCTCCGGTCTATGGGCGGCGGAATTTCGCCGATATCGACCGGCTGATGATCGACGAAAGCGCCAAGCGACCGGTGTGGTACTTCCCGGAGACGAGCTATTTTGTCGCGATGGATATTGATGTGCCATTGTTTTTGACCGACTATCTCGTGTCGCGTTCCGCCGATTTCGACCACGTTGCCTCTCATGGCATCGCAGGACATCTTACTTTTACGTCCGGCCAGGAGTTGGGTTACTGGTTGATGGATTGGACCGTGGCGCTGCTGGCGAACGCGGAGTATGAGGCTCGACCGACCATCGGCCTGGAGTTACTGGGCGAAGACTCTGCGGTGTGGGACAGGATCATCCGGTTTCAGAATCAATACATCAAACAAGAGCAACTCATTGCTTCGATCTCGAGCACCACGCCGCTGGACGAAGTTGCCTCCTACTGGGGGCATGGCATTCACGAGAGAAGCCTGCTGCGCGACTTGGGGGGCAACCCCGAGCGATTGGGCCGCGAGGTTCAAATGCTCGAAGAGGCGATCGGCGAGCTTCCCAGCTTGACCGGCGTCCGCAACGAAGAGCTGCGAGTCCTGCTGCAGGTCACCTGGAACCGCATCCGGCACGCCTACTATCTGCGCAAGGCCATTCAGGATGGATCAGGCCCGGCGGGGACCGAGATGCTACGGCGCGCGGAATGGGTCCGCCTGCAGTCGGCCAGCCTGATGGCCGACATCGAACACCGCTATCAGCGCTATCCGGAGGCGCAGTTGTTTGACCGGCATGCCAGCCCCACCAGCTATGACTTTGGCTATGCGTGGCCGGCGAAAGCGCTGCACTTCTGGCGGCGCGAAGAGAGCATGGTGCGGGACAGAAACTGGAATCCCTTTTTCATGAACATCTACAACCTGGTGCGGATCCTGATGTAGAGCTTGCGGCGAGGTCCGCTGGCGCTTGGCTCCTCCGTGACTTTTGCCAGAGTATTTTCGGCCAGCTTTACGCGGGCGCGACATGCCGCACCCTTATCTAGATCTCCGCTTCCGTCAAGGCATTACCCGGCGTCGGCGCGGCCTAGTTTCGCGGCCTCTTACTATCCTCACAGCCACCCGGATTTCGGTCCGGAAAAGCTTGTTAAACCAAACTTTAATCATTCCGGCATGGAGTCCTTATGATGCTGGTCTATTCTTGTTTTGAACAGTTTCTTCCGTAATTGTTTTTAGTGCTTCACGGACGTTACGGCCGCCCGGTGTTTCCCAGCGGCGGGGCAGGGCTCGAAAGCGAGGGCACGAGACGTTGGGCGCCACGAAAAACTAACCCGTGAAGCATGACCCCATGGAAACAGAAGCGCCATGAACAATGAATGAGAAATATGAGTGAAGCAGTCTCGCTAGCCGGCGCCCTGCAGCAGGTTGCGTTGACCCCGGCGGGAACACTGTTGCAGCGCTGGAACTGGAAGTCGGCGCTGCTGAGCTCGCTGGTACGGGGAGGGATTTTCTTCTCCACGAATCTGCGCTTTGGGTTGGACGCCGCAGCGGGCGCGATGCTTGCCGAATTCTGCCTTCGGTCGATCACATCCGGCTTTTGTGGAGCCCTCACGCAGGCGTTTCGGTCGGTTCGGCCAGCCTGGAAAGGCATGCTGGCGGTGCTGGTCCTGCTGCCAATCGCGAACCATGCTCTGGAAATCACGGTGCATTGGCTTCGGGGCACGCCGGACCTATTTTTGAGCATCGCAGTGTCGGTAGGGTTCACGGTGTTCTCAACTTCCTTCAACTATTTCGCGATGCGCCGCGGGGTGCTCACGGTGGGTCAAGGCAGCCAGGGTTTGGGGCAAGACCTGGCACAAATGCCCGGGTTGGTTTGGGCCTATTGCGGCGCGATCGGAGTCTTGATCGCACGTGCCGCGACGGCTCCTTGGCGTCTCTCGCCGCGCCGCTGTTGCGATGAGAACGAGGCATGAAAACCTTACATCTGACCAACATGTTCCACCCGAGTTCGGGAGGCGTTCACACGTTCTACCGCGCTCTGCTGGGGGCCGCTACATCCGCGCACGAGGTACGCCTGGTGGTTCCCTGGGAGTTCGACGGCGTCGAAGAAGTCAATGACTACGCCAAGATCTACCACGTTCGCGCGCCACGCCACGTCTTCGTCGACCCGTGCTATCGCGTGGTTCTGCCCCACCGTTTCCTGCTTCCGTATCGAACTGCCATCCAGAAGATTCTGCAAACGGAACAGCCGGACCTGGTCGAGATCTGCGACAAGTACTCTTTCGTCTATCTGGGATCCTGCTTGCGAAAAGGCTGGATGCCCGGGGTAAAGCGTCCGGCGGTGGTTGGACTGACCTGCGAGCGCATGGACGACAACGTCAAACAATTTCTTTGCCAGGGCAAGCTTGGGGAGCGTTTTTCGCGCTACTACATGCACCGGGTGTACCTTCCGATGTTCGACTTCCACATCGCGATCTCGGAGTACACGGCGGCGGAGTTGATTGCGGCGAACGAAGGCCACAACCTGCACCGGCGTGAGGTATGGGTGTGTCCGCTGGGAGTCGACGCCGGCCGCTTCCGTCCCTCGCCGCACCGCAAGATGCTGCGCCGCGAAATGATCCACGAGGTTCGTGGCGCCTCCTCCACGCGGCTGCTGCTCTACGCCGGACGGCTGTCGGCGGAGAAGAATCTTTCGCTGCTGGTGGAGACGATGGCTTCGCTTGGCAACGATTCGCGGCATGACTATCGGCTGCTGATCGCGGGGGACGGGCCCGGACGCGGCCGCCTCGAAACCGAGTTGGAGAGAACCGCGCCGCGCCGGGCACATTTCCTGGGTCACGTCTCCGGCCGCGAACAACTTGCGGATCTCTTCGCGGCGGCCGACGTTTTTCTGCACCCGAACCCGCGCGAGCCGTTCGGGATTGCGCCGCTCGAGGCGATGGCCAGCGGGCTGCCACTGGTGGCGCCCCGCGAAGGAGGAGTCTTGAGTTTTGCGAACCAGGCGAATGCGTGGCTGGCCAACCCCAACGGCGATGATTTTGCCCGAGCCGTGGCGGAGGTCTTCGAACATCCAGACTCGCGCGAATCACGCCGCGGCCTGGCCCGAAAAACGGCTGAAAATCTCGGCTGGAACCGGGTGACAGCGGAGTATTTCGCGCTGTACGCCGGGCTGCACAGCCGTTTCCGGCGGTGGCAACTGGGCCAGGACGCCGCGGTTCAGCCGGGAACGGGGCACACTTCTCTCGCCGATCTCGGCTCCACTCGCACCGAGCAGAGGGCCCGCTTAGTCTATTCCTGGAACGATGTGTTCCGGCACGCGGCCTCACCCTAGGCGAAACGACAGAGACCAAGTCTCGAAGCGCCGCGGTAGCGAAGGATTAACGGCGTGTTCACGCTCGAGTCACCAATCCGCAACGGCGACGCCGATACACTGAAAAACAGGAAGATCCGCTAATGCTTCCGCGAGGTAGGCGGTCTGAAACCAGCCCCAAGCAAGACAGCCGGGGTTTTTAGCGGCGTTCAAGCCATGGAGCTCGCTGAGCCAATGGACCGGCGGCCACACGGTTCTGTTCGCGGCTACCCTCGCGGCGGCGGCGATTTCGTATTGTTTCGGGGAGGGCGCCGGACGTCTAGCGTGCATTAGTTTTGGTTGTTGCTACGGGAAGCCTTGGCCGACGCCGGCCCTGGGGCGGCGCGGCTGTTTCGAAAACTGCACTTCGTTTTCCATGGCCGCAACGAGAAGCTCGCTTACGCCAGCGGCCTCGAAGGCGTCAAAGTGGTTCCCGTGCAGGCATTGACCGCGATACTGTACTCGCTCACTGGTATCGCCGGAGCCGCTCTGTTTTTTAGTTCGCGGTATGCGGAAGCATTCTTATTGACCACCGTTGTCTCGCAAATCTGGAGGGCCTATTCCGAGACGCTTCGCGCGGACTACCGCGGCGAGGGTAAGATCACGGCCTATCAAATGATGGCGCTGGCCGCCGTTCCGGCCGCCGGATGCATCGCCTATGCGATGCCGACGAGAGATACGCTCGCTCCAAACGTTGCGATGGGAGCCGCGATTTTCTGGAACCCGCTGGCGCTCGTGTTCCTGCAGGCGATCTGGGTTGCGATGTTTCTGTTGACGGGCGTGAGCGAAACGACAGGGTCGGTGTTGTCTTTTCACGTTACGCCGGCTTTCCGGAATCGAACACGCGACGCGGGTAGTTCCAGCACCAACGGTCTCACACCAGGGTGACTCCGCGCGCCGCTATCAGGTCTTGCAGGGCAGATCTCGCGGGGCAGATCACACGGAGCAGGTCTCGCAGTGGGTTCTACTTTTCGACGATCTGTACGGCGTGGCCGTCGGGGTCGCGCACTAGCAAGCCGTTGCGGAAGCCCGGGCCACCGTCCCGAAACGCAACAACTCCCGGTGACACGAACGCGAACTTGCCCGCGCGCATCGCCTGATCCGCCTCTGTGGCCGAGCGCGACAGCAGTCTCGTCTGCCAGTGCAACAAATCATTGGCGTGGGCATCGGATGGCGCGGGACGTCCGTCACCCGGCGCGAGGTATTCGGGGAATTCGATTCCCGGTCCGGAGGCGGCGCGCATGGCGGTGATTCGCACCCGCGCACCGAAGACATTGTTCAATCGTTCTTGTTCCGGTCCGTAGTTCTCGCTTGCCCCCGCCACCTGCATGCCCACGGTATCGCGATAGAACCGCAGGCTGGCCTCGGTGTCGCTGACCACGATCGCTGTGTGATCGATGCCCAGGAAAATCTTGTCCGAGGGTTTTTGCCACTTGGGATTTCCTTTCCCCGTTGGGAACTCGAGAATCTCGAGGTGGTGGCCGTCGGGGTCGCGGAAATAGAATGCCTTGATGCCACCGGCGTTCGGGTTCCAGTCGGGAAGCCGCTGCGGCCCGGTCGAAGCGTGACGCACTTTGTGCTGCCGCAGGATCTGGTAGGCACGGTCCATGTCGTTGACGATGATGGCGATGTGCTGAAACCAGCGGTCGTTGCTGCGCATGTCCGCGGGGATGGGCCGGCCTTGCGGAGCCAGATATTCGGTCAGCTCGATCACCTCGTCGCCGAGTTTCAAACGCGCGACGCGCGCCCGCGCCCCGAAGACGCCTTGCAGATGCTCAAACTGCTCGCCGACGGTTTCGATTTCGGAAATTTTCTCGAATGCCAGCACCTTCGTGAAGAACTCGATCGAGCGATCGAGGTCGGAGACGGTAACGCCAATCGAATCGACAGCCTCAACCAGAGGCTGCCCCGCGAGGGCGCGGGATTCCGCCGCAGCCGCCGGGCGCGCGGCCCATCCTAATACGAGGGCCAACAGCAAACTGAAGAGAACGGCTTGACGTTGGTGTTTGTGTTGGATCATGGGTGCCTCCGGAGAGAGTTAAATCGCTGATCGGGTCTGTTCGTTTATGCCGGCCGCCGGCTCGGGCCCCGCGGGGACAGTCATCGATTTTGCGCCAGGAGGAACGAAACGACGAATCGATGGTTGGCGTAACGCAATACGATGACTGCCCCTCAGGGTTGCTGCAAAATCTGTCAGGCGCTGACCGCGGCCGGCATTTCGACACGGCCGGACGCTACGTTCATTCGCTTGAGCAAGTGATCGCCCACGCGCAGGGCGTTGGCCATGATCGTGAGGGCAGGGTTCACCGCGCCGGACGACGGGAAGAACGAGGCGTCAACCACGTAGAGGTTGTCGAGATCATGCGCTTTGCAGTTCACGTCGAGGGCTGAGTTTCGTGAGTCGTGCCCAAAGCGGATAGTGCCGTTCTGATGGGCAACTCCCGCCAGCGGAATGCGCTGCCCGACGTAGAGATTCCTTGCGAACACGCCCTGGTGGCACTCGCCACCGTGGATGTCGCATTTACGCTGCTGGTTCATCGCTTCCTTGAGCTTGGCGACCAGCCGTTCGTGGCCTTGCTCATTGTTGGGCTTGTAGGCCAGCACGATGTTTCCGTTGCGGTTGAGGCTCACGCGGTTCTCCGCATCAGGCAAATCCTCGGACGTCAGCCAGAAATCGAGCGAGTGGTTCGCCATCAGGTCCAAAGTGAAATTCGGCGCGATCGCCGGCGCGCCGCCTCGGAGGGCGTCCACGTCAAGCTTGCCGACAAAAGAGATATGCCCCATGGGATGCGCCCAGTCTTTCGCGCCGAAGTAAAAATCGTTCACCGAGAGCGACTTCTGGAAGATGGTCGGATTGGGGCACTTCGAGATGGCCATCATCACGGAGTTGACGTGACCCATGTAGTGGCGCCCGACGATGTCGGAGCGATTCGCCAGCCCGCGCGGATGCTTGTCGTTGGCGGAACGAAGCAGCAACGCGGCGGAGTTGATGGCACCGCAAGAAAGCACAACGACATCCCCGGAAAACTCCTCACGCACGCCGTCGCGCTGTACGATCACCTTGGTCACCTCGCCGCCAGAGGGGCTGGTTTCCAGGCGCTCGACATAGGCTTTCGTGAGCAACGTGACATTCGAATGCTCCACGGCGGGGTTGACGGCTATCACCTCGGCGTCGGATTTCGCGTGCACCAGGCACGGGAACCCGTCGCAGGTGTTGCAGCGGATGCACTTGCTCTTTTCCGGGTTCGCCTCGTCGAGCATGATGCCCAGCGGCGTGTGAAACGGCCGCCAGCCCTGCGCGGCAAAATCTTCGCTGAGATGTTGCAGGCGCGGTTCGTGGCTAACGGCCGGATATGGGTAAGGAGTGCTGGCGGGCGGGTCGGTGGGGATCCTCTCCCCGCTCGCCATGGACTTGATAAAGCCGCTCGGCCTGCGTGTAGTAGGTTTCCAGATCGTCGTAGGAAATCGGCCAGGCTGGTGAAACGCCGCCATGGTGGCGCAGCTCTCCAAAATCTTCGCGGCGCAGGCGGAAAAGCGCCGCGCCATAGAATTTTGTGTTGCCGCCCACCCAGTAGTTCGTGTGGGGATGGAGGTCTTTGCCGGCACTATCCTTCCAGGTTTCCTTCGCCTGGTACCTGCCTTCGAGATTGACGGCGCGCGAACTCCAATTTTCCTTCTCGCGCCGCAGCCTGTCGCCGCGCTCGAGGACCAGGATTCGTTTTCCGGAAGGCGCCAGCTTGTAGGCGAGCGTGCCGCCGCCGGCGCCCGTGCCGATGATGATGACGTCGTAGTGAGAGTTGGACGACATGATTTCTCCTAGGCTCCCATCTGTGGGTAGTTGCAGCGAAAGATACAGCGCTGGCCGTTGTGGTGATGGAGCTTCGCGCAAAACACAGCGTGAGGCCCGCGCCAGGCGCGATAGTGCGCCGCGGCCAGTAACATGCCGACCGTTGGCGCCGTGAAGTAGATCCACAGTGACCGCCAATCGCCGGCCGAGAACGCCGACCCAAAGGTGCGGGCGGGGTTCATACTCATGCCTGAAAGCGGGGCTTCCAACGTGATGTAGAGAGCGACCAGAGATCCGGCAAAAAGTCCGGTGAACCTTGCCAGCTTTTTGTGGTTGGAAACAGTCAGCACAAGCAGCATCATTCCGAACGAGATAGCAGCCTCGGCGAGGAATGCAACTCGTATGCCCTGCGGGCCCGGTACGGTTACGACATAGTTCACGTTCGGATCCGCGGCGGCGCCGCGCAGCAGCAGCGCCGCGATGCCAACGCCGAGCACACCCTCCGCAAATTGCGATAAGCCGTAGAAGATCGCGTCCCAACGTTCGATCTTGCCCAGCAGATAGAACGTGAGCGTCAGGGCCGGGTTCATGTGGGCACCGGAACGCTTGCCCCATGGCGAATGGACGATCGCGATCAGCGTCAGGCCCATCGCCAGCCCTCCGAGGGCATGGCGCACAAGCGATTCGGGAATCGCCTGGCGCAGCGGCGAAGACGGGTGCTCGAGCAGCACGCCGAACGTGCAAGCGGAAATCATGAAAAACCCGAGCGCCGCGGCCTCCATCAGATACTCGGGCCAGTGAGCAGTGAGTGCTTGAATGGCGGCTGGAGATCGCCGCGGGAGCTCGGCAATACGGGACGGCTGCGATGCGATGGAAGCCATTGCTTGTGGTCTCAAACCGGATAGGTCATGGCATCGCCAAGTTATTCCCGGTTGAGACGGTCAAAACGGGAATTAACCACAGATGGACACCGATGGCCACGGATGCTTTTTTTCATCCGTTTCCCGGGTGAAACTGCGATCCGTGCCCCTGGGCGACTCGAGTTGGTTTCTGGGGAGATGGCTGCTTGTCGTGGATGTTAGCCTTGCCTGTCGGCGAGGATTCGCTGCACGGGGGCGGCTAGATTCGCAGCCCACTGAAGGTTTTCTTGGCCGTCGTGATCGGAAACCACGAACGCCAGATAATCGCCGGCTTCAAACCCGGCCATTGCGAACTGTTCGGCAGCGTCCGGGTAGATTGCCGGCCCGGCGGCATTTCCGGCCGCAGGGATACTGCCGTCGCGGAAGGACTCACCCGGCTGCTTGCGGGTGATCACCAGCGAAAGCAGCTTACCCTTGTCTTCGACGATGATGTGCACGAAGCTGCGATCCTGAAAGACGCACTGGTGCGCGAGACGGACTTGATGCCCAGCCGGAGCCTGTTCGCGGATCGCGGGAAGCAGAGGCGCATATTGAGGCCCGATCTTGGCGACCAACTGCTCGGCCGTGGGAGGCTCGTCAGGGAATTTCCGGAAATACGCGCAGTGCAAGTGGTCGCCCAGGCCCACGCGCATGATATCGACAACCTGCCCGTAGAGCCCGTCGATGAACGTCGCTTGGTCCTGCTTGGCCATCTCCCATGGCTGACTGTGGCGCGCTCCCACCCAGCCTGTGAGGAAAGCGATTGCCAGCGCGGCAGCCAAGGCGAACGCTGGCGCCCAAATCCATAACGATCTTCGTTCTGTTTTCTTCCCGGCGAGCGACTGGCGGATGCGCGCCTCGAGAAAAGGCGGCACGGAGCTTCGCTGAACGGCCGCTTTCAACGACTCCCGCAGCTTTCGCCGGGTCTCAAGTTCGTTCGCGCAATGGGGGCAGCAGGTCAGGTGGCCCGAGACCTCGTTTCGGACCAGCGGCGAGGCCTGACCCGAAAGGTACGCGTCCAGATGCTCGCGAACGCTTTCACAGTTCTTTGGCAATGAGTCGCTCACGGATTCCACCCCACAAATCGCCCTGATAAAACACGGTGTTCATGAAACACGGTGAAGCAGTGTAAGGGTCAAGGCTGCTATTCCGGTCTCAATACTCCAACCGCCTCAACGCTCCGGCGGGCCTATGACCGCAGGCTTGGCGGCTGGCATTTACACCGCTTCTACCTTAAAAACCCAACCGGGATGGAGTTTATTCCCGGACTGCAATATTTTTTGAATTTCTCGAAGGCGGGCTGCCGCTGAGGCCGCCCGACTCCTCGTCACAGCCACTGCGACGGATCAAGCTCTTTGTTCATAGCTAGTTACAGGCGTCGGCGCCCGCGGCAAGGATAGCCTCGTTTTTAGTGCGGTCTCGATCAGGAGGCGGGGGAAGCAGCTTGAGGGGTTGCAACCGGGCCCGGAACCGCGGGGCGAAGTCCGACACGATTCCGCGCGGCCTCGGCTGCGCGCACCGCGCCCTGCACTGTCTGCCGAATCTCCCGGTCGTTGAGCGGCTCGACCAGCAGGTCGTGCGCACCGCGCAACAAAAGCTACGCCCACAGTCTTTCGCTGCCGGTACGGGAAACGACCACGATCGCCGACTGAAAGTCCCTCTGCGCCGCGTATTGAACCACGTCGCACCAGTTGCCGTCCGGAAGCGTTGCGTCGGTGACGACCACGTCGACGTCGGGACAGGCTTGTAGTAGTTGATGCGCACGCCTCCAGTCCTTGGCGACCAGAATCTCCATTTCGAGGCGTTCGAGGCTGGAAGTCAGCGCCTGACGACGCGAACTCGGCCCGACCACTAACACACTGGTTTTCTTCACGACAGCTTCAGCTCCATTTCGATGTGTGAGCTTGCAGGGGCGACGGATAGGAATCGGGACGTAGCGGCGCCCTGCGGCCTGGAATCCCTTGGAGCCCTTTCTTTTCCTGTTGCTTTGCGGGCAAGTTCCAACTCGGGCCGGCCGCGAATTCGGTGATCACGGCGCCCAGGACGATGCCGAGCCCTAATACCAAGGCGGCGACGACCGTAGTGAGCTTGATCAGGCTGTTCGTTGGTCTTAGCCGCGTTTCCATGTTCGGATTCCAACGTTCCGCAAACCTAAAAAACCCTCGCTGGGTTCGACTTATTCCCTTCCCGTCAAGAAAATCGACGTTCTTGGGCCACCAGCGTTTGGCCGGCAGGCTCTTTGGCCGCGACGGTCGTCGCCGCGGCCGGCAAGTACGTTTCCGGGATAGACGTAGGGGCTGGAACTGGCTAGCAGGACGATGCAGTAAGATTGACGGCTGGAGGACTTCACCGCCCGGATCCTGGCTTTCGTTGGCGACCGTGGCATCCGCAGGGTATTCCAAACGGTGGGGTCGCTGTATGCGGATTGCCGATTATGAAGCGCTGGACGAGCTGATTCGCACCGACCAGCATGTCATCAGCCGCGCGCGGCGGCGCGATGGCGCGTCGACGGTCCTCGTCAAGTATCCTCGCCGCCGGCCGCCGCGCCTTGCCGACCTGGAGTTACTGAAGCACGAGTTCGAACTTCTCGAGAAGCTTTCGGTAGCCGGGGTGCCGAGGCCCTTGGGGCTATCGACTGCCGAGGAGGGCTCGCCGCTGTTTCTCGATGATCCGGGCGGCACGCCGCTACAGCCTCTGACTCGCTCGTTCAGCGGAAACCTGGACCGGTTTTTTCCCGTCGCTTTGCAAGTTTGCTCGATCCTGGCGGAGCTGCACCGCTCCGATGTTATCCATCGCAACGTCTGCCCCCGCAGCATGCTTTGGGACGGCTCGACCGGAAGCGTGACGATAGTGGACTTCAGCTCGGCCACGCTCGGCTCGGGAGGAATGCATCATCCGCTCGGACCCGTGCTCTCGCCGCTTGCCTTGCCGTATTCGTCTCCCGAGCAGACCGGGCGTATGAACCGCCAGGTCGATCACCGCACGGATTTTTATTCCCTCGGCGTAACGCTGTGCGAGTTGCTGACCGGCTCGACGCCTTTCGAGTCGCCCGACCAGCTCGAACTGATCCATTGGCATATTGCCCGGGCTCCCGTGCCGCCGCGCGAGAGGGATCCGCGCATCCCGGAGACGCTTTCGCAGATCATTTTGAAGTTGCTTTCGAAGACGCCGGAGGAGCGCTACCAAAGCGCGGCCGGCGTCAAACACGACCTCGAAATGTGCGCCGAACAGTGGGCCGGGCAGAGGTTGATTGAGCCTTTCGCTCTTGGCCGGCGCGATGTTACCGACCGCTTTCTGATTCCGCAAAAACTTTACGGCCGGGAACAGGAAGTACGCAAGCTGACGCACGTTTTTGATCAGGTCCGCCGGGGCAGCACTGCTTTGACCCTCGTCGCTGGGTATTCGGGGATCGGCAAGACTTCGCTGCGCTCCGGTTTTTTGAGCCATTGTTGCTCCAACCGAAGTTTCCGACACCTTAAGCTTCGGATCAAAGACCTCCTCGACGGCAACGCGCAACAATTCCGCTATGCTCCAGGCCTGGGCGATGCATCCTCGCGGGCGGTGCGGCGGTTCGGCATCGAAAATTTCCGAGACTTGGCCCAACCCAGCGTGTTCGAGATGCGCCTCAAAAGCCCGCAGCCATTCCGCGGCCTTCTCCTTAGCCTCCGGGCGGTGATTGTGGACACGCAAGTAAGCAGAAATGAATGGACCCAGCAACCAGGGCCATACCGTGCCCTGGTGATACGAGCCGTCGCGTTGTAGCGGACCGCCCTCATACGTGGGCCGATACTGAGAGTCGCCTCGTGCGAGGGAGCGCAGCCCGACTGGAGTCAATAACTCGCGCTCGACGACTTCCACGACGCTGCGTGCTTTGTCAGGTGCCAGGATTGGGAACGGCAGGCTGACAGCGAAAATCTGATTTGGGCGAATGGCGCTATCCCGGGCGTCGCCCTGGATCACGTCGAAGAGGCAAGCGTCGGCTTCGTTCCAGAACAGAGCGTTGAAACGCTGCGTCGCCTTCGACGCCATCAATGCGTATTGCCGGGCTCTTTCGTGGTCCTCAAACTCTTCGGCGAATTCCTGCATGATCCGCAGAGCGTTGTACCAGAGCGCCTGGATCTCGACAGGCTTGCCATAGCGCGGCGTGACGACCCAATCGCCGACTTTGGCGTCCATCCACGTGAGCTGCACACCGGGCTCGCCGGCTTGAAGCAGCCCGTCGTCATCCATGCGGATACCATAGCGGGTTCCCCGCACGTGCCAATCGATGATGCCGCACAAAACATCGTAGAAGTTCTCCCGCACGAAACGCGAATCGCCGGTCTTCTCCGTAAGCGCGCAAATTGCCTCGAAGAACCACAGCGTCGCGTCGACTGTGTTGTACTCCGGGGTTTCGCCCGCATCGGGGAACAGGTTGGGCAACATGCCACGATCGACGTGCTTCGCGAACGCCAACAGGATGTTTCTGGCGATGTCGATTCGTCCAGTGGTCAGCGTCAATCCCGGCAGTGCGATCATCGTGTCGCGGCCCCAATCTCCAAACCAGTGGTAGCCTGCAATCACCGTTTTCAGATCGCCGCGGCGCACGAGGAACTGATCGGCGGCTTGGGCCAAAGCGGCGACCAGAGGCTCATTCGACGGGAGCGAAGCGGAGATCTGAGACCGGCGAGCGATTTCCTTACGGCGAAGCGAAGGCGCCAGCGCCGCATCGCGAGCCTCGGTGGATGCAACTACGGAGTAAGGCCGTCCAGCGGTCATGTTTAGCCGCAGGGTAAACGGCTGGTGGAGGTCTTCCTGAAAGTCGAGCCCTCGTTCGCGTTCGATGTCATATTCGAAGTTGTGATACCAGCTCCCCTGGGTTTCGATCTGATCGGCTTGATGCGCGAAGTAGAGCGCCGGCAGGCCAGCATAAGGCCGGATCACGGCCAACCCAGGCTGGGTTTCGATCGACGAATCGAGTGAGCCGTTGGCGTGAGTCGTGCCGTGGTAGTCGCGAAATGCGATGAGAGGCCGCAGCTCCAGAGTGCAGTTCGCAGGCATCGCGCCGTTCGCGTGCAGCTCGTACTCCACGACCGCGGTGTTCTCACCGTGGACCAGGAACACCGTCTTCGCGATCTCGACTCCTTCCACTTCGTAGACGAAGGTCGGAAAGGGATCGAGCCGGAACCCCTTCAAGTACTGAAATCCCTGCGGATGAACCGCGCCGGGATAGCGGTTGGCCGATAGATCGAAAGGCCGGCCATCGAGGACGATGGTCTCTTCGATCTTGGAGAGCATGACCAGACGGCCGACAGGCGGTTTCGTCGCCGCGACAAGCAGGCCATGGTAGCGCCGCGTGTTTAGCCCGACGATCGTCGACGAAGCAAACCCGCCAAGGCCGTTGGTCTCGAGCCATTCTTTTTGCAGAGCGGCATCGAGGTTTCGGCAGATCTCTGGTCCAAATTGCATGGCGTCCCTCTCGATCTCGATAGAGTGAGGCAGGCTCGCTACCTGCCCTTGCTAGTCGCGGATATCCTTTTTTGAGGCAGTCAGGTGGCTGAGCTATCCGCCCGCCTCGAATCCCGGATACAGAGTCATCCCGCCAGCGACGTAGATGCAAGCCCCGGTGATGTAGTCGGCCTCGTCGGAGGCCATCCAAGCCACAGTGCGGCCGATGTCTTCCGGCTCGCCGATGCGCTTGTACGGCACCAGCCTCATCAGATCGGCATAGGCTTCGGGCGTCGACCAGGCGGCAGTGTTGATCGGCGTGCGAATGGCGCCCGGCGAGACGCTGTTAACACGAATACGATACGGCGCGACTTCCTGGGCGATGCTTTTCATCATCAGCATTACGCCGCCTTTGGACGCAGCGTAATTGACGTGCCCGGCCCAAGGAATCACTTCGTGCACCGAACTGATGCAGATGATTTTACCGGCTGAGCAGGAAACTTCCTTCACCACACCGCGCCGCTTGAACTCCTTCACGGCTTCGCGCGCGCAAAGAAACTGCCCAGTCAGGTTCACGCTGATCACTGTGTTCCACTGATCGAGCGTCATCTCTTCGATCCGCGCGTCTTTCTGCAGCCCGGCGTTGTTGACCATGATGTCAATCGTGCCGAACTCCCGCTTCATGCGCTCGATCATGCCGATGATCTGCGCCTCGTGCGAGACATCGGCGTTGTGGATGTAGGCCCGGCTGCCGGCCGCGATGATTTCATCGGCAACCTGCTGTGCAGCCTCTTCTCCCGCCCGAAAATTGATCACCACGTCCGCGCCGGCGCGTCCCAGCGCGAGGGCAACGCCCTTCCCAATGCCGGAATTGGCGCCCGTCACCAAGGCCTTTTGACCTTTGAGAAACTTCCGGGTCGGGCACTCAGGCATCACGACTTCCGGTAGCCTATCTTCCACAATTGCTGTTTGCATGACTTGACCTCCTTAGCATCGATCACAGACAAAAGTATTTGGGGCGTAGCAAACCTACTCTCCGCTCTGCTGCAGCAGCTTCGCGACCAGCGCCGTCCAGCCAGTCTGGTGGCTCGCGCCGACGCCGGCTCCCGTGTCGCCGTGAAAATATTCATAGAACAGCGGCAAGCCGGCCCAGTGCGGATCAGTGCGATAGCGCTCGTCAGAGCCGTGCACGGGCCGCCGGCCGTCGTCGTCCTGGAGAAAGATGCGCGTTAGGCGGCGCGAAATTTCCGCCGCGACTTCCCAGAGCGTCATCATCTGGCCGGAGCCGGTCGGGCACTCGACGCGAAAATCATCGCCCAGGTAGTGGTGGAACTTCTGTAGCGATTCGATCAGCAGGTAGTTCAGCGGGAACCAGATCGGCCCTCTCCAGTTGGAGTTGCCGCCGAACAATCCAGTTGAAGATTCGCCGGGCTCATAGTCCACGCGATGCTCGCTTCCGTTCACGGAAAACGTGTAGGGGTTCTGGGCGTGATAGCGGGAAATGGCGCGAATACCGTAGTCCGATAAGAACTCGTTCTCGTCGAGCATAACCTTCAGGATGCGGCGCAGCTGTTCGCGGCCGACGATCGACAGCAGCCGGCGCTCTTGCGTTCCGCTTGTCCGCATGCACGCGACGTTGGATGTGAGATCCGGCCGATGGTCGATAAACCAGTTCAAGCGCCGTTTGAACCCGTCGAGTTTGTCGACGATGGAAGGTTCGAGAGTTTCGACGGCGAACAACGGGATCAGGCCCACCATCGATCGCACTTTGAGCGGGACATGCTCCCCACCCGGCAGATGCAGCACGTCATAGAAAAAGCCGTCTTCCTCGCTCCAAAGGCCCTCGCCCTCGTGGCCGAGATGGTTGATCGCATGCGCGATGTAGAGGAAGTGTTCCCAGAACTTGCTGGCGACGTCTTCATAGGCGGAATCATGCTTCGCCAGCTCCATCGCGATCGCCAACAGGTTCAGGCAATACATGGCCATCCAGCCGGTGCCGTCGGCCTGCTCGATGTGCCCGCCGGTGGGGAGCGGCGCGCTGCGGTCGAACACACCGATGTTGTCGAGACCCAGAAAACCGCCCTGGAAGACGTTGCGGCCCTCGGTGTCTTTACGGTTCACCCACCAGGTGAAATTGAGCAATAGTTTTTGGAAGACGCACTTGAGAAATCCTAGATCGCCCGTGCCGCGGCGCTTCTGCTCAATCTTGTAGACTCGCCACGCGGCCCAGGCATGCACCGGCGGGTTCACGTCGCCAAAGGCCCACTCGTAGGCCGGTAGCTGGCCGTTGGGGTGCATGTACCATTCACGCAGCAGCAGTTTTAGTTGCTCTTTGGCGAAATCGGAATCGACCAGGGCTATCGGCACGCAGTGAAAGGCCAGATCCCACGCCGCGTACCACGGGTATTCCCATTTGTCGGGCATCGAGATGACGTCGGCGTTGTAGACGTGATTCCAATCGCAGTTGCGTCCGTGGGTGCGTTCGGCCGGCGGCGGTGGAGAGGCCGGGTCGCCGTTCAGCCAATCGCGAACCACGTAGTGGTAGAACTGCTTCGACCACAGCACACCCGCCAGAGACTGGCGCATCACGTTGCGTCCGTCGGCCGAGAGCGTCTTGGGGATCACGGTCTCGTAGAACTCGTCGGCTTCGGTGATCCTGTCACTGAATATTTCGTCGAACGCAGGCCCGAATGGCTCGCCTTTGGTCGCGGAATCGATGAGCCGCAACCGCACGGTCGCCGTCTCGCCCGCGGCAAGCTGCAGCACATAGTGCGCCGCCGCCTTCGTGCCCTGTTCTCGCGGGTTGACCGCTTCGGCCGCGCCGTGAACAACGTAGTTGTTGATGCCGTCTTTGGCGAACACCGCGCCATTGTCGACGCCGTACAAGCGCTGGAAATTGGTCTCGTTTTCGGTGAACAACAGCGCCGGCGAGCCCTCACAAAGAAGCCAGCGGCGGCCGTACTGCTGCTCGCTCAGTTCGATTCCGGTCGCCTCGGCGGCTCCGAACGTGGCGCCTTTTGGAAGACAGCACATTTTGTTCAGCGAGGGGCGCGCGTCATCGGATCCCCAAGACCAGGTGTTGCGGAACCACACCGACGGCAGTAAATGCAACGTGGCGGCTTCCGGACCTCGATTTGCCGCCGTGATGCGAACCAGAATATCTTCCGGGCTCGCCTTGGCGTATTCGACGAACACGTCGAAATAGCGGTTCTCATCGAACGCACCCGTATCGGCCAATTCGAATTCCGGATTGCCGCGCCCGCGCCGGCGATTTTCTTCCACGAGCCGGCCATATGGAAATTCGGCTTGCGGATACTTGTACAGATATTTCATGTACGAGTGCGTCGGCGTGCTGTCGATGTAGTAGTAGCATTCCTTGGCGTCTTCGCCGTGATTCCCTTCGTTGCCGGTCAGCCCAAATAGGCGCTCTTTGAGAATCGGATCGCGCCCGTTCCACATCGCTACCGCAAAGCAGATCTTCTGATGGCGGTCCGAGATACCGGCGATGCCGTCCTCGTTCCAGCGATAGGCCTTCGAGCGAGCCTGATCGTGCGGCACCGCTTCCCAGGCATTGCCGTAAGGGCTGTAATCCTCGCGGACCGTGCCCCAGGCGCGCTCGCTGAGGTACGGCCCCCAGCGCTTCCAGTGAGTTTTTTTCTGCTCGGATTGTTCTAACCGTTGCGCTTCTTTGGTCACGACGAACTCCTTCTCGTAGCAGAATTGCCGCACTGGGGGCAGGAATGAATTTCTGAGACACTGCCGCTGAGGTTCGGGTCCATGGCCTCCGGGTCCTTCAGCGCCGCCATCGGGTCCAGCTTTTCGGCATGAAAGTTCATCTCCACGCCGCACTCGGGACAGATCATTCTCATGACAGCCATGGTGGTCACCTCTTGCCTTACGACTCCAGCGCCACGTTCTCGCGGCCCCAACGCAACCCTTGTCATCCAGATCAACTCCTTCAAAAACTTGTCGATCCGACGCGGAACGGCCTGGTCTTTCAAGACACCCGCCTCATCGAACACATTCTGGACGCTCGAGAAATTCACGTCCCAAAAGATCGTTACCAGCCCCAGCTCGCGCATCACGGGCAGCAGACTCTGAATGACGCGCGTTCCTCCGAACGGGCCCGCGGCGAGCTCGGACAGCGCGGCGGTTCTGTCGTGAACGGTTGGAACGCCCCCAACCGGCTTGTCGTCGGCCGCGACGTAAAGCCAGGCCAGAAGATTCAATTGGCGGTCTTCGGCATGAACGGACCGATCTCGAACCCGCCGACGAATTTCATTTGGGTGCGCTACGCGCGTCTCGAATTTCATGACGGCATTCGCGGACCAATTGCGGTGACACCGCGGGAGGTCAATGTTCAGGTCATTCGCAACGATCCTGGCCTTGACGCTATCGTTCCGCCGAACCCCAAGATCTTCAAGCTTGCCGAGGGCTTCCAGTTCACCGAAGGACCAGTCTGGGTCCGCAACGGTGGCTATCTGCTGTTCAGCGACCCCAACAGCAACACCATCTACAAATATGCCGACGGGGCGCTTTCGGTGTTTCGCGCAAACAGCGGTTACGAGGGCGCCGACATTGCAGAGTACGGCCAGCCGGGCTCGAACGGCCTGACCTTCGATCGTGAGGGCCGCTTGACCATTGACCAACATGGCAATCGCCGGGTGATCCGGCTGGAGCGAAATGGCGAGCTAACTGTCCTCGCCGATCGTTACGAAGACAAACGGCTCAACAGCCCGAACGACTTGGTCTATCGCTCCGACGGCACTTTGTTTTTCACGGATCCGCCGTTCGGTTTACCGAAGTTTTTCGATGACCCGCGAAAGGAACTGACCTTCAGCGGCGTATATGCGGTCCGCGACGGGAAGGTCAAACTGTTGACCCAGGAACTGACCGGCCCCAACGGCATCGCCTTCTCGCCGGACGAGCAGTATCTATACGTTGGCAATTGGGATGAGAAGAAGAAGGTCGTGATGCGTTACGACGTAGCGGCCGACGGCTCGCTCTCCAACGGCAAAGTGTTCATCGACATGACCAGCGCCGCGGGCGAAGACGCCATCGACGGCGTCAAAGTCGACATGCAAGGCAACGTCTATGTGTCAGGACCGGGGGGCCTTTGGATTCTCTCGCCGGAAGGCAAGCATCTCGGTACGATCGTCGCGCCGAAGCACGCGCACAATTTTGCCTGGGGCGGCGAGGACGGCAAAACGCTGTACATGGCGGCCCGTTCCGCGTTGTACAGGATGACACTCAATATTCCGGGCGTTCGGCCCTAACGCGGCCCCATCCGCCGGTATCGACCTGCGCGAGCGGCCCGGCACCGGAGAGAGGGGCGTAACGCCCTACGCCCTCCTCCGTGAATCTCGACGAGCGACGGCGGTTTTCGAAAGGTAGCAAAGCCATGGCAAGTCCCACGCGAATCCTGATCCTCGGCGGCGGTTTCGGAGGCGTTTACGCCGCTCTTGAATTCGAAAAGGCGCTGGCGCGCGACTCGAGCATTGAAGTCACGCTAGTGAACCGTGAGAACTTTTTCCTGTTCACGCCCATGCTCCACGAGGTCGCCGCCAGCGATCTCGACGTCACCCACATCGTCAACCCGATCCGCAAGCTGCTGCGAAAAGTACGCTTCTTCGACGGCGACGTCGAGGGGATCGATCTCGAAAACCGCCAGGTGTGCGTTTCGCACGGCATCGGCGACACTCATCCGCATGCGCTTGAGTACGATCACCTGGTGCTGGCTCTTGGCTCGACCACAAACTTCTTTGGACTGCCGGGCCTCGAGGAACGGGCGTTGACGATGAAGTCCTTAAGCGACGCCATCACCCTCCGCAGCCGTCTCATTGCGCATCTCGAGGAGGCCGATTTCGAATGCGCGGCCGGCGAGCGCGATCAACTTCTTACGTTCGTTGTCGCCGGCGGCGGTTTCGCCGGAGTCGAGACCATCGCAGGCATTAACGACTTCTTGCGCGAAGCGCTCGAGTTTTATCCGCACCTGAGCGAGGAACTGATCCGTGTGGTGCTGGTGCATCCCGGCGAGGTTATCCTGCCCGAGCTTGGTGCAAAGCTGGGCCTCTACGCGCAGAGAAAACTCTCCGAGCGCAGGGTCGAGATCCGCACGAACACCAAAGTCACGGGCGTTACCGGCGATGCGGTGCAGCTCAGCGACGGAACCACCATTCCAACCAAGACCCTGATCTGGACGGCCGGCACGTCTTCCGAACCCCCTGCTATCGGCGCTGCCTTGCCGCAAAGAGCGCGGCCGGGTGGCAGTGGACGAATACCTGGCCACGCCCGAGTGGCCGGGGCTCTGGGCGCTCGGCGACTGCGCCATGGTTCCCGATAAAACCAATGGCGGGTTCTACCCACCGACAGCCCAACATGCCTTGCGCGAAGGAAAGGTTCTGGCGCGGAACATCCTTGCCGAAATCCGCGGCGGGGAGAAAAAGCCCTTTACGTTCTCGACGATCGGGCAGCTCGCGGCGATCGGCAGGCGAACCGGCGTAGCCAACATTATGGGCTTCAATTTCTCCGGGTTCATTGCTTGGTGGTTGTGGCGCACTATCTATCTGAGCAAACTGCCCCGCTTAGTGAAGAAGCTCCGCGTCGCGCTGGATTGGACCCTGGATTTGATGTTCTCCAAAGACCTGGTGCAATTCATGCCCGTACGCGCACCGATTGCCGCTCGTTCTGAACCGCCGGCAGTGGTGCTTGAGGAAGTGTTGGTAACGCGCGAAAACGGATCGCGAATCGACGCGTGACGCCAAAGCCACACTTGGGACCTGCTTTCGTCTACTCCGTGGGTCTTCGCGTCACATCCACGTAGGCCACGCCCACCGCCTTGCCGTCGCGCAGCAGCTTGGCCTCTAGAGTTTGAGGCCCTTGTTCAAGCTGCATGTTCGGAACGCTGATTTCCTCGTCGCCCTCGGCAAAAGGCTGCGTAAGTTCAGCGGCGCCCAATCGAAATTCCAGGCGGCCTGCGCTGGGTTGCTTGGGAAAGCGCACGCGAATGTCGTACGTGCCAGCGTTCATCACGGCAACCTCCCAAAACCCCAGGGAGTCGTCGCCCCAGCCGTCGTCCCCGACAATGCGCCAGTCCTGACGGGTCAGCACAACCGGATTCTCGTGTTCCGTGCCCAGAAAAATACGCGGCGGGTCATAACCGCGCGTAGATGACACATCGCGGAACCACTGCTCGTAGCTCTGTTTGAGCTTCGCGGCTTCCTCCGGATGCTCAGACGCTACGTTGGTCGCCTCACCGGGATCGGCGGCCAAATCGTACAGCTCAAATACTGCATCCTCCGGCATGGGCTGACCAAATGCCAGGGGCTGCACCAGCTTGAAGCGCTGCGTGATGGCCGCGAAAGCTCGATATAACTGCGGTTCGTTGCCACGATGTGACTGGATGTAGATCGTGCGGCCAGGACTCGCCTGTTCTCCGTCACCCGACAACGCCGGCATCAGACTCACGCCATCAAACTTGACGTCGGGCGGCGGCGTGACGCTGGTTGCCTCCAGTAGCGTGGGTGATAAATCAATGTGCGCGGCCAGGCTGTCCACGCTTTTTGGCTCGAACCGACCCGGCCAGCGCAGCAGAAACGGCGCGCGAATACCGCCCTCATACACGCTCGCCTTTTGATCGCGCAAACCTGCCGTGAAGTGCTGTGTCGTCGGGCCGTTGTCGGTCATGAAGATGAGGATGGTGTTGTCCGCCAGGCCTTTTTCATCGAGGCGCTGCAACAATCGTCCTACGTTGTGATCGATGTTGGCGATCATGCCGTAGATCCGCGCATCCTTGTCATCGAGGCCCTTTGCGGTGTATGGCTCGCGATAGGAATCCGGCACATCATAGGGCGAGTGGGGGGCATTCGTCGGAATGTAGGCGAAGAACGGCTGCTCACTCGCCGATTCGATAAACGCAAGAGCCTGGTCGAAGAAAATATCCGTGCAATACCCCTGGTAGCGCTTCTCCTGGCCGTTGTGGCGAAGCATGGGATCGAAATAGCTGTTGCCCGGGGGGTCCGACGGCTGCCCTATGCCGCCGCCATTGTGAACCAGCACCTCGTCAAAACCCTGATCCTGCGGGCGCATCGGGTAAGTGTCTCCGAGGTGCCACTTGCCAAAGATCCCTGTGCGGTAGTGTGCCGAACGGAGCATCTCGGCGAGGGTCACCTCCTCCGAGTGCATCATGGCGCGGCCAAGATAGGTATCGACCACCCCAGTGCGGTAGTTGTAGCGGCCCGTCATCAGGCTCGCCCTTGTGGGCGCGCACACGGGCGAAACATAGAACCGCGTTAGTTCCACGCTTTGGCTGGCCAGCCGGTCAAGATTCGGCGTCTCGATGACATCGTTGCCATGCCAGCCAACCTGGGCCCAGCCTTGATCGTCCGTCATGATCAGAATGATATTGGGCCGACTCGTGGCCGGGTCTCCGCCCGAGCCACCGCATGCCGCCAGCGCGAGCAAGGCCGCAACAAGCGCGCAGCGCCCAAGGCCAGAGAGAGAGAAGGCCGAATCCGGTGAGCTTAAAGATTTCATTTGAATATCCCGGCGCAGCCAGGGTAGTCAAATCCGCGGCTCGAGTGCAAGTTGCGGGTTCGTGTCCCAGTCCACTTTGCGGCCGGCGCCGAACCCATTCTTTGCCGCCGGCGCAGGCATTTCCTCCAACAACGTTCCCAACCGCCGGCGGCCCGGTGCGCCGCTCCGAAGCAACGGGGCAGGCTCTTTCAGATCGTCCATGTTATACCGGTAAAAGGGCTCGATTGCACACGGCCAGAGTGTCTGTCCGCTATTGAGCGGATAGGTAATTTTGATTGGACAACCTCCGGGCCCGCACTTATTCTGAATGGGCAGGCAGCCTCCCTGTAGAGCCCACCCCTGCGGCTTCGCGCGTCGTTGAGCGTCTCAGGCCGCTCCCAATTCCTCCGGCCAGGGCTCGACAATTCCGCTTAGCCTTCGGCCTAGCCGCTTCGCCTCTGTCCCTCACCTTGTTCGTGACGACGCCTTTCTAAAACCGGACGGGACCGGAACCGCTCATGAACGGTTTCCGAAGGCCCGTGCCCTGGAATTTGCTCGTTTATGAACCTGACGCAACGCGAGATCGACAAACTGCTCATATTCACAGCCGCCGAAGTTGCCCGCCGGCGCAAGACGCGGGGACTCAAGCTCAACCATCCCGAAGCGGTCGCGCTCATAACGGCGGAGGTACTGGAAGCCATCCGCGACGGTAGGAGCGTGTCTGAGCTGATGTCGTTCGGCGCGGAGGTGCTGGCGCGCAACGACGTGATGGAGGGCGTGCCGGAGATGATCCATGAAATCCAGGTCGAGGGAACCTTTCCTGACGGCACCAAGCTGGTGACGATTCACGACCCGATCCGCTGAGGTGCGCGCAATGATTCCCGGCGAAGTTTTTCTTGGGGACGGCGATGTGGAGTTGAACAGCGGCCGCGAAACGCGAAAGCTGCGCGTGGACAACCTGGGCGACCGGCCCATCCAGGTCGGGTCGCATTCGCATTTCTTCGAAGTCAACCAGTCCTTACGATTCGATCGCGAGCAGGCCTACGGGTTTCGTCTGAATGTGCCCTCGGGCACGGCGCTGCGGTTTGAACCTGGGGAAAGCCGTGAGATTGAAATCGTTGCCATTGCCGGAGACCGCTGCGTGTTCGGAATGAACGCCAAAGTGCAGGGCAGCCTCGAAGAAAAGCGGGCGGCCGCGTTGGACGGTATGGCGGACTCGTCGCAAAGAGAGGCCGGCCGATGAAAATCGCGCGCCAGAACTACGCCGGACTCTACGGGCCGACGACAGGGGACCGCGTGCGTCTAGGCGATACCGAGCTGATTCTGGAAATTGAAAAAGACTACGCGACCTACGGCGAGGAAGTCGTTTTTGGAGGCGGCAAGACGATTCGCGACGGGCAAGGGCAATCACAGCGCTCTCGCGCGGACGGCGTTCCTGATCTGATCATCACCAACGCCATCATCGTTGACCACTGGGGCATCGTGAAAGCCGACGTCGGCGTACGCGACGGCAAGATCTGCGGCATCGGCAAGGCTGGCAACCCCGACATTCAGGACGGTGTCGCGCCGGTACTCGCGATCGGGGCCTCCACCGAGATCATCGCGGGCGAGGGCAAAATCCTCACCGCCGGCGGCATCGATGCGCACATCCATTTCATCAGCCCGCAACAGGCCTGGGAGGCGATCTACAGCGGGCTGACGACGATGATCGGCGGCGGCACGGGGCCCGCCGAAGGCACCAAGGCGACGACATGTACGCCGGGCTCGTGGAACATCCAGCGCATGCTTGAAGGCGTTGAAGATCTGCCGTTGAACTTCGGGTTTCTCGGGAAAGGCAACGCTTCCCTGCCCGAACCGCTCGAAGAGCAAGTGCGCGCCGGGGCGATGGGCCTGAAGCTGCACGAGGACTGGGGAACGACTCCTGCCGCGATCGACAACTGTCTCAACGTGGCGGAGAAGTTTGACGTGCAGGTGGCCATCCACACAGACACACTCAACGAGTCGGGGTTTGTCGAGAACACCATCGCGGCGTTCAAGGATCGCGCGATCCACACCTATCACAGCGAGGGAGCGGGCGGCGGGCACGCTCCCGACATCATGAAGGTCGTTTCCTTCCCGCACGTGCTGCCTTCGAGCACGAACCCGACGATGCCTTACACCGTCAACACGCTCGAGGAGCACCTCGACATGCTGATGGTCTGCCACCACCTCAACTCGAAGATTCCCGAGGACGTCGCATTCGCTGAGTCGCGCATCCGGCCGGAGACGATGGCCGCCGAGGACGTATTGCACGACATCGGAGCGATTAGCATGATGGCCTCGGATTCACAGGCGATGGGCCGCATCGGCGAAGTCATCTGCCGCACCTGGCAGACGGCGCACTCCATGAAGGTGCAGCGAGGGCCTCTGCCTCAGGATTCATCACGCAACGACAATTTCCGTATCCGGCGCTACGTCGCAAAGTACACCATCAACCCGGCGATCACGCATGGCGTTTCCGGTTACATCGGCTCGGTCGAAACCGGCAAATACGCGGATCTGGTCTTGTGGGAGCCGGCGTTTTTTGGGATCAAGCCGAGCTTGATCATCAAGGGCGGATTCATCGCCGCGTCGCTGATGGGCGACCCCAACGCGTCGATTCCGACGCCGCAGCCGGTGTTTTACCGGCCGATGTTCGGAGCGCTAGGGCGTGCTCCCGCGGCGTTGTGTTTTTCGTTTGTGTCGCAAGCCGCGCTCGACGAGGGAACGCTCTCGAAACGGCTGGGACGCCGGCTGCTGCCGGTGAGCAAGACGCGAGGCGTGCGCAAGCGCGACCTGTTGCTGAACGACGCGACGCCTCAGGTCGAGATCAACCCCGAGAACTATCAGGTGCGCGTCGATGGGGAATTGATCCAGAGCCAAGCAGCGAAGGAGCTGCCGCTGGCGCAACGGTATTTCTTGTTTTGATCAACGTCCGGCCGGTCCGCCCTTAGGAGGTTAGCGTGATTCGAATTGACGAACTGCCGCAAACATTCGAGCCGCCCAATGGCGCGTTTGAGCGGGTGATTCTACCGATGACGGCATCGGACCGGGCCAAGGTGCGGCGGCGCGTGCTCGCCCCCGATGGCGTGGAGCTCGCCTTGGCCCTGCCGACCGGCACCAAGCTTTGGCCCGGGCAGGTTCTGCTCGCGGCGCCGACCAAGGTATACGTGGTCGAAGCAGCGCCGGAAGACGTACTCGTGATTCGCATCAGCAGCGCCAAGGAAGCAGCCTTCGTGGGGCATCTGATCGGGAACCTGCATCGTGATATCGACATCGACGGCGACAGCATCGTCGTGTTGCACGACGAGCCCATGGAAGAACGTCTGCTGCGCGCCGGGCTGCGTTTCGAGCGGGCCCAGCGGCCGTTTCATGGGAACGCTATCAAGGGACACGTTCACTAGGTTCAATAGCGCGTGGCCGAGTAACCGGCACAGCGGATCAAATGACGCCTCAACAGCATTTGCGCCTGCAACAGATTTTCGACTCTCAGTTTCCCATCGGGGCGTTCGCCTTCTCGGGAGGCCTGGAAACCTACGCGCAGCTCGCCGACGATCCCGTGGCGCCCTTCGACAAAAGGGCTTTGGCGGAACTACTGTTGCACGAGATCGATTACGGTTGGGGACGTTTGGACGTCGCCGCGGCATGCTTGGCCTGGCGCCACCACCGGGAGCCAAACGAGTTGGATCGCCTCGGGCAGGAGGTCGAGGCCTTCAAGGTGATTTCAGGGCTGCGTTTGATGAGTTTGCGGTTGGGGCGCCGCTGGGTAGCGATCGCGACAAGGCTGTTTCCGCGGCTGATGGCGCCAGTGCGAATTCCAAGGCCGCACCAAAGCGTGGCTTGCGGCGCCATCGCGGCCGCGTTGGATTTGCCCGAGGCCGAATCGCTGCTGGCATTTTCGCAATCGAGCCTGGCCGCGTCGTTGAGTGCCGCAACGCGAGCGATGGCGCTCAGCCCGGAGCAGGCGCAGGAGACTATGGTCGGATTGCAGCCAGCCCTCGGTGATGCCGTTGAGCGGGTGCAGCGCGATCCCGAAGCGTCGCTGTTCGCGGCGACGCCGGCGCTCGATATCCGGGCCCACCAACAGTCCATGTTGCGGACGCGGCTGTTTCAGTCGTGATGAACAAGCCACCAGGAGGCGATTATGGCGACCGTGAAAATCGGGGTCGGCGGGCCGGTCGGATCGGGCAAGACCGCTCTTCTTGACAGTTTGTGCAAACATTTGCGGAATCGATACGACCTCGCTGTCATCACCAACGATATTTATACCTTCGAAGACGCCGAGTATCTGGTCCGTTCAGGCGCGCTGCCGGGCGAGCGAATTCGCGGCGTGCAGACGGGCGGCTGCCCGCATACCGCGATTCGCGAAGACACATCCGCCAACCAGGGAGCCGTAGACGACATGCTGGACCATTTTCCTGACCTCGACATTTTGTTTGTGGAGTCGGGGGGGGACAACCTGGCGGCGTCATTCAGCCCGGAGTTGGTCGATGTCAGCATCTACGTCGTCGATGTTGCCGGCGGAGATAAGGTGCCGCGTAAGGGCGGCCCCGGCGTAACTCGCAGCGATCTGCTTGTCATCAACAAGATCGACCTCGCGCAGTATGTCGGCGCCGATCTCAGCGTCATGGATCGCGACGCACGGGCGCTGCGCGGAGAGAAGCCCGTTGTCTTCACGAACCTCAAGTCGGGTTCCGGCATCGAGGATGTCATCCTGTGGATTCAACGCGACGTGCTTTTTGAAGAAGGCTCGTCCTTACGCCGGCCAAAACCGGCGGGAACGCCTTATTCCGAGCATAGGCAACCGTGAACTCTTCCGTCACGACTAGTGAGCCGGCCCGAACAAGTAGCGCCGACGTGGCCGCCGTTCAGCCCGCGGAAGGTCGGCTCCAGCTCGTGTTCCGAGAACGCCAAGGGCGCACCTATCTCGCTTCGCATGCCGTCCGCAATCCCTTGAAAGTCGTGCGGCCGTTCGGTCTCTCCGACGGTGGAGCGTTGGTGCAAGTCCTGCTGAACGCGCCGGGCATGTTCGCCAACGACCACTACAGCGTTGACATTGTCGTAGAGCGAGGCGCGCGGGCGCTGGTGATGAGCCCTTCCGCGACCAAGATTCATCACATGCCCGGTGGCGGTTGCGCCACGCAGAGCGTTCACATTCGTGTGGAAGACGGCGCATGCCTGCAGTACATTCCGGCCCTGAACATTCCGTTTCCCGAAGCGGAGTTCCGGCAGCGGGTTAGCATTGAGCTGGCGCGAGAGTCGCGATTTGGAATCGTCGAGGCCTGGGCAATGGGGCGCGTGGAGCGCGGCGAGCATCTGCAGTTCCGGCGCTTGTCTTCGACCACGCGTGTGGATGTCGAAGACCGGCCCGCTTATCGTGACGCGTTGGATCTCGCCACTTCCACGGCCCGCCCGGCCGGTTGGGGGCTGCTGGAAGGCCACCGCTACGTAGTTTCCGGCTATTGGCACGGACCAGTAATCCAGGCGCCCGAAGCGTTTGCCGGAAGGGACCTCCGCTCGCTCGCGGTGTTTGGCTCGTTCGATCCCTCAGGCCACTATTTCCGCGGACTCTTTTCGGACAGCCTTGCGATGCAACGGGCCATCGCAGAAGCCGAGCAGGCCGTAACGGAATCGTGGAACCTTCCCGCGATACAACTTCAATCGTATCGTTGCTGAGCCGCCGGGGCCTCTTGCTTGAACGAAAAGGCGGCCTCCGAATAGGCCGCCTGTTGGTCCATACATTGATACTTGGCGGGTCTTCCCACCAAGCGCTGATTGAGGTCAGCTACCACTCATAGCGCAACGCGAACTGCATCACCCGCGGCGGCTTCACGGTGCGGAACTGGCCCAGTACCGCCGGCCGGTCGTAGCGTTTCTGAATGTCACGCCCGGTAAAGTTCACATTGTTGAAGGCGTTAAAGACTTCCCACCGGAATTGCAGTTTGTGGTTCTCCCACGGCATCTGAAACGACTTGCCCAGAGCCAGGTCGGTGTTGAACAAGTCATCCATTCGGACGATGTTGCGAGGTCCGGCTTCTCCGGTGCGATTGAACCGGAACTTGGCGGCTTCTTCGGCCGGGCTATGGAAGAAACCCGGGACGCCGTTGACCGTGTCGCCGACGTTTTGCTCGGGAGCGTCGATGGGAACCGCGCGGCCGGAGCCGTAGTAGTTGGTGGCCCATCGCGATCCGTTTTCGATACTGGTCGGGAGCGCGGTCTGGTATCGCACGATGCCGGAAAGTTGCCAGCCGCCAATGACGTTGTTCAGCACTCCGCCCGCGCCGCCGGCGAACCGCTTGCCGCGGCCGACCGGCAACTCCCACAGAAAGTTCGTGTTGAACTGATGACGAATGTCGAAGTCCGAGGAAGCGCGGCTCTGCGACAGGCGGTAGCTGTTGACGAGGTTCCCCGCCACTTCGCTCGGATTCGCACCCCCTTGCGTTTCGAGCTCGAGGTTGCCCTCTGCCGCCGAGCTGAGGTCGATCGAGTGCGACCAGGTGTAGTTGAAATCGAAGGCCAGTCCATCGCTGTAGCGTTTGCGCAGTGAGATCGTCATGCCGTGGAAGTCGGCGAAGCCGATGTTGTCCCAATAGCGCAGCGCGCTGAACTGCTTGCCGAAAAAGGTGTAGCAGCCCGTGCGCACGATACAGTTCTGCATCGTGCCGAAGTCGCCTCCGAACAGAGTGCCGGTGTTGTTGCGATCGATCTCCGAAAGCGTATCGAGTTCGCTCTCGCGCCCCCAAATGTTGTTTAGCCAGAAGAAATTCGCCGAAGCGCTGCCGGGAATCGCGAAATTCTCGAGCGCCGGGAACATGTTCTCGAAAAACGCCTGCCTCGGAACCAAGCCCGGATTCGCCTCGACCATTTCGTTGGTCAGGCCTTGTTCCTCGAACAGGATGCGATTGTTGACGAACGCCTCCGACAATAGTTGGCCCGAGTCAGGGTCGCGGAAAAAGATCAACGGGCTGGCCGGATCCAACTGAGCGAGCAGTTTGCGGCTGACACGCCCGACGTAGCCGACTTCGAGGGTCATGCCGCCGCCGATCTCACGGCCAATCGTGGCCGTCATTGGAATCGTATAGGGAGCCTTCAGGTTCGCCGAAACACCGAGGCCGTCGCCGTCGATGGCGCGATTGAGCGGGGGCGTCGCCGGGAAGCCGCCGGGAGGCGCGTCCGGCAGCGCCGGGAAGCCGCCGTTGTATCGATACCCGTTCGAGAAGTTATAGATCGTCGGATCACTAACGGTGTTTTGGACGCCAAACGTGCCGCGAGTATCGACTTGGCTGACCAACTGCGAACCGTAGCGGCTGTAGTAAACACCGGCGCTGGCGCGGAACACTCCGTTGTCGCCGAAGATGGCGTGCAACAATCCGGTCGGACTCTTGGGACTCCAGGCGATCGCAAGCCGCGGAGCAAAGTTGTTCTTGTCGCGCGTGAACCAGTCGCGGCCGCCGTTCACGGGGCCGATGGCTTCCCACGTCAGCAGCGAGCTGGGAAGAACATTAGCGGGGACGCCCAGTTCCTGAGCGCCGGCGCGCTCGGCATAGTACACGTCGAGTCCCGTCGTCGGCGCGCCCTGTAGGCCATTGGTTTCCCAAGGCGGAGTCGTCAGGGAGTAGCGTAGGCCGTAGTTGATCGTCAAGCTGGGCGTGACCTTCCAACTATCCGCGAAGTAGAACTCGTACTCGCGCGTCGCAAACTCGCGCACGGATGCCTCTCCGAGCGGCAAAACCGCGCCCGTCTGATCGTATTGATAGGTCGCCCCGACGCTTGTGAAAAGCCCGGTCAGGTTCATGGCGGCGCCGCTGATCGTCGCCAATTGGCTGTCGAGCAGCAGCACACTGGGATCGCCGCTCTTGGCTTGGATCACGCGGTTGAGGCCCTGTTGAATGTCGGCGCCCAGCCCGCCCAGCAAGCCCTGCGCGAGTTCGAACGACGGGAACGAGTTCTTGTAGTCGGTTCGTTGATTGGAAATGAAGCGGGCGGCGCCGCCGAACTTGAAGCTATGATTTCCTTTCAGCCAGCTCAAGTCGTTGGAGATGTTCCAAACGGGCACGATGCGGCCGGTAGGGCGCGCGTTGTCTCCAAAGTTCTGTAGTTCATCGATGTCGAACAGCCCGAACTCGGTTCCCTGCGTTCCGGAAAACGCCAGGCCTTGGCGGGTATATCCGACGTTGAGGGTATTGATCAGGGTCGGCGCGAGAACGCCTGTATACGATGTCGAAAAACCCTTGCTGTTGTCGAGCAGTTTCTGTGCGTCGACGCCGGGATACTGCGACAAGGCGTCTTCGACATCTTCAGCTCCATCGCCCAAGGTACCGCGCCAAAACAAGCGATGGCTGCCATTCTCATCGATGTTGAAATCCACCTTGGCGACGTAGGCCTTCCGGTCAAGCTGTAGCGGCGCGTTGAAGCGATAGCCGCTGAAATTCAACCCGCCGTCGGTACCGGACGACGGATCGTTACCCACCGGGAACTGCTTCATGAGGTCGACCATGGCCGGGTTCAAGCCGATGCCAGCGGGGTCAGCGATCCGGAACTCGTCGGGAGTGAGCTTGTAGGTGCTGCCGTCGTCGGCCGGCACGGTCAGGATTCCGTTTTTAAGATCCTCCGAAGGCACCACGCGTTGCTGGCTGGCTGAGCGCGCGTCCCGCCGCTGCTCAAAATTGAAGAAGTAGAAGGCTCGATTTTTGACGATCGGACCGCCGACCGACACTCCGAACTGATTGCGGATCAGCTTCTCGCGCTCAACGCCGGCGGCGTTGTTGAACAACGTGTTGGCCGCGGTAACGGTGTTGCGGTGATATTCGTACACCGAGCCGTGAATTTCATTGGTGCCGCCCTTCGTCACCAATTGCACCTGGCCGCCCGAGGAGCGGCCGAGATCCGCGTTCGCTCCGCCCGTGGTGACCCGGAATTCCTGGACAGAATCGAGCGGCACGGGCAGCACGCTTTCAAACGGCTGCGGGTTTTCCTGGTCATTGACGTCCACGCCGTCGAGCGTGATATTGTTTTGATCCTTTTGTGCGCCGAGCACTTCGCCGCTGTCATTGACTCCCGTCTGAAGGCTGAGCAGTTCGACAACGTTGCGGGTGAGCAATGGGAGCTGACGGACCTTGGTCTCGTTGAAGGCCGAACCAACCGTGGCGTCGGTCGTGTTAACCGTCAATGCGTCGGCTTCGACGGTAACCACCTCGGTAACCGCGCCCACCTCCATTTCGACGTCAAGGGTTGTCGGCGTCCCGACCAGCAGTTCCACGCCTGTCTGGACGGCGCTGCGGAATCCTGTCGCCTCGGCTTTGATTTCATACGTGCCGGGTGCGGTTTGCGGGAACTGATAAAAGCCCCGTTCGTTGGAGATGGTCGAGCGCAGCGCGCCGGATTGTGAATTTGTGATCGTAACGGTGGCGGTGGGGATGGCCGCACCGGAAGGGTCCGTGATCGTGCCGCTGAGCGTTGTGGTCGCTTGACCAAACAACAGCGGCGCGGCCGACAGGACCAACACGAGCAACGCTGAAACGACGCTGCTCTTTTGGAATAAAATAGTGTCCGAGAATCCCACCAAGGTTTTCCTCCTGATCTTTGGAAAGGTTTTGAGCCGGCGCCCGGCGTCGCCGGGCAACAGCTATTTCCATTTCGATTGGATGTGCGCGCTTTTCCGCGACGAACCCCACACGCCGCGGACAGTAGATTTAACCGGGCTTTCCGCTTTCGCGGAAACGCCCCGCCTACAACGGGTACAGATACACCAGGGTTTCCGAGACGGCGACTCGGCTAGGAAGCGACAAGATCAATCAGGGATGAAGGCGAGTCCGGCGGAGGACTCAAGCGCCCACAAGGAAGGTTCGGATCAAACGGTGATCGGACCCGACAAACTCAGAATAGCGGGCCTGTCTGGCGAAGTCGAACGGAAACTTTTGATGTCCGGGATAAGAAGAATTTATCCGTTTGGGAAGATGGCGCGGCGCTCCGCCATACGGGAAGGTCCTCGTGGAGGTATTTCGCACAAGGCTGAGGCTCCCCAAGCCGTGAGACATAGCAAGGAACGAGTCAGCCCGCTTCGCCCCGTACCAGAATCCCGATCGGCCGCGCGGATCAAGCAATGATGTCGTGAATCACCTTGCCTGCAACGTCGGTCAATCGGAAGTCGCGGCCGCTGTAATGGTAAGTCAGCTTTTCGTGATCGATTCCCATCAGGTGCAGCAGGGTAGCATGCAGGTCGTTGATGTGAACCGGGTTTTCAACCGCCTTGAAGCCGAAATCGTCTGTTGCGCCATAAGTCATGCCGCCTTTGACGCCGCCGCCGGCGAGCCAAATCGAAAACCCGAATGGGTTGTGATCACGGCCGTTCTTGAGGCTGCCGCCTCCGCCGCCGACCTCGAGCACGGGTGTGCGGCCGAACTCGGTTCCACAGAACACGATCGTGTCTTCGAACAGTCCACGGCTCTTGAGGTCCTTGATGACAGCCGCAAAGGGCCGGTCCGAGTTCATCGCGTGCCTGCGGTGTTCGAAGATGTCGGCGTGCGCGTCCCAGGGGTCGCCCTTGTCATAGTAGACCTGCACCATGCGCACACCGGCCTGTAGGAGGCGGACGCCCATGAGGCAGCCGCGGGCCGTGCTGCCGGGTCCATAGAGTTCCTGCGTTGCTTCCGATTCTTTGCGAATGTCGAAAACCTCAGGCGCCTCGGTCTGCATCCGGAACGCCGTCTCCATGGCCTTGATCGTGCCTTCCATCTCCGGCGCTTCACCCGCCAACGGCTCCATCCGCATGCGATTGATCTTCGCCAACAAATCGAGCTCGCGGCGTTGGCGGTCGGCGTCGGTGTAGTTGTTCTTGATGTAAGGGATCAGTTCTTCGGGGTTGAAGTCTTTGGGTTTCTTGGGCTCGTTGTCTGGAATGAAAGTACCCTGGTTGATCGCCGGCAGAAATCCGTTGCTCCAAAGCGGCGGGCCGACTACGGTCGGCTGATTCGGGCACAGCACAACGTAACCCGGCAGGTTCTCGTTCTCTGTTCCCAACCCATAGGTCAGCCACGCGCCCATTGAAGGCCGCCCCGGCTGAATGTGGCCCGTGTTCATCATCAGTAGCGACGGCTCGTGGTTGGGAATCTCGGTTTGCATCGAGCGGATTACACAGATGTCGTCGGCGCATTCGCCGACGCTCGGCCATAACTCGCTGAACTCCGTCCCGGACTGCCCATGCTTCTCGAATGCGAATGGCGATTTCATCAACGAGCCGGTCTTGCGCTCGGTCTTGACTTCGCCGCCGGGCAGCGGCTGCCCGTGATACTTTTCGAGCATCGGCTTGGGGTCAAAGCAATCGACATGCGATACCCCGCCGTTCATGAACAGAAACAGGATGCGTTTGGCTTTGGGCTCGTGATGCGGTTTGGGGACCGCCACCGAACCATCGGGTCCGCTGACCGCGCCGGCGCGGGCCAGCGATTGGCCGACGATGGCGGCGAACGCGGTCAAACCGAAACCCGTGCCCGCGCTGCGCAAGGCCTCTCGCCGCGTGATCGGCTGTCGCGATTTGTGTGGGTTCAGTAGCGAGTCCATCCAATCCATTTCACTGCTCTCCCCCGCGGTTCGCTTCCCGGTCAGTTCAGATAGACGAATTCATTGGAACTCAGCAGCACTCGGGCGTACTGGTTCCAGGCGGTGACAGGGACGTCCTTAAAATCGTCCGTACGCTTCTTATTGCGTTCGTCGCTGAGAAACTCTAGGCCGGCGGCGAGTTCCTCCGCCGTGGGCGTCCGGCCAAATAGCAGCCGGTATGCCTTGGTAATTCGCTCCCGCGGCGTCGGCTCTGGAGCCTTCACGGTTTTGTCATCCTTCGCGGCTTTTGCCTTCTTCGCCGCGGTGTCTCCAGCCGGTGCGGTGTCTCCAGCCGGCTTGGCGACGCGCTCCGCCAACGCCGCGGCCTGCAACTGAACAACTACCGGCTAAAGCCGGTAGGTTTGATTTCGACTGAAAGTCGGCT
>JBBDWJ010000127.1:0-36292 GCA_040902925.1 Bryobacterales bacterium | reverse complement strand
TTGCGCTACCTGATCCCCTCCCCCCTGCGTTGAGGAAGCCACTGCGACTCGCGATTGGATCTTGGTACGCTGGACGATCAAGGCGCTCGCGCCGCGTACGGAGACACACTTGCCGATCACTGGATTTTTCAAGGCTATTCGGGGCATGCTGCCCAAGCCGCCTTCGACCAACTACGCCTTTCGGACCTTCGACGTCAGCCCATACGATTTACTGCCCCCGAACCCGGTCATTTATGACATCGGCGCGCAGGAGGCTCGCGGCTGCTACTCGTTTGGCTCGCCTCCGGCGGGTTCCACCCTGGTTTGCGTAGATCTCTATCCGGGGCCAGGCGTCGACATCGTGGCCGATGCTCACGACCTTCACATGGTGAAGGACGCTTCGGTCGACTGCATCGTGGCGGTCGGGGTCTTGCTGCATTGCCGTTTCCCGCAGCAAGTCGTTGACGAATTTTTTCGTGTCTTGAAACCTGGGGGCATCCTCTACATCAACGCTCCCTTTGTGTTCGTGCACTCGGAATTTCCCGATGTCTACTACCATTTCACGTTCGAGGGGTTCCAGGTGCTCTGCCGGGCGTATGAGCACATTCAGAGCGGCTTCAACCGCGGGCCGGCCTCGACGATGTGCCACCTTCTCATTCACTTCTACGCGCTGCTGTTCAGCTTCAATCGCAACGGCTTGTACCAGGCGAACGTTTACGTATTTACCTGGCTGTTGTTTTGGATCAAGTACCTTGATGCGATTATCGGCGGGTACGACAAGGCGCGGCTGATCTATTCCGGCACGTATCTCATTGGCCGCAAGCCGGCCTGAGAGGTTGGGGACACACTGCCGCCAGTAAATGTCCGCCTTGTCGCTGCCATGCGCGGGCGAGCGCCGGCGCGACGTGGTCGCTAGATGTCCAGGTTCTTGACGTCGAGGGCGTTTTCGGTGATGAAGCGGCGGCGTGCTTCGACGTCTTCTCCCATCAAGGTCGAGAAAATCTCTTCGCTTTCGACGGCATCGTCGATGCGCACCTGCAACAGACGCCTGGTTTCGGCGTTCATGGTGGTGTCCCAGAGCTGGTCGGCGTTCATCTCGCCCAATCCTTTGTAGCGCTGGATCTGGGCGTCTTTGGTGCCTGTCTGCTTGATGTGGTTTAGAAGGGAGATGGCGTCGGAAACGTCCTCGGTCAGCTTCGGTGAGGTGACCCGGAAGGGCGGCCGGTTGAGCTCGGCAATCTGACGGCTCAGGGCCCTGAGGCGGCGATATTCAGGCTGCTGCGAAAGCTCCAGATTGATCATACGCTCGCCCTCGGTGCCTTCCTTGAAAGCGACGCCGTGGGCGGAGTGGATTTCGTCCGCTACGACCCGCACCTGCAGCTTTTGTTTCGCCAAACGGTCCGCGAGTTGGTTGAGATTCGCCTCATTAGCGAAGTCTTCTTTCGAATCCAGGGGCAGTGTGATATCCGACAGCGTCTCAACGACCTTCGGACTGCGCAGCCGGCGCTCGAGCTTCCCAAACATGGCCGCGTATTGGTCGAGTTCCAACAGGAACTGCCTGAGCTCCTCGTGCTGCAGCGTTTGGCCCTTCTTACCGTTCGCGGCGCATTCGACCTGCAGCCCATCGGTGGCGATGCGAATGATCTCGCGAGTGAATTCGCTCTCGTCCTTGATGTAGTGTTCCTTCTTGCCGCGCTTGATGCGGTAGAGCGGCGGCTGGGCGATGTAAACATGGCCCAGGTCGACGAGCGCGCGCATCTGGCGGAAGAAAAACGTCAGCAGCAACGTGCGGATGTGCGATCCGTCGACGTCGGCGTCAGTCATCAGGATGATCTTGTGATAGCGCAGCTTGGTGGGGTCGAAGTCCTCGCTGCCGATGCCGGTGCCCAGGGCCGTGATCATGGCCCGTAGCTCAGTGTGGCTGAGCATCTTGTCGTAGCGGGCCTTTTCGACGTTGAGGATTTTACCTTTTAGGGGCAGGATCGCCTGGTTGCGCCGGTCGCGGCCCTGTTTGGCGGTTCCGCCGGCCGACTCACCCTCGACAATGAACAACTCGCAACGCGCCGGATCGCGTTCCTGACAATCGGCAAGCTTGCCCGGCAGGCCGGCGGTATCCAGCGCACCCTTGCGCCGTGTCAGGTCGCGCGCCTTGCGGGCAGCCTCACGTGCTCGTGACGCGTCGATCGCCTTCTGCACGATCTTCTTGGCGACAGACGGGTTGCGCTCGAAATACTCGCCCAGTTGCTCGTTGACGAACTGCACCACCTGGCCCTGGATATCGCTATTGAGCTTGCCCTTGGTCTGCCCTTCGAACTGCGGCTGGGGTAGCTTGACGCTGACGACAGCGGTCAACCCTTCGCGCACATCGTCGCCGCTAAGGTTTTCTTTGGTGTCTTTGAGTAGCTTCGCCTGCTGCCCGTAGGCGTTGATGGTGCGGGTCAGAGCAGAGCGAAAACCACTTAGATGCGAGCCGCCATCGACGGTATTGATGGTGTTGGCGAAGCTGAAAACATTTTCCGTATAGCTATCGTTGTACTGCAGTGCGATCTCAACGCTGAGCGTTCCGCCTTCCCCCGTGTCCCTATCGCCCTGGAAGTGAATCGGCGTAGGATGGACGGTGTTTTTGCCGCGGCTCAAGTAGGTGACGAATTCAGCGATGCCGCCTTTGAAGAGAAAGACCTGTGGTTTGTGGTCGTCACGCTCATCGATAAAGTCGATTTTCAGCCCACCGTTGAGGAACGCCATCTCACGCAGTCGCTGCGCCAGGATGTCGTGGTTGAAGGTTGTGATCTTGAAGATCGTCGGGTCGGGCTTGAAGGTGATCTTCGTTCCGGTCTTCTTGCCGGCTTTGCCAGCCTTCTGTAGCGGGCCTTTGGAAAGCCCCCGCCCAAACTCCTGCTCCCAGGTGAATTCCTCGCGCCAGATTTCTAGCCGCAGCCATTCCGCCAGCGCGTTGACGACGCTGACGCCAACACCGTGCAGGCCGCCCGAAACCTTGTAGGTGTTCGAGTCGAACTTGCCGCCGGCGTGAAGCTTCGTCATCACGACCTCCGCGGCGGAAATACCCTCTTCCTTCTTAAGCTTCACGGGGATGCCGCGACCGTTATCCTCGACCGTGACCGAATCATCGATATGGACGGTGACCTTGATCTCCGTGCAGTACCCGGCCAGGGCCTCGTCCACGGAGTTATCCACAACTTCGTAGACCAGGTGATGAAGGCCCATCTCGCCAGTCGACCCGATATACATCGCCGGTCGAAGACGAACCCCTTCCAGGCCCTCAAGGACGCGAATACTATCTTCGTCGTAGTTCGAGGGGTTAGGAGGCGTCGGTACAGGTTGGTTTTCAGTCGTTCCCATATTGAATTATTAGATTCTCATCGGCATCACGACGTAGCGGTAGTCGTAGCCGGATACGCCGGGCAGTTGCAACTGGCCAGCACTTTCTTCATCCTTAAACGACAGCTCCACGGCATCGGTGTTGGCCACGCCCAGGAAGTCGAGCAGATACTGCGAGTTGAACCCCGCCTTGACCTTCTCGCCCTTGTAGTCGACCGGCACGGACTCTTCGCTTTCGCCGGCATCGCTACCCGAGGAAGCCAGCTTGAGCTCTTCCGGCATCAGTTCAAGCCGAATTGCGTGGGAGCGGTCATCAGCGAACTGCGCCACTCTCCGGATCGCTGCCATCGCTTCCTCGCGGTTGAGCATCACCGAATGGCCCTTCTCGTTCGGCAACACCCTTTCATAGTCCGGGAACTGGCCCGTCAGCTTCCTGGTTACCAGCAGCCTCTTGCCGCAGCGGAAAAACAGATGGTTCTCGTCGGTGGCGAACTCGACTTCCATCGAATCGCCGCCCTCGGAGGCAAGCTTGAGGATCTCGGCCATCGCCTTCTTCGGCACCAAGCCCTTGACCTCACCGCTGATGCCGTCAAACTGATGAGTAGCCTCGATGAAAGCCAAGCGGTGGCCATCCGTGGCTACCATCACCAGTGACGCCCCTTTGACCAGCATCAGCGCGCCGGTGAGCGTGTAGCGCGACTCCTCGTTGGCCACCGAGATGATCGTCTTGGTGATGACGTTCGTCAGCAGCCCGGCCGGTATCTTCGTCAAATGCGCCGGCATATGAGCCATCTCGGGGAAGTTCTCCCTCGACATGCCGGCGATCCGGGTGCGCGAGCGGCCGCAGATCAAGCTCGCCGAGTGGTTCTCGGAAACCTTGAACGCGATCTCGGCATCGGGCAGCAACCGTACGTAGTCCAGCAAGGTACGGGCCGGGATCGTCGTGGCCCCCGGTTTCTTCACCACGGCTGGACAGGAGCTGTGAATGCCAATCTCCAGGTCCGTGACCGTCATGAACAACTGGTCGTCCTTGGCCTCCAGAAGCACATTGGACAGAACCGGGATCGTGGTTTTCTTTTCGACCACTCCCTGCCCCAGGCTCAGTTCCTTCACCAGATCGGTTTTCTTGACTGTGAGTTCCATCGATTCTTGCCCCTCCCTCGGGAGGTAAACCCCACCGTTGTTCCTAGCTCTTCTTAAATACCCTTTTTAGAAAGGTAGAGAAGAGTACCGTATTAGTAGGGCCTGTGGATATGTGGAAAGTGGTTGCAAAGTTATTCAATCCAGTAACTTACAGAACCAAGCCAGCGTGGATCAGGAAGTGCCCTAGATAGGATGTTTGCCTGATCCGGTCCCGATCCACAGCGCTCCAACAGGACGTTCGGGACGGCCCCTGTGGAGATCTTATTATATCTAACTGAATGTGTCAGTTAGCTTGTGGATCAGGTTGTTAAGTTCCAGGTCTTCCTTCCGTAGCCGCTCAATCTTGTTTACGGCGTGAAGCACGGTTGTGTGGTGCTTACCGTTGAAGGCCCGCCCGATCTCCGGGAGCGACGATCCGGTCAGGTCTTTGCACAAGTACATCGCGATCTGGCGCGGGAAGGCCACGGCCCTGGAGTTGTTCTTTTCACGGAGCTGGCTGACCTTGAGTTGAAACTCTTCTCCAACAACCCGCTGGATCGCCTCAATGGTGACCTTGCGCTGGCTCGACGCCACGATCGAGCGTAGGGCCTGTTTGGCCATCGAAAGGTTGATGTCGGTGCCTGTGACCGAGGCGATGGCGATCACGCGAATGAGGGCGCCTTCCAGCTCGCGGATGTTGGATTTCATCTGCGTAGCCATGTAGATTCGGACGTTGTCAGGAAGCTGGACTCCCGCCTCTTCTGCTTTGCGGTCGAGAATCACCATCTTGGTTTCGAGGTCGGGCGGCTGAATGTCGGCCATCAGCCCCCACTCGAACCTCGACCGAAGGCGGTCCACCAGCCCAGGCACTTCTTTCGGCAGACGGTCACTCGATATGACGATCTGCTTCTGCATGCTGTGCAGCGTATTGAATGTATGAAAGAACTCTTCCTGCGTGCGCTCCCTCGAACCCAGCGTCTGGATATCATCCACCAGCAGCGCGTCGGCCGACCGGAAGCGTTCGCGAAACGAGCTCATGCGGTCGTAGCGCAGCGAATTGATCATTTCGTTCATGAAGTCTTCGCTGGTGACGTAAACCACCCTGAGCCCCGGGAAGTTCTTTTCGAGCTGCTGACCGATCGCGTGCATCAGATGGGTCTTGCCCATCCCTACTCCGCCGTAAACATAGAGCGGGTTGTAGGCCCGGGCGGGATTGGTGGCAACCGCGCGCGCCGCCGCATGGGCAAACTCATTGCACGACCCGACGACGAAGTTGCCAAAACTGAGCTTGTCGTTGAAGGGCTCGGATCGCTGCCGGAAGTTGAGCGAGGTTTGAACAGGCGCGACTACCGGGGACCAGGCCCCGCGTTCCTGTTCGGGCGGTTTGTCTTCGGAAAGGTCCGTCTCGAAGACTACTTTGCGAACATCGAGCGCAAGCGAGTGCGCCGTTTTGACGATGCGGTCCTGATACTCCGCTTCGAGCCATTGCTTGGCGCTCGCGTTAGGCGCTATGAGGTGAAGCGTGCGCGACGAATCAAAATCCCCGTATCGCAGCGGTTCGATCCAGTTCTCGAAATTCTCACGGCTGATGGCGCCCTCGATCTGCCTGCAGATTTCTTGCCAGACATCCATGACAAACCCACAATTCGGTCGCCGCCGGCCTGCTGTTTTCACGCGCCGCGGCGCCGACAAGTCAATCGGAACCTGAACTTTTCCAAAGGTTGTGGAACAGGTGTGAACGTCTCTAAATTGATGTTTGAGACCAGAGTAGTCTAGCACAAAATATCGGCATTGAAAGTTCTCTTTTTCTGGAAAAGCAATCGCTCAGATCATTGTTCTACAGGCACTTACAATGCGCGTACGCACGCTTACAGAACAAAAACTAGCGGGTACTTTAGGACAGAATAGGAAGGATTTGTTTCGCTTTTTCGGCGCCCAGACTCTCATTGAGCGAGCCGAGGCGGTAGCCCTGCAGATCGAGCGTCACGTAGCGGAAGCCGAGCGCCTTGAAGATGGCGGTGAGCTTCTCGGCCATCTCGGGGTTGAGAGCGCGGGGAAGTTCGTCGCGCCCGATCTCAATTCTAACCAACTCGTCGTGGTGGCGCACGCGATAGACCCGAAAGCCGAGCGCGCGCAGTTGTTCTTCACCGGATTCGATCGTCTTGACCTTCTCGTGGGTGACTTCCGAGCCATAGGGTATGCGCGAACTCAGGCAGGCGGCCGCCGGGCGGTCCCACGTGGGCAGGCCCTCGCGGCGCGAGAGCTCGCGAATCTCCGCCTTGGTCAGATTGGCTTCGAGCAGCGGCGCACGCACGCCATGCTCTTTGGCGGCGCGATGCCCGGGGCGGTAGTCCTTGGTGTCGTCGACGTTGACGCCGTAGACGATGTGCTCGACGTTGAGCGTGCGGCCAAACTCCGCCAAGCGGGTGAACAACTCATCTTTGCAATGGAAGCAGCGATTGGCGTCGTTGCGGGCGTAGTCGGGGTTATCGAACTCCTGTGTCTCGATGTACTGATGCCGCAAGTTGAAGCGCCGCGTGAACTCTTCGGCGTCGCGTTTATGCGATTCAGGGATTGACGCCGAGTCGGCAGTGATGGCGAGAGCGTGGTCGCCGAGCACCTTGCCGGCGGCCCAGGCGAGGTAAGCAGAGTCCGTCCCACCCGAATAGGCCACCATCACGCGGTCCATCGAGCGCAGGATCTCGAAGAGTTTTTCCTGCTTGTGATCCAGATCGGACGGCATCACTGACATTATACCTGCCGCTCTCCGCTCCTGAGTGACAAGGGAACGTCTTGTCGGCCCGGCCAGACTAACCGAGAACATTGTGCCCTCAGGCACTTTGCTTCAAGCGGATGGTGATGTCCAAATCATCGCCGCCCTTGCTCTCAATACGGACGGAGATTCTATCATTCTCAACGACTTGTGGATCCCGAAAGAGCTCGTGCTGAAAAGGTGGTTCAGGTGACAGTTGGAGGGTCGTTTGGAAAGCTCCGTCCGAAAACTCGTAGTTGCGGTACTTGACCTTGATCTTCCAGAGGACAACCGCGCGAGCCAGGACATGAGCTTTGGGAGTCGCCAACCCCCTTACATATTTGTTGAACGCCTGTTTTGAAACGCCTAACTCCTGGGCCGCTTGTGTTTCGTTCAAGCTCCGACTCTCCAACGCTTGGCGGAGAGCCCTAGCCGCAGCCCTTCTGAAATCTGGGTCGTACCTGCGCTTCTGAGGCATCAGCGGTAGCTCAGCGGGGCCCCCAAGGCCTGGGCAATTTTAATTGACGCCAACGACTAATGTCAACTAAAATTGACTGACAACTTTAATTGACCATGGCTGTAGTCTCTGAAGAGATGTTGATCGACGTGGTGGATGATTTGGACCGGGCCACCGGTTTGGTCGCGCCACGGAAGGAGGTTCTCCCTCGCGGGTTGAACTTCCGTGTCGTACATGTGTTCCTTTTCAATAGACACGGTGAGTTGTTGCTACAGGAACTGGGGCACTCTCACGGGCGTCACCCGGGGTACTGGGGTTCCTCTGTGGCGGGTTATCTGTTCAGTGGCGAACGTTACGAGGAAGCGGCGGCGCGCCGGCTATCCCAGGAGCTCGGCGTAGGGGCGGTGGACCTCCATTTCTATAGCCAGACAGCCATGAACGACCAGAGCTCCAAAAAGTTCATTGCGCTGTTCGTCGCTACGTACGAAGGTGTCCTGAAGCCGGATCCCAGGCTTATCGAGCGGGTGGAGTATCTGAGTCCCGACGCCGTTTGGGCGTTGCTAAGAAATGGCGGAAGACTTTTTACTCCCACGTTTCGCCATTTGTTCGAGGACTATGGCCGCCAGCGAAGGAAGAGCGGCTAGGGCATGGGTGGGTAACAGTGTTCCGCCATGACTCGGAACATTTAATTCAGATCTATAAGGTTGCCGTCGAAGAGTATCGTTTCGAGGTGACGCTGGGATGGGATCGGATGAAGTACTATCTGGTTCTCAACAGCGCAATCGTTTCAATTGGTACTGGTCTGCTACAACTGCAAGTCGCTTGGTTCTTTTTCATCCTCGTCGCGGGGGTTTTTGCAATCGGGCTTGCCGCGTCATTTGTTGGTCTTCGAGCCATAGGAAAGGCCCACGAGTACTACAGGCGGGCAGTTTTCAAGAAGACTCTCATAGAAGATGTCCTCGGCCTCGGGGCCAAACTGAAGGGATACCCTCACTACAACGCCACGCTGGCAATCGGAACAACCGAAGGCCAAACGAGCCGTTACGACATCCTGCACGACACAGACAACTGGCTTGGCCGTCCGCTGCGTCGCACCAGCGTTGTATACAGCGTTGCTCTAATGCTGAAGTTTATGGCGGCGGTGAATATTGTTGGCATTGCGATGGCCGTCTGGCTGTCCGTGGATCGCTTCGGCCGCACGCTGTACATACCTTGGCCGTGAGTGAGATCCCGAGCCCCCTCCTCGAGCAATCTGCGCGAATACTCACTGAATCAGCACCCCCTGGCCGTTGGCGCCGTCTTCCTCGGTTTCGCCCGAGTCCGGCACGACGCACGCGGCGGCGATATGGTCGCCTTCCTCAAGGTTCACCAGGCGCACGCCTTGCGCTGAGCGGCCGGTCGAGCGCACCTTGTCGGCGGCGATACGGATGATCTTGCCGCCGCGGGCGATGATGATCAAGTCGTCGTGCAGGGCGACTTCCATGATCGAGATCACATTCCCGTTGCGCGCGCTGGTCTTGATGTTGATGACGCCCTGCGCGCCCCGCCGTGTCAGCCGGTAGTGCTCGAGCTTGGTGCGTTTGCCGTAGCCATGCTCGGTGACGGTCAGGATCAGGTGGTCTTTCGAGACACACACCATGCCGATGACCCGATCGTCCTTGAGCAGCTTCATGCCGCGCACGCCGCGCGCCGGCCGGCCCATCGCCCGCACTTCGTCGTGAGGGAACCGGATGGCTTTGCCGTGATGCGTCGCCATAAAGATCTCGTCATCTTTTTCGCAAAGTTGTGCCGAGATCAACTCGTCGCCCTTGTCGAGCGCGAGTGCGATGATGCCGCGGGCCATCGGGCGTTGAAACACGCTCAACGAGCACTTCTTGATGACCCCTTTGAGCGTGGCCATCACCACATAGCGGTCTTCGTCGAACTGCCTGACCGGCAAGAACCCCTGCACCGACTCGCCCGGCTGCAAGTTGACCAGATTGACGATATTCTTGCCGCGGCCGGTGGTTCCGACGTCGGGGATGCTGTACACCTTCAGCCAATACAGCCGCCCCAGGTTGGTGAACACCAGCACGTAGGAGTGGGTCGAGCCGACCAGCAGATACTCGACGAAGTCGTCGTTGCGCGTGCCCATGCCGATGCGGCCGCGTCCGCCGCGCGTCTGCTTGCGGTAGGTGTCGAGCGGCGTCCGCTTGATGTAGCCGTTGTGCGTGACCGTGATGGCCATGTCCTCGTCGGCGATCAGGTCTTCGACCGAGATGTCCCCGGTCTCCTCGCCGATTTCGGTGCGCCGCTCGTCGCCGAACCGCTTCTTGATCTCGCGCAGCTCCTTGACGATCAGCTTGCGCAGCACCTCGTCGGAGCCTAGGATCTCGAGGTATTCCGCAATCCGCGTCTGGATCTCGAGCAGCTCATCAATGATTTTCTGGCGCTCCATGCCGGTCAAGCGCTGCAACTGCAGCTCGATGATGGCCTGCGCCTGGCGCTCGGTGAACTCGAAATGGTCGATCAACGCCTGGCGCGCCTCGACCGGACTCTTGGAAGCGCGAATCAGCTTGATGACTTCATCGATATGATCCAGCGCTTTTTGGAAGCCGAGCAACAGGTGCTCGCGTTCACGCGCTTTTCGCAGCAGGTAGTTGGTGCGGCGCTGAACGATGTCGATGCGATGGTCGACAAAGGAATTCAAATACTCGAGCAGGCCCAACTCGCGCGGCTGTCCGTTCAAGATGGCCAGCATGATGATGCCGTAGCCGGCCTGAAGCTGGGTGTGCTTGTAGAGGTTGTTGAGCACCACCTCGGGCTCTTCGCCGCGCTTCAGCTCGAACACGATGCGCATGCCGTCGCGGTCGCTCTCGTCGCGGATGTCGGAAATGCCTTCCAGTTTCTTGTCGTTCACCATCCCCGCGGCGGCTTCGATCAGCCGCGACTTATTGACCTGATACGGAATTTGGGTGATGATGATCGCCTGTCTGTCCTTGCTGATCGGCTCGAAGGCTGCTCGTGCTCGTACGGTGATATGGCCCCGGCCGGTCTTGTAGGCCTGTAGCGCCCCCGCGTTGCCGCACAGGATGCCTCCGGTCGGAAAGTCCGGTCCTTTGACGAACTGCAGCAGCTTGTCGAGTGTGGCCTTGGGATTCAGGACCAGATAAACCGCCGCGTCGATCATCTCGGTGAGATTGTGCGGCGGTATATTCGTCGCCATGCCGACCGCGATACCGCTGGCGCCGTTAATAAAAAGATTGGGCGCCGCCCCGGGCAGATACTCGGGCTCCACCGTCGAGTCGTCGTAGTTGGGCCGAAAGTCGACGGTGTCTTTGTCGATATCCTCGAGCAGCGCCTCAGCGAAGGCCGTTAACCGCGCTTCGGTGTACCGCATGGCTGCGGGCGGGTCGCCGTCAACGGAGCCAAAGTTGCCCTGGCCGTCCACCTGCGTGTAGCGCATGCTGAAGGGCTGCGCCATGCGCACCAGCGTGTCGTAGAGGGAAGCGTCCCCGTGGGGGTGATAGTTTCCCATCACCTCGCCGACGATCTTGGCGGCCTTGCGGTAGGCGCGATTGGAGCGCAGCCCGGCTTCGAGCATGCCGTAGAGAATGCGCCGCTGCACCGGCTTGAGGCCGTCGCGCGCGTCCGGCAGCGCCCTACCGATGATCACGCTCATCGCGTAATCGAGGTAGGACTTTTTCATTTCGACTTCGATGTCGATCGGCAGCAGTCCGCCCGGGTTGCCATTGCCGCCCAGGGGCATCTGCTGAGGGTTCTGAGGGTTATCAGCCAAAGAGGGAATCCTCCGCGGAAAAAGCGAATTTAACCGCTTATTTTATCGCAAGTTAGGTGTTCTGTGCCGAACTAGCCGTGGCGCTTGGACCGGGCTCTCTCCGCGGAAGCCGCTACCCCCTTGGAATGGCGGCAGATACCCCCGCGGCTCATTGCTAAAATGTAATTCTCTACGAGTGTAGTATTAGCACTCAAAACTATACTGGAGAGATAGCCTTACCGCTCCGGGCGCTTCCGGCCACGGATGAATACCGCTGAATCAACCATGCGCGACGTACTCGGCTCCGGCACGATCCTGGGATACTGCACCAACGTTCACGCCGGTGCGACCTACCAGCAGACACTCGCTAATCTCGAGACTTACGCCGCCAAGGTGCGCGGGCTGGTCAGCCCAGGTGCCCCGATGGGGGTGGGGCTATGGCTTGCGGCCGCGGCCGCCCGCGAGGTGCTGGAACGCCAGCGCATACCTGAGCTGCGCGACTGGCTTGGGTCCCGCGGCCTTCTCCCGTTTACTCTGAACGGCTTTCCCTACGGCGATTTTCATCAGCCGGTCGTGAAATTCCGGGTCTATCAGCCCGACTGGAGCGACGAGCGGCGGCTGGAGTACACCATTGACCTGGTGGACATTCTGGCTTGCCTGTTGCCGGAGGGAGGCGAAGGCAGCATCTCTACGCTTCCGGTCGGCTGGGGCACCGATTTCCGGAATTCTCCCAGGAAAGTACGCGCGGCGGGTGAGCATCTGCGCGCGATCAGCGGCCACATGGCCCGCGTCGCGGCGGAGACCGGCCGCTTGATCCATCTCAATCTGGAGCCCGAGCCCGGCTGTTATCTGACCACTTCGGAAGACCTGGTCGCGTTCTACGAAGAGCACGTCTTGACGCCGGACGCCGAGAGCGCCATCCGCAGGCATCTGCGGGTGTGTCATGACGTTTGCCACGCGGTGGTCATGTTTGAAGGGCAAGCCGCGGTTCTCGAGCGGTATCAGCGTGCCGGCATCGCGATCGGCAAGGTGCAGCTTTCGTCGGCGATCCGGGTCCCCTTCGGCAGGCTGGAAGAAGGCCAGAGGCCGGCATGTATCGAGCAGTTGCGCAGCTTCGCCGAAGACCGCTATCTCCACCAGACGGCGATTCAACCCGCGGCTTCGCCATCCGGCCCGCTGACGTTCGTGGAGGACCTGCCGCGCGCCCTCGAAATGGCTGAGCGCGACCCGGGCCTCTACGGCGAATGGCGCGTCCACTTCCACGTTCCCCTTTTTCTGGAGCGTTTTGGACTGCTCGAAACCACGCAGCAAGAGGTTCTCGATTGTCTCGCGGCACTACGGCGCTTCTCGGATGTGCGACATTTCGAAGTGGAGACCTACGCTTGGGGCGTACTGCCTCGCGAGCTTCAAGTTGACGACCTTGCAACGGGGATCGCCGACGAGATGCGTTGGGCGCGGCAGCAGGCGGCCACAACACCTTTGGCATGAGGCAACCCGCTGGAGCGTTTCGCGCTTACGCGGAACTGGCCCGCGTATCGAACCTGCCGACGTGTGTCTCGAACAGTCTGGTGGGTTGCGCTTTGGGCGCGGGCGGCGGGCTGTTTTCTTGGTCCAGCATCCCGCCCGTCGCGGTTGCGATTTGTCTGCTCTACGTGGCAGGCATGGCGCTAAACGACATCTTCGACCACTCCCACGATAGGATCGAGCGGCCGGAGCGGCCGATCCCTTCGGGCCGCATCAGCCTGCCGGAAGCGTGGCGCTTTGCGGCTGCGTCGGCTTTGCTCGGGCTTGGGCTGTTGGCTAACACGAGCGCTCAGGCCTTGAATTTTGGGCTCCTGCTCGTGGCGTTCATCGTGCTCTACGATCTGCTCCATAAGCGTCATCCCTCCTCGGTCGTGCTGATGGGGGCTTGCCGCGGCACGATTTATCTTGTGGGGATGGCCGCCGTCGGGTGGCCCGGGAATCTCCGCGCCGGATTGTGGCTGGCCGGGATACTGGCGCTCTACACGGTCTTGATTACGGTCGTGGCGCGCTCGGAAAATGCGCGCACGCTCGACGCCCGCCGCTGGCTCGCCCTGGCCCTGCCGCCCCCGGTCTTCGCATCCGCGCTGGTAGTGGAGCCACAGCGATCCGAGGCGCCGATAGTTTTCGGCCTGTTATTGCTCTTGTGGCTGGGCTGGGCCGCGCGGGCCGTGCTAAAAACCCCCGCGGATCCGAAAGCTGCGATTCAACGGTGGATCAGCGGCATGTGTCTGGTGGATGCTTTTTTTCTCTCGCTGCTACAGCAACCCGAGGCCGCACTGCTTGCCCTGGCGTGTTTCGCGCTGACGGTCTACTCCCACCGCCGCATTGCAGGAACCTGAGAATCGCTTTATATAGAGCTTCGAGCTGCAGCCCCCTCGCCTCGGAGGCCCCTCAGCAAGCCCCCGCCGATCGGGTAGGGGCTGTCGAGACCGGAACGCACCGCCCCTCGAACAGCGCGATGGCGCGGCCATAGCCTCACGCAAAAGTCAGGAGCGCGGCCGTTCAGCACCAGACCCGGGCCGGTAGGGGCCTTTCGAGCCGTCGGGAAGAATGGTCGTGCGTGTGGTGAGGGACGCGGCAAGCTGCGAACCGGTCAGATCATGCCCTCCGCGCAGGTTCGCGCTCGCGAGGTTGGAGCGCGTTAGGTTGGCGCTCCCCCAGCGCACGTTCTGCAGCATAGCCCCACTGAAGTCGCACAGCTCGAGGTCGGCCTCTTCCAGATCCGCGCCGGAGAGATCCGCCAGAACGCAATTCGCCGACTTGAGCACGGCCCGGCGCAGACTGGCGCCTTGCAGATTGCTCTTCTGCAAATCCGCGTGCCTGAGCTCTGCCCGGTGCAGCCTTGCCCCGCTGAGGTCGGCCTCCGTGAAATTCGCCAGCCTGGCGTTCACATGGCTGAGAACCGCTTTCCACAAATTGGCGCCGGCCAGCGTGGCTCCTTCCAGATCGGCGCGCATCAGATCGGCGCCTTGCAACAGGGCGTTCTTGAGGCTGGCGCCTCCGAGAGCAGCCGCCACGAGCACGGCGTCGGTCAAGTCCGCGTCGTTGAGGCAGGCCCCTCGAAGACAGGCCTCCGACAAAACCGCTCCCCGCAGCAGCGCGGCGCTGAGATCGAATTGCAGTAGGTCGGCGCCGGCAAGATCAGCGCGAGTGCCGCGGTCACCTTTGGTTTGCACCCATTCGCGGTGGGCCTCAAGCACCTCCCGCAAGGAGCCGGCGTCGCGGAGGTGCGCCACTAGAGTGGTCGTTTCAGGGGAGCGGGTCGGCGGCTTCTTCATGGGCGCTCACCGCTACTTATCGGACCTTCCCGATCAACCGATAGGGCGCGCTTGGGCGGTCCAGCGAGGTGGTCGTGCCACACGCAACACGAAGAAGTAGGAGGTCAGGATTATCGCCGCTCCCGCCGCCGGGGCAAACGATCGTACACGGGGCGGTCCTGCTGTTCCAGCACTACGAGATCAACGGACCCGGCTGGTAGCTGCCGGCGCAGCCGCAGACTCCCGCCCCGTCCCCCACCTTCCCAGATCAGGTCCAGGGCGTGCTCGCCGTCGACGCGGTAGCAGTAGACCCCGAAATCGGCGGCTCCCCACGGCAGGTTGGCCACTTCGAGGTCGTAGCCCTCGTTGTCATCCCGGCGGACAGCCTCGAAACCGGGTTGGCTCGAATTCGACGATCTGCCGCTGGAGGCCAGCGGTTGCGCGGTGTTGGAGGCCGTCGAGAGTTGCCGGGCGTTTGCGATGAGGATCTGGACACTCGAACGATCGGCAGATCGGCCCGCGAGTAACGCGTAGCCAATCGAGTCGCTACCCTCCGCGGCGAGGCGCTGCGGTGTTTCGATCAATTGGGCCGCGGCCAGCAGCACAGCCTGGCGTTTCTCGTCGCGGGCCACGCTTGGCGTGCTCCACAGATCGAGGGCAATCGCGCGGACGGGCGCATCCTGAAGGTAAACCAGCGCGGCGGCTAGCCGGGCTGCTTGCCCGGCTTTGTCGCTGCCAATTTTGTCGCTGGCGCTCGAAGCGGCATCCGATAATCCAAACTCGGCGGTCGATAAGCGAAGCCCGATTCTTGCGTGTCCGGCGTCATCGAGCCCTTTGCGGAGTCGCTCAGCCGCACGCAGGGGTTCGGCGGCATCCTCGACGGCGCCGGCAAAGACCCACGAGAAATAGCCGGGCTCCCGGCTTGTCAGGCCGCTGCCCTGGGGCCTTTTCTCAAGGAAGGGGAGAGTTGCAGCCGGGCCCGACGAGTTATCGCGCCAGTGGAAACAGCGCCCCACCGACGACGAAGGATCGAGGCTCTGCAAAGTCTGAACAATCGCGGACGCAACGACGGCCGCCGGAGGGTTGCCATTCTCCATCGCTTGCGGCGCCCCTTGGCTGGCGGCTCCCGCGTCGCAGACAAGCCACTCCTTGATACGAAAACCGTGACCCTGCGCCCAGCCCTCGTTGAGATGTAAGGCCACCCGCCGGGCGGCGTCCGCGAATAAGCTATTGGCCCCCGCGCCGGTGGAGCCAAGATCGAAGCGAACCACGACCGCCGCGCCTGCGGCCCTTGCCGCCGCTAGCACCGCGTCAACCGCGCGGAAGTCATAGCTTGCGGGGTCCTGCGCGTCCGCACTCTCGTCGGGAAAAACCGGCCATCCGGCCGCGCTTGGCCCCTGGTTGGCTCCGGGAACAGCTTGCTGCGCTGGACGTTGCCGTCCACGACCCAGCTCGACCGGTATCACAACACGATCCGGAGTTCGATCGCCGAAAGCGGCCAAATATCCGGCGTAGTCTCGCACCACGACGCCGTCGGGGTTGAGGGTAGCTTCGGTATGAAAACGGATATCGCCACGCACCTCGCTAGCGTCAATGATGAGGGAGCGATAGGGCTGCTGCGCCAGCGCGGCGGCAGCGAACAGCAGGCAAGAGAGTAAGCGGAGCACCATCATCGATACCTCAGGGTAACCGGCTCGCAACGTGCATGAAAGTCCCTAAAGTCCCGGGCTTGACCCTGGGAACATGGTCCAAGCATGGTCATTTTCAGGAGCCGCCACGCACTCGTTTGGGGAAGGGCGCTTGTTATACTTGAAATTGGCTGGCATCCCGCCGCAGGGCCGCCTTGAAACTACGCCGGAAGCGAGGGTAGATGCTCCAATCCGAGCAGCCGCAGTCCACCAACGGAGACTCCCCAAAGAGCATCTATCTGCTGAAACCAAGGGGTTTCTGCGCCGGCGTGGTGCGTGCCATCGATATCGTCGATTTGGCGCTAAAGGCATTCGGGCCGCCGATTTACGTCCGCCGCGAGATTGTGCACAACAGCCACGTGGTGCGCGACCTGGCGAGCCGCGGGGCCATATTCGTTGAAGAGCTCGATGAAGTTCCCCAATACTGCCGCGTTATTTACAGTGCGCATGGTGTTGCGCCGGCCGTGCGCCAGATGGCGATGGAGCGCAAGCTGAATGTCATCGACGCCACTTGTCCTTTGGTGACCAAGGTCCACCTGGAGGCAGTTCGATTCGCGTCGGCGGGCGCGACGATCCTTCTGATTGGTCACCGCGATCACGACGAGGTGATCGGCACGCTGGGCGAGGCCCCGGCGCAGACCTTGGTTGTGTCGACGCCGCAGGAGGCCCGCGAGATCCAGGTCTCCGATTCCGACAATCTCTACTATCTGACGCAGACCACTCTCAGCCTCGATGATGCGCGCTCCATTATCGAAGTTTTGAAGCAGCGATTTCCCAAGATTCAGGGCCCGCCGGCGCAGGACATCTGCTACGCGACCGAGAATCGGCAACAAGCGGTGAAACACATTGCGCCGCGCGCGGAACTGTTGCTCGTGGTGGGTTCCGACAATAGTTCCAACTCGCGGCGGCTGGTCGAGGTCGGCGAAAACGCCGGCCTGCGCGGGCATCTGATCGACGACGAGATGCGCATCGAGCCGGCTTGGCTCGAGGGCGTGAACTCCGTCGCGATCACGGCCGGCGCTTCCGCGCCGGAAGTACTGGTGGAGCGCGTCGTGAGCCGTTTATCCGATCTTGGGTACACGAACGTGCAAGAAGTTGAAGTCATAGAAGAAGACGTGCGATTCGCACTGCCCGCGGAGCTAGCCCCGCATGCCGGGCAGCTCACGCAAATCGCCAACGGATGACCTCGCGGGCGATCGCGTCCGCTTTCGGGTTTCCTGACCATTTCCGTTGAGAACCGCGTCGTTTTGAGAACTCGAAGCAACGTTGACCAAAGCCTGGCCATTGGGCACGACGGTTGAAGCACAGGTTGTCGCAGCGGACCTATGACGCCCTTTCAAAACGGTGGCCTGGCGGCAGCCCTTGCGCCGGCTAAGGCGGAGCCGGCTCGCGATCTGGCTACGGTGACCCGTCGCGCGGCGGACTTCCTGCTCGCCAGGCAATCCCCGCAGGGCTATTGGATGGGCGAGTTGGAAGCGGACCAGACGCTCGAATCCGACTACATCCTGCTACAGCTTTGGCTCTATCCCCCGGACGCCGCCGGATGCTGGGATCCGCCGACGCGCGGCCGCGTGCAGCGCGCGGCGCGATTCATCCTCAAAGGCCAGTCAACCAATGGCGGCTGGAGCCTTTACGCCGGCGGGCCGGCCAACGTCAACGCCTCGGTGAAGGCCTACTGCGCTCTTCGCCTGGCGGGCTTTGAGAGCGGCCATCCGCTGATCGAGAAAGCGCGCCGCTGCATATTGAGCCTCGGGGGCGTCGAGGCGTGCAACAGCTACACAAAAATCTATCTCAGCTATTTCGGGCTCTACCCGCGAGCGAAGACGCCGACGATTCCGCCGGAGTTCTTTTTACTGCCCGAGACGGCGCACTTCAACATCTACCAGATGTCGTCGTGGAGCCGCGCGATTCTGGCGCCGCTGGCAATCGTCGGCGCGCGTCACAAGTCGCGGCCCGCGCCCGCCGGGCTGAGCCTCGCCGAGATTTTCTCCGGCGTCGAGCCGCCGAAGCCGCCGGTGTTGAGCTGGCGCAATTTCTTCCTGTGGGTGGATCGGGCTTTGAAAGTTTGGGAGCGCACCGATTTCCGTCCGGCGCGGGATAAGGCCGTGGACGCGGCAGCGCATTGGATGCTGCGGCATCTCGAAGCGTCCGATGGGTTGGGAGCGATTTTCCCCGGCCAACTCAACAGCATCATGGCGCTCAGCGAGCTGGGGTATGGACTCGACCATCCCGTCATGCGGCGCGAGCTGGCGAATCTCGAAAAACTCGTCATCGACGATGGCGATACGCTGCGCTTGCAGCCCTGTCTGTCGCCCGTCTGGGATACCGCTTTGACCTGCTATGCGCTGGGCTCCGCGCTGGCGGACCAGGACGAACAGGTGCGCTCCGCGCTGAGGCGCGCCGCCGACTGGCTCCTGGCCAAGGAAGTCCGCGGCTACGGCGACTGGGCGGTGAAGAATGCCAAAGCGGCGCCGGGCGGCTGGTATTTCGAATTCGCCAACGAGTTTTATCCCGACACCGACGACACCGCCAAGGTTTTGCTCGCGATGGAATTCGCGCGCGGCAGCGACCCCGAGGCGCAGCAAGCCGCCGAGCAGCGAGCGTTTGACTGGTTGCTGAGCATGCAATCGAGCGACGGCGGCTGGGGCGCGTTCGACGTTGACAACAACTCGCAGATCCTCACGCACGTTCCGTTCGCCGACCATAACGCCATGCTCGACCCCACCTGCGCCGATATCACTGGCCGGGTGCTGGAAGCGATCTGCCGCCGCGGGCCGGGCAAGCAGCACCCGGCGGTGCGGCGCGGCGTCGAATTTCTCCGCAAGCAGCAGGAGGAAGACGGCAGTTGGTACGGCCGCTGGGGCGTGAACTACATCTACGGCGCGTGCTTCGCGCTGCGAGGACTGGAAGCGGCGGGAGAGGATCCGCGCGAGGCCTACATCATCCGGGCGGGCGAGTGGCTGCGCTCGATTCAAAACGCCGACGGCGGCTGGGGCGAGAGTTGCGCCAGCTACGACGACGCGCGTGAAAAGATTCAGGGCGACAGTACGCCGACGCAGACCGCTTGGGCTTTACTCGGCTTGTTCGCGACAGGAGATTACGAGACCGGCAGCGTGCGGCTCGGTGTTCGCTACCTGCTGGAAAGCCAGAAGGTCGACGGGTCGTGGAGCGAAGAGGCGTTCACGGGAACGGGTTTCCCGCGGGTTTTCTATTTAAAGTATCACCTCTACCCGCAATACTTCCCGTTGATGGCGCTTGCGAAGTATCAGGCGTATCTGCGGGAGCATTCCAAAGCGGTCGAAGAGCGCAACGGCCGCGCGCATTCTAATGGAGGAGGCTTCGCGCATCAGCGGCATGGAGAAGATAGAGTTCAGCCGCAGACGCACGCGGATGGACGCCGATGAGTTTCGTCTGCCATCTGCGTTCATCTGCGGCCCTGAATTTTTCCCTGTAGGGCGCTTGGACGGGGACAGTCATGCGCCCCGCGATTATAGGAGTAAACATACGAAGCCGGTCCCCCTGGCACACCCTGGCACAACGGCTGGCGCCCGAAGGCATCGACGGATCGACGATGAGATTTCCTATCTCCATGACGGCCAAGATGGCGGCGTATGTCGCCAAGAACCGGCTGTTTCCACGGCCTGAATGGCAGCGTGATCCCTCCGTCTCGCCGCGGCCGGCGAATCCGCTCCCGATCTTTCATGGCGGTCACGCAACGCCGGGTGACGGCAATGGCGCATCGAACCAGGCGGCCGCGGAGGGCATGCGCAACCATCCGATGTTGCGGCGGCGCTTTCCTCTGGTGCTGATGCTCGAACCGCTGCACGCCTGCAATCTCACCTGCACCGGCTGCGGACGCATTCGCGAGTATGAATCGACGATCACCGAGCGCATGCCCCTCGACAAATGCTTGAGGGCGATCGACGAGTGCGGCGCGCCGATCGTTTCGATCTGCGGCGGCGAGCCGATGATGTATCCACAGCTCGGTGAGTTGGTCGAAGCGGCGCTCGATCGCGGCAAGCACATTTACCTCTGTACCAACGGCATGTACATCGTCAGCCGTCTGGGCCAGTTCCGTCCCTACCCGCGCTTCTTTTTCAACGTGCATCTGGACGGCTTGCGCGAAACGCACGATATCGCCGTCGAGCGCGAAGGCGTGTTCGACGAAGCGGTCGAGGGCATCAAGGCGGCGAAGAAGGCCGGCTTCATGGTCTGCACCAACACGACGATCTATCGCGAAACCGATATGCGCGAGATCGAGGAGCTGTTTGAGTACTTGCAGCAGTTCGGCGTCGACGGCCACATGCTGTCGCCGGCCTACGGCTACAGCGCCGTCGATACGCGCGAGATCTTCCTCACCCGCGAGGAAGTGCATGAGAAATTCCGCGAAGTCGATCGCCTGTTCCGCAAGTTCAAGCTCAACAGCTCGCCCGCCTATCTGGATTTCCTTAAGGGAAACCGCGATCTGCCGTGCACGGCCTGGGGCAACCCCACCTACAACATCCGAGGGTGGAAAGGCCCCTGCTACCTGATCACCGACGCGCATTGGGAAAGCTTCGAAGACCTGATGAGCCAGACGCCGTGGGAACAATACGGGCGCGGCAACGATGCGCGCTGCGAGCACTGCATGGTGCACTGCGGCTACGAGCCTTCCGCCGCCTTCGGCGTCAACGCCAAGCTCGGCGACAGCTTCAAGATGCTGGCCTGGGCGCTTTCGTAGTCGCGCGAAATGTTTGGCTGCAATGGGTAGCTCACTGGGGTTGGGACCATTTTCGCTGGCCCCGCGAAGCAGGGTCCCGCTCATCGAAAAACACCCTGACGGAGAGTTGAAGATTTCGAAGCCGCAGATGAACGCAGATGAACACAGATGGAAAACACGCGGTTTATCTGCGTCCATCTGCGTTCATCTGCGGCTGAAATACTCTCTTCAACAGCCTGTCAACGCGCCTGCTCCGGATGACTATCCACGCGGCAACCGATCGTGATCCTCGTAACCGGGGCCTCGGGATTCATTGGCGGCCACGTGGCACGTCTTCTGGTCGCTCGCGGTCAAGCCGTTCGCGTACTCGTGCGGCCCACCAGCGACCTCTCCTGCATCGGAGATCTCCGCGTGGAGCGGGCAATCGGTGATTTGTGCGAAGTCTCGACCCTTCGGAAGGCGTTTCGGGGTTGCACGCGCCTCTTCCATGTGGCGGCGGACTACCGGCTGTGGGCCAAAGACCCTGGGGAAATTTATCGTTCCAACGTGGAAGGCACGCGCAAGATTCTCCAGGTGGCGGCTGAGACCGGAATTGAGAAAGTCGTTTACACGTCTACCGTTGGTGCGCTCGGCTTTCCGAAGGACGGAACCCTAGGCTCGGAAGATTCCCCGGTTTCCATCAAAGACATGTCCGGCCCCTATAAGCGGTCGAAATTCGAGGCGGAGCAGGTAGCCCTGAAATTCGCGTCTGAGGGGCTGCCGGTAGTGATCGTAAATCCCACGGCTCCGGTCGGCGAGGGCGACCTCAAACCCACGCCAACCGGCAAGATCATCGTCGACTTCCTGCGCGGCGCGATGCCCGCCTACGTTGATACGGGTTTAAACCTCGTTGACGTGCGGGATGTTGCGGCTGGCCACCTGCTGGCGGCCGAAAAGGGCGAAGCGGGGGAGCGCTATATTCTCGGCGCCCGGAACATGACCTTGCGGGAGATCTTCGAGACCCTCGGCGTCTTGTCGGGCCGGCCCGCGCCGCGACTGCGGCTACCCTACTGGATGGCGCTTGGATTTGGACTGGGCGAGGCCGCGGCATCCCGCCTCACCGGCAAGGAGCCGCGAGCTCCGCTGGAGGCGGTGCGCATGGCCCGCCACAAAATGTTCGTTTCAACAGATAAAGCGCAAAGGGAGCTTGGCTATCAGCCCGGGCCCGTCGAGGACGCCCTGCGCAGAGCTGTCGAGTGGTTCCGGAAACACCATTACTGCTAATGATCGCGGCCGACCGGCGCGAATTCGCCGGCTTCGACCGCTCGCGCTGGAGCCTGCGGCCCGCCACGATCGGCGTGCGCTGGGCCGCGACCGGGGTTTTTAACGGCGTGCAAGTGCTGCTGGCGGCTAACGGTCCCGGCCGCTCGAACGCCCTTGCGGCGCTGGACCAGGTCTGCCGGATTGGGTCGGTATCCGCCGTGGTTTCGACAGGTTTCGCCGGCGGATTGGACCCCGGGCTGCGGGTGGGCGACGTCTTCCTGGCCGAAACGGTGCTAGAGTTTAGCGCCGGAGTGGAGTATTCTGTAAAGTTACCGGAGTGTGCCGAGTCGTCGGCCCACGGCCGTCTGGTGACGGTCGATTCGGTCGCGCAAGACGCGGCCGCCAAAGCGCGTTTGCGCGAAATGGGAGCTGACGCCGTGGACATGGAGGCGGCGGCGCTGGCCAAGGCCGCACAAGCCCGGCGACTGCCGTTCTATTGCGTTCGCGCCATCAGCGACGACGCCCGCACGTCGTTCGAGGTGGATTTCAACGCCGCCCGGCGCCCGGACGGAACATTTTCCGGATGGCGCATTGCCGCCCAGGCGGGGATCAGTCCCCGGCGTTGGCGGCACCTGATGGAGCTGAAACGGGCCGCCGACAAAGCGTCCCGGAATCTGGCCGCCTTCATCGAGCAGTGCCGCTTCCCAATCTGAGCCGACCATGAGCGCTTCCCCCCCGGCGATTCCCGAGTACATGTCCGCGAGCGTGTATCGCGGCCAGAGCCGGGTCAGCGTCGAACAGATCCCCGTGCCGGTCATCGGACGCGGCGAGCTGTTGGTGCGGGTCGAGGCCTGCGGCATATGCCATACTGATCTCAAGAAGATTCAATACGATCTGCTTCCTCCGCCGCGAGTTTACGGGCATGAAACCGCAGGGGTGGTGGTGGCGGCCGGGGCAGAGGTTGCGGGGTTCGTTCCCGGCGATAGAGTCTGCCTGTTTCACCATATCCCCTGCCAGCAATGTTTCTACTGCCGCCGCGGGGACTACGCGCAGTGCGCCACCTACAAGCGCGTTGGCATCACGGCCGGCTTTGAGCCGGCGGGCGGCGGTTTCGCGCAGTATGTTCGCGTGATGGACTGGGTGGTCCGGCGCGGCGTAGTGAAGCTTCCGGATGACGTTAGCTTTGACCGCGCCAGTTTCGTCGAGCCGGTCAATACGTGTTTGAAGGCCTTGGCGAAGGCGGCGGTCCGGACCGATGAGACGGTATTGATTCTGGGGCAGGGTCCCATCGGGCTGCTGTTCACGATGCTGCTGCGGCGTAGCGGGATCGAAGGCTTGTACGCGACGGATAGGATCCCTGCGCGGCTCGACGCTTCGCGCCGCCTCGGTGCGCAGGAGGCCTGGGACCCAGGCGACACCGACGTGAGCGCGGCGATGCGCGCGGTAACGGAAGGGCGGGGCGCCGATGTTGTGATCGTGGCGACCTCGGCTCCGAACATCGTCGAGCAGGCCGTGGATGCATCGCGGCCGGGCGCGCGTATCTTGTTGTTTGCGCAGACGTCGGTCCAGGAGGCCTTCACGCTGGCCGGTGCCAGTATTTGCGTAGCCGAGAGGACCCTTTTCGGGTCCTATAGCGCGTCCGTCGACTTGCAACAGGAGTCGGCCGACATTGTCTGGGAAAAGCAGTTCCCGGTCGAAGATCTGATCTCGCACAGGCTGCCGCTCGAGGAAATGGAGCAGGGTATGCGGATCGCCTGCCACCCGACGAACGGGTCGTTGAAGCTGATCGTGCATCCGCAGAGGTAACGACATTGAAAGAGACAATGCTGGGCGCCGTTCTCCACGGCAAAGAGGAACTCCGGGTCGAGCCGGTAGCCGTGCCCGAACCCGGACCCACCGACCTTCTGGTGAAGGTGCAGGTTGCTCTTACTTGCGGGACCGACCTGAAAGTCTTTCGCCGCGGGCACCACGCCCGGATGATTCAGCCGCCCGCCGTGCTGGGCCATGAGCTGGCCGGCGACATCGTCGCGCTGGGTTCGAAGGTCAGTGGCTTCGAGGTCGGCCAACGCGTCGTAGCCGCCAACTCGGCGCCGTGTTTCGATTGCTTCTTCTGCCGCCGCAACCGCGAGAACCTTTGCGAGCATCTGCTGTTCAACAACGGCGCCTACGCCGAGTATGTCCGCATTCCCGGCCGCATCGTCGAGTGCAATACGCACCAGATTCCCGACGACGTGGATTACCGCGAGGCGGCGATGGTGGAGCCGCTGGCGTGTGTGCTCCGAGGGCTGGAAGAGACAGAGCTTGCCGAAGGCGATACGGTCGCCGTCATTGGCTTGGGCCCGATCGGTTTGATGTTTGTGCGTTTGGCGAAACTGGCGGGAGCGCGCGTGATCGCAGTCGGCCGGCGTCCCACGCAGCTTGCCCGCGCCGAGAGCATGGGCGCGGAGTATCTCATCACATCGAGTCCCGACGATGACGCGGTGGACTCGGTTCGCCGCTGCACCGAGGACGGGCGCGGCGCCGATGTCGTCATTGAAGCGGTCGGCTCCCCGCACGCCTGGCGCGCGGCGATGCAGATGGTACGCAGCGGCGGCACGGTGAATTTCTTCGGCGGCTGCCCGCGCGACAGCCAGGTTTGTCTAGATACGTCTCAGATTCACTACTCCGAGATCAACCTGAAATCGAGCTTCCATCACACGCCCCGCCACATCCGGCAGGCGCTCGACCTGGTGAGCCGGCGGCAGATTCAAGCGTCGGATTTCGTCATCAACGACGCCCCGCTGACGAAGTTGCTCGAAGTCTTTCAGCACATGATGAGCCACAACGGGCACTTGAAAACAGCGATCCTTCCCTGGGCGAAGTAACGCTGTCCGAGACGGTTTCACGGGAGGTTGAGCGTCTCTCAAAGCAAATAGCCGTGCGCCGCTTCCTCTTACCCGCCGACTACGTTGTCTACAACGGCGCCGGCGCCGATCCGTGGCCGCTCGATGAATCGCTCGCCTACACGCGCTGGCTTGCGCGGTCGCACTACGAGAATTTTCACGTCGCGAGTTTTCTGCTTCCCCGCCGTTTGCACCAGGACTTCTATAACCTCTACGCCTTCTGCCGTTGGGCCGATGATCTCGGCGACGAGATTGGCGATCCGCTGCGCAGCCTGGAATTGCTCGAGGAGTGGCGGCTGGGGCTGGCGGCGATGTACGCTGGCGAAGCCCGGCACCCCGTTTTTGTGGCCCTGCGCACGACGGTCGAGCGCTTCGGCATGCCCCAGCAGCCGTTCGCGGATTTGATTCACGCCTTCGTGCAAGATCAGACGGTCACACGCTACCAGAGCTGGGATCAGTTGCTCGAATACTGCGTCTACTCGGCGAATCCGGTCGGCCGGCTGGTGCTGCACCTTTGCGGCTACACCGATGACCAGCGCCGCGAGTTGTCGGATTTCACCTGTACGGCGCTGCAGCTCGCCAATCACTGGCAGGACGTCGGGCGCGACTGGGAAAAAGGCCGCGTCTACATTCCGCTCGACGCCATGGCGAAACATCGCTATTCTGTCGAGGCTTTGGAACGCGACATCGCGCAAGGCCAGGCCAGCGAGCCGTTTCGAGCCGTGCTGAAAGATCTTGGCGGCCGCGCGCGCGAACTGTTCCTCAAGGGGCTGCCGCTGGTCGATAGCGTCGATCGACGCCTCGCGGTGGACTTGGATTTGTTTAGCCGCGGCGGCATGGCGATCCTCGATCGCATCGCCGCCCAGAACTACGATGTTATCGCTCAACGGCCCGTGATCGGCAAAGCCGCCAAGGGCGTGCTGCTGCTGAAAGCGCTAGGCCGCCGCGCCATGCCCAAGCCGCTTCGGGAGGCGCAGCATGCCTACCGTTGAGGAATCGTTCGCTTACTGCCGCACGACCGCGCGGTCCCGGGCTCGGAACTTCTACTATTCGTTTCTGCTGCTGCCTCGAGAAGAGCGAGACGCGATGTGCGCGGTCTATGCGTTCATGCGCCACGCCGATGACATCGCCGACGACATCACGGGCGAGGCTTCGCTGCGTAACGGTGCCGGGCCCAAGGCGGCGAGCGCCGACCGGGCTGCGCGGCTTGCGACCTGGAAGGCTGCGTTTCAGACTGCTCTTGAAGGCCGCTACGGCGACGATCGCATTCTCCCGGCGTTTCACCATACCGTTCGCAAATACAGCATCCCGCCCGAATATTGTTTCGAGTTGATCGAAGGCGTAGGCCGCGATCTGTCGCCGCGCCGCTATCACACCTTCGACGAGCTGTACCGCTATTGCTATCAGGTAGCTTCCGTCGTGGGCCTGACGACGATCCACATTTTTGGATACGAATCGGAGGCCGCGCTGCCGCTGGCTGAAAAATGCGGCATCGCTTTTCAGTTGACCAACATTCTGCGCGACATCCCTGAAGACGCTGATCTCGGCCGGCTCTACCTTCCCGAGGAAGACCTGGCGCGCTTCGGCTTGAAGCCGGAAGATCTGTTGCAGGCCCGGCCTGGCGCGGGGTTTCGCGAGTTCATGGAATTCGAATGGGAGCGCGCGAACAGCTACTACGAGGAGGCGGCGCCGTTGCTGGGAATGATTCGCCCAGCGTGCCGTCCCGCGTTTTGGGCGATGGTGGCGATCTATAAGGGAATTCTGCACCGCATTCAGCGCATGGGCTATGACGTTTTCGCGGCGCGTCCACGGCTGACAGCCGCGGAAAAAACCTGGATCGTGCTGCGCGCGGCGCGATCCAGATGGACGGGAGGAGCCCTGCCATTCCCCGCGTGAGGATAGCGGGCGGCGGCTTGGCTGGTTTGGCCGCGGCCGCCGCGCTGGGGTCGCTCGGCTTTCGCGTCGATTTGCACGAGGCGCGGCCTTTCCTGGGCGGCCGCGCGACGTCGTTTCCGCTTTCCCCTTCGCAGCCGGATTCCGAACGCATCGATAACTGCCAGCACGTCCTGCTGCGCTGCTGTGACAACCTGATCGACTTCTATCGCCGCTGCGGCGTGGAAGACAAAATCCGCTTCTATGACCGGCTGAATTTCGTCCGCCCCGGAGGCGCGGTCGACGTGCTCGCGCCGGGGTTTTTGCCCGCCCCGCTGCACATGATGGGCTCATTCCTGCGCTTCCAGGCGCTCCCCGCGGGCGACCGCTGGCGCGTCATGCGGGCGTTGGCGGCCTTGATGCGCGAACGACGCCGCGGCGACCTCGACACATTCACGATGAGCCAGTGGCTCGCCGAAAAAAAGATGACTCCGATCGCCGTCGAGCGTTTTTGGCGGCCGATCCTGGTAAGCGCGCTCAACGAAGAGCCCGAGCAGGCGTCGGCGCTGCCGGCCTTTCAGGTTTTCTGGCAGGGCATGCTGGCGAGCCGCCATGGCTATGAAATGGGCGTGCCGGCCGTGCCTTTGGCCGATCTCTATTCCGCCGCGCTCGAAGCCCGGCTCGGCCCCGACGTCCACGTGCATCTTCGCTCTACCCTCGAACGGATGGATCCCGCCGACGGCCAGGCCGATTTCTACATCAGCGCCGTGCCGTTCGAGCGCGTCCACGAACTGGTGCCCGCGTTGCGGCCGCGGGTCGAGAAATTCGAGCACTCGCCCATCACGGGCATTCATTTGTGGTATGACCGGCCGCTGACCGAGTTGCCCCATGCGGTGCTGCTCGACCGCACCTTGCAGTGGCTGTTTCGCAAATCGGAAACCTACTTTCTGGCGGTGGTGAGCGCCTCGCGTTCGCTGCTCGACAAATCGAAGGCCGACATCGTGGAAATGGCTTACGAGGAGCTTCGGGAATTCTTTCCACAAGCCGCTGGTGCACGGCTCGTCCGCTCTCACGTGGTTAAGGAAGCGCGGGCGACCTATTCCGCGGTGCCGGGTTTGGAATCGCAGCGGCCCGACACCAGAACGATCTACCCGAATCTGTTTCTGGCCGGTGACTGGACCAATACCGGCTGGCCCGCCACCATGGAAGGAGCCGTCCGCAGCGGCTACCGCGCCGCCGAGGAAGTGGCGCGATCCGCCGGCGTCGAGGCCACGTTCGTGAAGTGAGAGACCGAACCGCACCCTTTGAGGTCCAGCCCTCCTTGGCTGTGCGGCGGCCCTTTGTTAGGATGAGCTAGCTATATGGAGCTCATACGAGCGGCGGGGGCGGCCTTCGGGGAATTCCGCAAGGTCGTTCCCAAATTTTGGCGGATCGCCCGGGAACTGTTCCACGAGGTCACCGGGTTTGTGTTCCTGGCCCTCGCCTTGTGGTTTATCGTCGGCAATCAGGGGTTGGTCGGCAGCATCCGGTCGCTGAGTAAAGAGTCGGGCATGCGCCAGATCATGGAGTTCCTGGCCGTGCTGGCGTTCGTGCTGATGTTGGGCGGATTCGGTATCTCCTCGTTTCTGCGCGCCCGCCGGGTATCGCGCAGCCAGAAGTAGCCCGCGCATTTCAGCGGCTGCGGCGCGACCCTTCCGTGAAACAACACTACCCACCCCGCGAGATCGACTATGCCGATCGGCTCGGCGACCCCGGTGAATTCCCCTATACCCGCGGCGTGCATCCCGGCATGTACCGTGACCGGCTCTGGACGATGCGGCAGTACGCCGGCTACGGCGACGCCGCTGAATCCAACCGCCGCTACCATTACCTGCTGTCGCAGGGCATTACCGGGCTGTCGGTGGCCTTCGATCTGCCGACCCAGATGGGGTACGACTCCGACCATCCGCTCGCGCTGGGCGAAGTGGGCCGGGCCGGCGTCGCTATCTCTTCGCTCGCCGACATGGAAACCCTCTTCGAAGGGATTCCGCTGGGCGAGGTCACCACGTCGATGACAATCAACTCGACGGCGATGATCCTGCTCGCGTTGTATGTGGCCGCCGCGCGAAGACGCGGCATTGATGCGGCGCGGCTCGGCGGCACGGTTCAGAACGACATTCTCAAGGAGTACATCGCGCGCGGCACGTTTATCTATCCGCCCAAGGCGTCGATGCGGATCGTTACCGACTTGTTCGCGTGGGCCGGCCGCGAGGTTCCGCAGTGGAACGTGATTTCGATCAGCGGGTACCACATGCGCGAAGCCGGCGCGACAGCCGTGCAGGAAGTCGCGTTTACGCTGGCGAATGCCATCGCCTATATCGAGGCCGCGCTGAAGGCAGGGCTCGAGATCGACGACTTCGCGCCGCGTTTATCGTTCTTCTTCAGTTGCGACCGCAATTTTTTGGAAGAGATCGCCAAGTTTCGCGCGGCGCGGCGCCTTTACGCGCACCTGATGCGCGACCGTTTCGGCGCCCGCGACCCGCGCTCGATGAAGATGCGCTTCCATGCGCAGACGGCAGGCTCGAGCCTGACGGCGCAACAGCCTTACGTCAACGTTGTGCGTACGACGTACGAAGCGCTTGCGGCGGTGCTGGGCGGAACGCAATCGCTGCACACCAACAGTTTCGACGAGGCCTTGGCGCTGCCGACCGAGGAGTCAGCGCGGCTTGCGCTCAGAACGCAGCAGGTGATCGCGCACGAAAGCGGCGTCACCTCGACGGCGGATCCTGTCGGCGGCTCGTATTGCATCGAGAGCCTGACCGACGAGATCGAGGATGGCGCCCAGAAATATCTCGCCCGCATCGAAGCGCTTGGCGGCACAGTGGCGGCGATTGAACAGGGCTTCATCCAGCGCGAGATTCAAAGCTCGGCGTATGAGTATCAGAAGCGAGTGGAATCCGGCGAGCAAAAACTGGTCGGGGTCAACGTCTTTCGGGCAGAGGAGGAGCGGCCCGTGCCCATCCTGCGAATCGACGCTGCGGCGGAAAGCGCGCGCTGCGAAGAACTTCGCCAGTTTCGTCAGTCACGCAGCGAGCCGGGAGTGAAGGAAGCCCTGAAGCGCCTGCAGGACGCCGCCGCATCGCAAGAAAACCTGATGCCCGCGGTCCTGGATGCAGTCGAGAACTGGGCGACCGTTGGCGAGATTTCCGATACCCTGCGCGGCGTCTACGGCACATACAACGAGAACGTAGTCTGCTAGAAACCGCGCGGCAAATCGTGAGGACCGGTACTTTGCCGGGCCTTCGCCGCGGAGCGGCGACCAAGAGCTTTCGCGTACCGAGAAACGATGGCGAGAGCTGCCGATGTTGTTGACTGCAAGGCCATCGGCCCGCGGCCGAAGGGCCGGCAAAGTACCGGTCCTCTTATCTGCGATCGGCTCGTCAGGGTCCGATCGCAGTTGCTCATCGACAAATCCGCGAGAGCAAAGCTCAAGCCTGCTGAAACAGCCGTTTGGGTTGCTTCCCAGCCTGCCGCTCGATGCGGCGCGTAAGCCGGTCGCGCCTCACAATCAGCCCCTCCGTCGCCTCGATCCGCAACGCTGCTTCGGTCATCTCAAGGGCCCGATCGAGCTGTTTCTCCTGCCGCTCGTAATGTTTGGCCAGCTCCTCAAAAGCCGCCTGCCGGAAGGGATTTTTCACAGCACTGAGATCGGTCAAGATCGCCGCCTTCGCCTCATGGCGTCCTACGCGCTTCTCGATCAGCGCTGATTCCCAGAGCGCCGGAAACAACTCGCTATCGGGCAGCCCGACGTCGATCGAGCGCCGATAAAGCTCCAATGCGGGCTCGTGCTGATTCGACCTGCGAAGCCATCGCGCCAAGCCGAGCAGCTCGGCCCCGTGTCGCAGCCGGGTATCGGTAGGCGAAGCGAACGCCGGCAGGACGACCGCGGTCAAGCACGCCAATGAGACGATGTCGATCACGTTGTGGTGAAACAGCGGGACGAGCCGAAAAGCCTGGCGCGTGCGCAGATATTCGAAGTAGTAGTAAGGGATCAGCTCGCCCGGCAGATCGCCTTCGCGCAGCACGCCCAGAATCTCGGCTTCGAGCTCCATCAAGCGGCAATTCTGCAGCCGCAGCTTCCACAACTGCCGCGCGCCGTGCAGCAGATCGAGGTGAAACATGCGTTCGAGCGGAAACGGCCGCCGCGCCAGCCGGTAGCGGGTTTCGAGCAGCGGAGCATCGTAGGCCTTGCCGTTGTAGGTCACCAGCACGTCGTACCATCGCAGAAAATCGGCCAGGCCGGCGAGCATCGCCGCTTCCTCGTCGTAGTCGCGCATGAAGAACAGCCGCACGCGAAAGCCGCCGTCTTCGACGGTGCCGACGCCGACCAGAAACGCGCAGGTGCCCGTGCCGCCGGCAAGGCCTGTCGTTTCCGTATCCAAAAACGCCCAACGGCTGGGGTCGTGAGGCGGGATTTCGCCCTTCGACAGGCCGCTGAGCCATTCGCCCGGCAGCTCTCCCAAGTGCGAGATGTCGATCGAGCCGTGCCGCTTGTGCCCCGGATAGAATCTCTCGGAGAGGAAATAAGTTCCCCAGGCGTTTTCGATCACCTCGCCGTCGAGCAGTTTGTCGGCGTCGTAGTGGAACGGAGCATCCGTCGCAGGCGAGTCGTCCGTGGCGGGAAGGGAAATCGATCCGTTGGCCTTGGCGCCGAATGACGTGGCTGTTGAACCGCGGTCTGGTGCGGTTAGCGGAAGGCTCTCGTCGTCAATCGAAAGGTGCGGCACTGCCGGGCTCGGCTCCATGCGGCCCCCCGAGACGCGATTGATTTTGCGACGCAGGCGATCGATGTCGGCTTTGGTGATCGGCTTCATAAATCGTCGCTGCGTTCGGGGTTACTCATCGTCCGAAGTTCTTTACCATCGCCGTGAGGCGATCCGAGCCCATCCGCAAGAGAGGGGCGCTTGCCAGACCTTGCCGGCGAGGGTACCGACAAATTCACCGGGTGCATGACTCAACACCGCACTGTCGTCTACCTGTTCGCGTACGGGCTCTTCTTGACCGAAAGCCGCTGTCGACAACCAATCAAGCACCCCACCCTTGCGGGTAGGGCTCGGATCGCTTGCGCGATCGATGCTTCCCGCGTATGCCCTGACCGATTCTCTTGCCCTCTTCACTACCCGGCCGCGGCCGCCTTCTCCGGCGCCACTAATAACTCGGCAACCAGCCGCGACGCCACTTCCTTCGCGCCCGCGCCCACCTCGCCTGGAGGCCCCACGCACGACGGGCAGCCCTCCTCGCAAGGGCAGGCCTTCAGCAGTTCACGCGCCTTCGCCAGCAAATCGCGGTGCATCTTGAACAGCGGCTCGCTTTGCCCGATGCCTCCCGGGAATGTGTCGTAGAGGAACAGATCCGGCTCGGCGGCGCCCGTTTGATCTTCGTGGCGGCTGCCGGCCGCTACGCCCAGGTCGCGCGGGTCGGCCATCAACAGCAGCGCGCCGACCGTGCGCAGCACGTTGCCGAGCCCAACCACGCCGTTCTGCTTTTCGGTCGGGTTGTATTGCGTCAAACTCCCGAGAAACGCCGCCGGGAACGACAGCCAGAACGCCGTGGTGTGCATCTCCTGCTCCGGCATCGAAAGGTCGCCCGCGCCGACGTTCTCGTTCGTATAGAACTTGATTTTCTTGAAGCCGACGATCTGGCGGTTGATGCGCACCTCGCCATGATGCGCGAACGCCGGCCCGGCCGGGCTGCTATCGAACGAATCGAGAATCTTCACTTGCGTGTAATCGATGGCGTCGGTGTAGTAGTCGCAATCGACTTGCTTGACGTAGGCCTTGCGCTCTTCGTATTCGAAGCGCTCGACGTGAAACAGTTTCCCTTCGTGCAGGTAGATCGCGTTCTTGTGCAGCGTCGTCAGCGCCGCCGGAAAAGCAACCTCGCCGATCACCCGCGCCTCGCCGGTGATGTCCACGACGACAAAGTTGTCGCTCGTGATCGTGCGCAGTGAGATGGCGTCCGCCGGATAGGATTCGGAAGTCCAGTGCCACGACCGCCCGGCATGGTGCAGCACCCCGACCTCTTCCAGAAACTTGCACAGATCCTCGGTGGGATGCGGCCCAAACTTCTCGCCGTCTTGAATCGGCAGCTCGAACGCCGCGCACTTCAGGTGGCTCACCAGGATTTCGAGATTGTCGGGATTAATGAAAGCGTGCTCGGGCGGCGAGCCAAAAAAATAGTCCGGGTGCTCGACGATGTACTGGTCGAGCGGCGCGCTCGATGCCACCATCACGCTCACCGACAGCGATTGGCGGCGCCCGGCGCGCCCGGCGCGCTGCCACGTCGAGGCGATCGTACCCGGATAGCCGGCCAGCACCACGGCGTCGAGCGAGCCGATGTCGATGCCCAGCTCCAGCGCGTTGGTGGCCACGACGCCAAGAATCTCGCCGTCGCGCAACTGCCGCTCGATCTCGCGCCGCTCCCGCGGCAGATAGCCGCCGCGGTAACCCCGAATCGCCCCGGCCGGCACGTTGCCGCGCTCGCAGGAGTCTTTTAAGTAGCGCACCAGGATCTCGGTCGCCAAACGGTTGTTGGCGAACACTAAAGTCTGCTGGCCGCGCTGCAAAATCGTCTCGGCGATGCGGCGCGTCTCGTGGATGTAGCTGCGGCGAATGCCCAACTGGCGGTTGACGACGGGCGGGTTGTAGAAAACGAAATATTTTTCGCCGCTAGGCGCGCCGTTGTTCTCGATCGCCGTGACTGGCTGTTCGATCAGCGCCTCGGCAAGCTGCTTGGGATTGGCGATCGTCGCCGAGCAGCAGATGAACTGCGGCTTCGATCCATAAAACGCGCAGATGCGGGCGATGCGCCGGAACACGTTCGCGAGATGGCTGCCGAAAACGCCGCGATAGGTGTGCAGCTCGTCGATGACGATGTAGCGCAGGTTTTCGAAAAAGCGGGCCCAGCGTGTGTGATGCGGCAATACACCGGCATGGAGCATGTCGGGGTTCGTCAGCACGACGTTGGCGCGGCGGCGGATCGAGCGCCGGGCGTCCTGCGGCGTGTCGCCATCGTAGGTGAAGGCCCGCAGGTCGGCGCCCATCGCCTCGACGATGCCGTGGAATTCCTCGAGCTGATCTTCGGAAAGCGCCTTGGTGGGAAACAGATAGAGCGCGCAGCTTCCGGAGTCCTGAAGCAGAGCCTGCAAGACCGGCAGGTTGTAGCAAAGCGTTTTTCCGCTCGCGGTCGGCGTGACAATCACGACGTTTTCGCCGGCGGCGATGCGCTCGCAGGCCTCGGCCTGGTGACTGTAGAGCCGCGTGATACCGCGCTTGGCAAGAACCTCTTTGAGCCGCGGGTCGACCCGCTCGGGCAGGTCAGCGAACTGTGCTTCGCGCGCCGGCTGGCGGCGGATCGCCGTTATCGGCGACCCTTCGCGCTCATGCAGCCCCTTAAGTTGCTCGACAACCCGCTCCAATGAAGCATCGCGCCGGATCAGAGGGTGCCGTTCCGACAGACTTGAGTTGGTCTCGCCGCGTTCGGGAAGCTGGGGATCAGCGAAATTTAGGGAGAGGTTCAAGGGGACGCTACTTCTCCTTTTATTCGCCTAGGATAGCGGATTACCCGATGCGGGATCAAGCTGCGGCGGTTGGGGCTTTGAGCGGGCGGCTGAGCAGGTTGGGGTGTTTAGCTTGTCTTACCGCCGGAAGCGTCGGCGCTTTGCGGCGAAGGACCGGCACGAGTACCGGTCCTCGCGAACTCGTTGCTGCAGGTCAACGCCTATGGCCACAGCAGCGGCTGCTTTGGTTTGGGCGTATTGGCATGTGACGGCGCGTGAAAACGCTGGCCGGTCTTAACCTTGTCGCGTTTCACCGAGGCGTGAATCCGCGACTCCGACCACACGACCGCCTGCACCCATGACGGAGGAATCAACACCTGGCGGCCCGGCTTCCACGTCTTGGTGTTGACGACGATGTAGCGAATCACCCACTCGTCGTCGTCGATCAGAAAATCTTCGGCGACGCCAATCGGGCCATCCAAAGCCTCGATCTGGTAGCCAAGCACTTCCTGAACGCTCCGCAAACCAGGGCCCTGTTGAGGAGGGGGCTCCTCGGTCTCGGCGAGCGCCACGGCTTCGGAAGACATCACGCCGTGCAGTGAAGCCATCGGTCCGCCGCCCTGCGAATAGGAATTGCCATAGCGGGCCGACAGCCTGTTCTGCATCTGGTGAGAAATCGGCTTTGCGGTCTCCGAGGAGGCGCAGTGCTCCACCTCACTCTTGGTCATCAGTACAGGAAGGCAGTGGGATTTGGTGTCAGGCTGCCCCAGCCGCTCCGGCGGGACCAGCACGCGCTCACCCAGCAGCCAGCGGCCGACGTTGAGCAGCAGATAGCGAATCGCCCACGATTCGTCCTCAAAATAGAAGTCGTGAGCCTTACCGAGTTTGCCGTCAAGGGCCTTGACTCGATAGCGCATCAATTCTCTGGCGCTTTCCAACATGATGGCGCCTCCGTTCGGAGATGTCCGAGAGACAGGCTCGGTTACAGGCGCGCCTCAATGGCGGCGGCGAAACGCACGTTGCCTCGTACTTCGTCGCCGAGCCATCACCCCGAAGCGCCCGTGCAGACGTGCGTAAGCGTACCACACGCGCCTAGTGGAAGCCAGCGGAAGGCGAGCGGAAAACCCGGCTCGAACCGGCCCCGGGGGACACTTCCCGGCGGGGGTCCGCCGCGATTCTGGCAAAGCGCCAGGGCGCGCCATGGTGCGGTTGGGAGGAGGAGATGGGCATCGGCGCGCCCTGGCCGACTGGTGACACCTTGACGATCGTCAGTCGGCGTGGAAGCTTTAGACCGTGCCGCTTGTTTTTCGGGGATACCCGCGGCCGCCCCCGCACGCTCTAGGCGGCTCGTGAGGGAGCGGCTCGGTACTGGTGGCGCTTAGTTGTGGTGACGACTATCTGGCTTGATCGATCCTTTGGAACGTGTCTCTTAGCGCCGGATAGATCTGCCGGAACACGGCGTAGCCCTTCGCATATGTCTGAGCTGCCGCCGGGTCGGGCTCCAGGCGCTGCTTTTCATGGATGGCGGCTTTGCAGGCCTCAACGACCGATCCGTAGTGCCCGGTGCCCGCCATCGCGAGCAGCGCCGCCCCATAGGCGGACCCTTCCTGAGTTTCCAGCGTGGCGATCGGCCTGTCGAAGACCGCTGCTAGTATCTGCCTCCAAAACGCGCTGCGCGCGCCGCC
>JBBDWJ010000126.1:0-5822 GCA_040902925.1 Bryobacterales bacterium | reverse complement strand
ATGTCCTTGAACGCCCGTGAAGGTCGATCCGGGGCGCTTTCCAGCCGGCCCGGAGACGGGCGGCCCCAGGTCGAACTGACTGCCAGGCTTACGGGCTTGCCGCTTGGTTTCGGGCCAGGCCGCGGCGGCTTTCAGCTTGGGAGCGTCGGCGGCGGGACAGGGCATCGGGCGGATGGAGGCGCTGGCTCGCGCGACCTCTCCGGCGGGCTGCCAGAGCGTGACTCGGTTGCTGAGTGGAGGTTCGACGTTTCGGCGTTACGCTTCGGTCAGCGTTCCCATCCGGGATGGTTTTGCGGCCGCGCCGGGATGTCGTCCGGAAAATGCCCAGTGACTGGTGCTACGAAGGTACGGTGTTACGAAGGTGTAGCGTGGGGGAAACGGACGGCTTCAAGGTGCGATTTCTTGCGGTCACGCGGTGCTTTTGGGGAAACGGAACCATCGCCGGCGCGTCGAGGTGTTTTAGTCGTTTAAGGCATGGAACGACCTATGGTAGTCTGAAGTTCTAGCAGTTATGGCGCTACAGGAGGAGACTCGCGTCCCCCCACAGTTTTTGCCTCTATCGATCGTTCGCGCGGTCTGGAAGCGGAAACTTTGGGTCTTACTGGTGTGGGCAATTGTCAGCGCCGCCACCTTTGTGGTGGTGATGCGATTGCCTGCGGTTTATCTTGCCCAGAGCCTTGTCCTGATTGAAGGGCAGCGGATTCCCGAGCGATTCGTTCCCGCCACTGTCGACGACGAGCTGAGCAACCGCCTCAGCATGTTGACCCAGCAAATCAAAAGCTACACCGCGCTTCAGGAAACGATTGAACGATTCAATCTCTACCATGAAGAGCGCAGATCGATGGTGGAGGAAGAGATCATCAATAAGATGCGCGAGGATATCGCCGTCGACTTGGTGCCGGGCTGGGGCCGCAGGTCGTATCCGGCGTTCACGATTTCCTACCAAGGGTCGAACCCGCAACTGGTGGCGCGCGTGGCCCAGGCGCTGACGGAGAAGTTTCGCGATCAGAACCTCAAGATGCGCGGGCAACAGGCGCGGGGCACGCAACAGTTTCTGGAGACCCAGCTCAAGGAATCGCGCGACCAACTCGAAAAGCAAGAAGCGAAGCTGCGGGAGTTTCAGCAGAAGTACCACGGCGAGCTGCCGACTCAGGCCAGCGCTCTGCTGGGCAAGCTGAACCGGTTGGAAGTGCAGCTTAAAGGGACCCAGGACTCCCTGCGCGCCGCCGAGCAGCAGAAGACGGTCCTCCAGAACGCGGGGGCCAGCGCGGAGACCTCGCTGTCGGCGGTTCGCGAACTGGCCAACCAGCCGTCGGACGCGGCAGCGGCCGGACTGGCCGCTGCTGCTCCCATGAGTGATTCTCAGAAGGCCCGAATCGTCTTGAACTTGCTGCGCCTTCGCTACAGCGACGACCATCCCGACGTGCTTCGCCAGCAGGATCAACTCGAGCGCCTCGAACGCCTTGAGGCTGCCGGGGCGGCTTCGAGCGCCAGTCAGTCCGCGGAATCTGGCGCCGAAGGGGCAGGGCCAGTTGGTTTACGAGGCTATTCCTTGGCTAGCATGCTGCAGGACCATGAAGATAGGGTTCGTAGCATCAACATTCAGTTGGGTATTGTCGACCAGGATATGGCCGCCTTGGAGCAAGAGAAAAGACGCATCCTGGCCGAGATGGGCGCCACGCAGGGCCGTGTCGAAGCTTTGCCCTCGGTTGAGCAAGAGCTGGCCATGGTGATTCGCGACTATGACATTTCCCGCGAAAATTACCGGCAACTGCTCGACAAGAAGAATGCCGCCGACCTCGCGGCCAACATGGAGAACTCGGAGAAGGCCGAGCGGCTTGTGGTGCTCGACATGCCCCGCGTGCCGTCCAAGCCAATCAAGCCTAAGCGCGAGATGCTGATATCCATGGGGTGTACCGGCGGGCTGGCGCTGGGGATACTGCTGGCCTTCGGCATTGAGCTACGGCGCGGGGTGCTTCTCGGCGAGTGGGAGCTTCCGGAGGGCAGCACGGTTTTAGGTCGCGTTCCGAGAGTGAAACTGGCGCTCACCAGCCGCCAGAATACGTTTACTCCCGCCGAACCCAAGCGGGTCGCCTGGCCGAAGGCCCGGATCAAGCTGCGCGTGCGGTCTCCACGGAAGCGGATGGTCCTCGCACCCACCATTTTGCTGTGTCTGCTAGGCGCTCTCGTTGCGACCTCGATCTACTCTGGTTGGAGTCCTTTCTAGGGGTATGTTCGAGCAATTTTTTAATCTGGTAGAGAATCCCTTCTCGATGTCGCCTGATCCGCGCTTCCTGATGGCGACTCCGCTGCATCGAGAGGCGATTGCCGGTCTGGTCTACGGCGTTACCGAGCGCAAGGGGTTCATGGTTCTCACCGGAGAGGCGGGCACGGGCAAGACCACCGTGATGCGCGCTGTCGCCGATGCCCTTCCCGAGACGGTCGAATTCAGCTATGTACTCAACCCGGCGATGAGCGCGTCGGAGCTGCTCGAGCATATTCTGCTCGATTTGGGGGTTGACGACGTTCCGGAAAGCAAAGCCCGGCGGATGTTCAAGCTGGGTGACATGTTCTCGGCCCGCCATCGCGAAGGCCGTGTTTCGGCGCTGATCGTCGATGAGGCGCACAAGCTGGCCCCCGAGGTGCTCGAAGAGGTCCGGCTGCTCACGAATTTCGAGACCAACACCGAGAAAATGCTCCAGATTGTGCTGGTTGGCCAGCCCGAGCTCGGCGAGTTGTTGCAGTTGCCCGACCTGCGGCAGCTCAAGCAGCGCATTGCGTTGCGCTTCAAAGTGACGCCGCTGCCACCCGAGGATGTGCCGCACTACATCGAGCACCGTTGGATCCGCGCGGGCGGCGCCGGGGTGCTCCCGTTTCCCGAGGAAACCCTCGAGATGATCAAGCAGCACTCGCAGGGCATTCCGCGGCTGATTAATGCGATCTGTGAGAATTCGCTGCTCGCCGCCTACGCCGCGGGAAGTCACTCGGTCGAGCCCGGCCATGTGGAAGCTGTCGCCCAGAACCTCGACCTGACCGAGGAGACCGACGCCGTTGAGGGCGCGGAGTTGAGCGCCATGGAAGCAGCGGCCGCGGCCGGAGGCGAAATGCCTAATCTGGCGCGCGGCCCGGCTACGAAGAAAGCCTCCAAGCACTGGTTCAGTAAGTTGAGCGTCGCCCGCTGAAGCTGGAAACCCTGAAGCCGCCCTGAAGTTGGATGTTTGGAAGCGTTGACGTTGGATTCCGCCGCTGGAGCACGCTAGGCCGTTCATGAGCAGGATATTTGATTCGCTAAGAAAAGCCGGCGGCAAAGCAGCCGATGTGGCCTTGCCGCTGATCGACAAAAGCGAAGCGGCGAAACTGCCGGTGGCGGCCGATGGCGAAGGCGTGTCGGACGCCAGGCTGTCGGCTGCGGCGGCAGCGGAACCGGCCGCTCCCCAGGTTCGAGTGGTCTCGGCCCGGCCCTTGTCGAACCTGCCGGTGTTGCCGTTCGACGGCACCCACCCAGCCTCGGCCGAGCAATACCGCATCATCCGTACCAAAATCATCCAGCACACGTTGCAGCCGCGGGTGGTGGCTATTTCGAGTCCCGGGGCCGGCGATGGCAAGACCATCAGCGCATTAAATATCGCCGGGGCAATGAGCCTCAAGGGTGAAGTTAAAGTATTGCTTGTGGAAGCCGATCTTCGGCGCTCCAGCTTTTGCCGGCTGCTACAGCTTCCCGACGAACCCGGCTTGATCGACGTACTTTCGCGTAAGTGTACCCTCGAAGACGCTTTGATGAAGGTTGAGCAGTTGCCCAACTTGTACTTGCTGCCGGCCGGCGCGTTCCGGCCCGACGCCAGCGAGCTGCTCGATTCGCCGTTTGGCCGCGCAATTTTCCAGACCATCCGCAAGCGGTTCCACTACGTGATTTTGGATTCCCCTCCGATTGGGTCGATCGCTGACTATGACGTGATCCAGGCGGCCGCCGACGGAGTGCTGGTGGTGCTGCGGCCCGACCACACCAACCGCCGGGCGGCCATGGACATCCTCGCCAGTGTGCCCAAGGATAAGATGCTCGGCGTGGTGATGAACAACGTCAGGCCATGGTTCCTTTGGCGCAGTTCGCACCCTTCCTATTACTACACGGAGGCGGGCTCGGACGCGTCCTAAGCACGGAACCGGCGGCCTGTTTACCTCCGCTCTTTTCCCGTTATCATTCCGTTAACAGATACGAACTGATCGATAGCGGCTCGATTCGCGCGGCTGGCTTTCGCGCGCCGAAAGCTTTCTGCGGGCCGGCTTTTTATGGGCGTAGTGTCGCGGTGTTCGGAAAGCGTCCGAACTCCATAGGGAAACGCAGCGGTCCATAGGGAACTACAGCGCCGCTTTACTGCTAATTCGGCGAGCGCATTTCCCGCTGCTTGCTTAGTCGGTCATATCTGGTACGCATCGCCTCCGGAAAAGAGGTTCACATTGAGTTTGATTTTCTAACGCTGTATTTGTTCTTAGTGGCAATGAACCCGCTTCGCGCAACTGTGCGTAGTTGCGCTCAGTGTCCACATCCCCACGATCGGAAACTCATCAGCGACCGTTCTCCATCAGAAAGTGGCGCTGCTTGCGGCGTCTTGCCTTCGTTGGCTTCCTCGTGTTGCCGGCCGCTCCGCTTGCCGCTGCAACTCCGGAACGCGCTGCTGCCAGCGCAAAAGTTTCAGCGCCAGACACCGCCGGCCTTACTAACGCGGCCGCGGCCGGTGCGCAACGCGGGAGACTGGTTCTGCTGGCGCAGCGCCAGCGGCCGCTTGAGCCATCACCGTTTAAGGAACTCCCTGAAACTTCTGTTCAACCGGGGCCCGAACCGCAGCGCGAAACAGTCGCTCCTTTCGAGGACGCCGCGGCGGGAACGATCGGCCCATCCGAACCAGGCGGCAGCTTCGTCGAGGAAGTCGAATTCCGCGGCGCACGGCGCATTCCTCGCGATAGCCTGGCGGCGCGTATCTTCAGCAAGCCGGGCGATCCGTACGACGAAGACGCGTTGCGCCGGGATTTCACGGTGCTTTGGAACACCGGCTACTTCGATGATCTGCGCTTGGAGGTCGAAGACGGCGCGCGCGGCAAGGTCGTGCGGTTTGTCGTTATCGAGCGGCGCGTGGTCCGCACCATCGACTACGAAGGGAACAAGTCGGTAACGGATTCGGACATTCTGGAGCGCTTTCAGGAACGCCGCACAGGTCGTGCGATAGACAACCGTGCTCAGAGCTGGCCGCACCGCTTTGACGGGGACCTCCTCTGCGACCGGCGTGAAACCCCGGAGGAACTCCTGTAACGAGACCTGCTCACCGATCATGCGTTCACTGAGATCCGGCAAGAGAAGGTTCCAATCGGGGTCGCGGCTGTAGAGCTTTCTCAATTCGTCATGGACGTGCACATCAGCAGTGTTGGCAATAAAGGTCGCGTTCCCCAAATCAGGCCGCGTGCGTATAAACCGACCCGCAAGTTGAAGCGTCACTGCAAGCGTCTTCCGGATATCGTGGAAGGCGGCGATTTTGAGCTCGGGCAGATCAAATCCCTCGCCAAGCATATCGACGCAGACGATGATGCGAGCCTCCTTGCTCGTGATGAGTTTCCGGATTTCAGCCCGCCGCTTCACCGACTTAATGCCGGTATGAAGCTGAACCGGATTGAACTCCGGGTAGCGCGCGTAGATGGCGAAGACTTTTTTGGCACGCTCGACGGTCTCGGTCCGGGCCATAAGGATATGACCCCTTTCAGCGTCAGCGCGGAGTTGTTCTACCTGACTTATGCACAGAATCAGCATGCCAAGCCCTCTGCGTGCTCGGCTG
>JBBDWJ010000125.1:4170-5865 GCA_040902925.1 Bryobacterales bacterium | reverse complement strand
CTCATGTCCGGCTCGCAAAAGCGGAGAAGCGCGTTTCGGTGCCGCTGCACCGCGCCCTGGTTCCCCGCACGCTCCAAAGCGTCTTGCGGCACGCCGGAGTCACTGTGGAGCAGTTCCTCAATGCCATGCGATGACCGCCGAGTCCGCCGGGTCCGTGGCATGGGGCGGGTTGCGAAAGTCGAGACTGTCCCGACTTTCTCCGACTTTCTTAACGGCGGCTTCGGCACTCCTCAAAGCCGGGCATCGCTGCTGTGGCGCCACCGGAACGTCATGCCGCTCAGGAACGTCATGCCGCTCAGCGTCTTCCGAGCTTGGCCCACCAGTTGAGGAGCATCACCACGGATCGATTTTCTGTTTGCTCGCCCTGCGCGGCTTGGTCGGTTCGGGCGGCCATTAGAAACCGGCCGTCGCGGCTGACATCGTAGAGACGGGCAAGACCGAACCCGAAATCCGGCATCCGTGTTGGGAACAGCGCCTGAGGAATGCCTGCTTCCATCGTTTCGCCGGCCTTGAGAGCCACCGCCATCAAGGTCCGGTCGGGGGCGAGGTAGTACAACTCCCGGCCGTCCTTGCTCCAAACCGGCAGCGAGCCCCCCTCGGTCGAAATCTGCCACTTGCGGTCAGCGGCCGGGAAGGGACGAACGTAAACCTCTGTCCGGCCGGACTCGTCGGATTGGTAGGCAACCCAGCGACCGTCGGGTGCGAAGCGGCCGGCAGCCTCCTCGAATTCGGTCGCCAAGTAAGCGAAGGGCTTGCGGTCGCCCTCCAGAGGCAAGATCCAAAGATCCTGCCTGGTTCCCGCGCTTCGAACGGTACCATAGAGCAGAAAGCGGCCGTCCTGCGACCAGTCCGACAGGGGCCCGGCGGGAGCAGTCACGCGAGCGTCGGTTTCCGAAAGCAACGTCTCGTCTTCGCCCGCCCCTCCAACATCCGTCTGATAAAGGCCTAACCTGCCCGTACGCTGGGAGGAGAAACTGAGGCGAGTTCCATCGGGAGACCAGATCGGGCGGAAACCCCGACTGGTGACGCGCGACATCGTGGCTCGCGCAAACTCGAACACCCAGACATCGGGAGGCTCGCCGCCCGAAACGATGGCCAGGGCTGCTTTCGCTTCGTCAGGGGACAACGCAAGGTCGATGACGCCGGCCGGCTTACCCAGCGGCAGCAATGGTTTCCCCGCTCGATCAAACCAGGTAAGTTGCGTCACGCCGGCGGAGTCGTGCCCACGAACATACAGCAGGGAATCGGTGTTGGACACGGAGAAGCCATAGTGGCCGATGTTTCCAAGCCGGCCGATGGATTCGACGACAGGAAAGGGATCGCCGGTAAGCTCCAGCCGTTGGTGGTCGAATGGCTGCGCCAGCAGGGTGTCCTCTCGGGAAAACAGCATGACGCCGCTTCCGTTACCGGCTGCCTCGACGTAGACGGCGTTGGAATCATCGGCGAGCAGGCGCCGCGGCTCGCTGCCGTCCAGTGAGCCCAGATAGATGCCATTCCGGTCCGGTCCAGCAGCGCTATCGCTATAGAGAAAATGCCGCCCGTCGGGGAGGAACCAGGGGAAGCGGCGCGACACGGATTCATCCGTCTTCGTGACGGCGACCGGCTCGCCGCCCGCTTCGGCTACGCGATGAAGTTCGCCTGACGGAGACGGGGCGAACAGGATGACGCCGGCGGCGCTCCAGGTTCCGCCACGGC
>JBBDWJ010000125.1:0-4160 GCA_040902925.1 Bryobacterales bacterium | reverse complement strand
GCCAGAGCGGCCTTTTTGAGTTTTCCTTCGGCAAAGAAACCGACCGAGCGGCTGTCGGGGGACCAAAAGGGATAGCGCGCGCCCGCGGTCCCGGGCAGCTCGCGGGCCTGGCTGGAGTCCATGGAGCGGACCCACAGCCGCGTCGGGTTCGGGCTCTGCCGCAAAGCCAGCGCTAGGTGGCGGCCGTCGGGCGACAAACTCAAGGTATCGAGCGTGGCGCCGGCGGGCAGGTCGACCGTCAATTCGTAGACGGGATTCTCCGGCGGTGTCTCGCGGAAGTGAACGAAGGCGAGAGCGAGCGCCGCGAGAACACTTAAAGCGAAAAAGCCCTGGAACAGGCGCATTCTCCCTTTCGCAACAACGACCGCGCCGGGCGGGACAACCGGCAGTTCCCCTGGAGCTTGCTGTAGGGATGCGGCGAGTTGCGAGCCAAGCGGCGTTCCCGGCCGCGTTCCGGCGGCTGGGGCCGTCCGCAGAATCGTCGACCGCCCCGATTTCAATTTTTCCCCAAGCGTGCGCAGATCCACGCTCAAGTCGCCGGCGTGTTGGTAGCGGTCGCTGGAATCCTTCGCCAAGCACTTGCCAACGATGAACTCCAGCTCCAGCGGCACGCCGCTGCGCAAGCCGGTCAGCGGTTCGGGTTCCTGGTTGCAGATCTCGTAGAGCAGCGCCTGGTCGTACTGGCCTTGGAACGGCCGCTGTCCGCAGATCATTTCGTAAAGCACGCAGCCCAGCGACCAGACGTCGCTGCGGTGGTCGACCTCGCCGCCCTGGGCTTGCTCGGGCGACATGTAGGCGACCGTGCCCATGGTCGTGTCGGCCTTGGTCAGGCGAGAGGCTTCCGTTAATCGCGCCAGCCCGAAATCCATGATCGTGGCGTGGCCTTTGGCGTCGAGCAGGAGGTTGGCGGGCTTGATGTCGCGGTGGACGATGCCCTTCTCATGCGCTGCTTGCAGACCGTTGGCGATCTGCTGGGCGATGTCGAGGGCTTCTTTGATCGGCAACGGTCCGCGGGAGATCTTGTCCTCCAGGCTTTCCCCTTCGATGAAAGCCATCGCGAGGAAGGTGATGCCGCCGGCTTCGTCGACTTCGTGAACCGTGCAGATATTAGCGTGATGCAGCGCCGCCGCCGCCTTAGCCTCGCGGAGAAAGCGCTGCTTGGCCTCGCCGTCGTTGAGCAGGTGAGCCGCCAGGAATTTCAGCGCCACCGTGCGATCAAGCTTGGTGTCGGTGGCCTTGTAGACCACACCCATGCCGCCCTCGCCGAGTTTCTCGACGATGCGGTAGTGCGAAATGGTCTGGCCGATCACGGCGATAAGCTCATTGGCGCCAATTTAGGGGAAATTCTCCACCAGCATCAGGTCGCTTCCCAATAAATCGGTCTGCGAATAGAGCAACCATTGCCCATCCGGCGCGATATCGAGGGAAGGCCCTCCCGCAGGCTCCGGCAATTCCATCACATCACTGACCTCGCCCGTGTCAGGCCGCAGCAATCGGAGTAACCATTTATCCCCCAACGATGTGGGGATTTGTGCGCGGCGGCATGGGCCATGGATCCGCTTTCAATTCGACGAAGTAGACGCCGTTCCCGGCCACGTCCCAACGGGAGCCCACGCGCCGTTCCGGCAGCACGGCGGCCTCTTTGCCCCCTTCGACAAGCATTCTCCAGAGTCCGAATTCTTTGCTAAAGTACACAAAGCGGCCGTCAGGGGACTCGACAGGACCGTAGCCACCAGTCTGAGTAACCTGCACTGGATCACCGCCCTCTGGGGAAACCTTCCATGCTTGAAAGGATCCTGACCGATCAGATCCAAAATAGACCCAGCGGCCGTCCCGCGACCAACTCGGCCGGGAATCTTCCCCTTCGTGCTGGGTGAGAACGCGCGGCGAGCCACCCTCGGCGCTGACCACGAACACGTCCCAGTTCCCTCTGACATTGCAGTCAAAAACGATGCGCCGGCCGTCGCCAGACCAGCGCGGGCTGCCGCAATCCGCCTCGAAGGAGGTCAACCGAAGCGGGTTCGAGCCGTCCCGGTCACAGATCCAAATCTCCCGTTTCCCGCTGCGCGTCGACGAAAAAGCGATGCGGTTTCCATCAGGTGAAATACGCGATTCCATTTCAGCCCGCGTGGAACCAATGAGCTGGAGCGGCTGCGCGCCGCCTTTTCCCGCAGGCAGAAAATAACGCCAAATATTGGAATCGTTCGAAACGACCTCGTACGCCAAGCGGTTCCCTCGCAGCGAGATAGCGGGGTTTTCCGTGCCCTGTCCCAGGGCCGCCAGAGGCAAAGCGGTGATGGGCTCGTGGTCCTCATGAATGATCGCGTGCAGTACCGCCGCCTCGCGATCGCCCTCAAACGGCAACCGGCCCGTCGCCATCTCATAGAGCACCGCGCCAAGCGACCAGATATCGGTGCGGCGATCGGCCGGCAGGCGTTGCGCCTGCTCGGGCGACATGTAGGCGGGCGTGCCAAGAAGCGTGGAAGTCTGCGTCAGCCGCGTGCGGTCGGTCAACTGCGCCAGGCCGAAGTCCATGATCTTGACCTGGCCTTGCGCGTTGACGATCAGGTTGGCGGGCTTGATGTCGCGGTGGACCACGCCCTTCTCGTGCGCGGCCTGCAGGCCCTGCGCGGTTTGAATCGCGATGTCGAGAGCTTCTTCGAGTTTCAGCGGGCGCTCGGCGATTTTGTCCTTGACGCTTTGGCCTTCCACAAAGGCCATCGCCAGGAAGGTTTTCCCCGCGGCCTCGTCAATCTCGTGAACCGTGCAGATGTTGGGGTGATCGAGCGCCGCCGCGGCCTGGGCTTCACGTAGAAACCGCTCCTTGTGCTCGCCGCTCTCGAGTACATCGCCGCGCAAGAACTTCAGCGCCACCGTGCGCCGCAGCTTGGTGTCCTCGGCCTTGTAGACCACACCCATGCCGCCCTCGCCGAGTTTTTCGACGATGCGATAGTGCGAGATGGTCTGGCCGATCATGGCACGCTCTGCTGAACCCCGAAAGCGGCGGTTCAGTCAGTTCGATTCTAACCCCAGCCCGTCCTATTACTCCGGCAGATTCATGCGGCGCAGCATTTCGCGGAAGCGCGGCTCGCCACGCAGGCTGGCGAAAAGCGGGACTATATGGATGTAGGGCGTGTTGGGTTCGCGCGCCTCGAGGGCTTTCTCGAGCCAATCGAGGGTTTGGTCTTTGTTCCCTGCGTAAGCGTAGTATTCCGCGATATCGATGGGAGAAACATAGGCTTGCCGCGATTGTGCCACCAGGGTCTCGGCCACAAGCGCCATCGCACCCCGATAGCCGGCTTTCGCGTAGCCTCGATCCAGGGCTGCCCGGACTTCGGGACCACCGTAGACGGCGACTCTTGCTTTTGCGTGCTCCAGAGCCTGCTCGTACATTGCTTTTTGGTGGAACGCTGACAGCAGCCCAGTATGCGCCACAAAGCTGTTGGGAGCCGTTCGAAGCGCGTCTCGGCACTGCGCAATGGCGTCGTCATAACGGCCCACGCAATTCAGATCTATGCAATAGAATGCCTGGAACATAGGATTATGCGGATCCAGCTCGATGGCTCGCTCGATTTCCGCCATCGCTTGTTCCGGACGTCTCACGATTTGCAGAAGATGCGAGTAGGCTGAGTGCGCTTCCGCGTAGTTTGGATTGATATCGAGAGCCCGCCGGAACGCCGCGTCCGCCTCCTCCCATTCCCATTCCACCCAAGCTTTGACGGCCCCCAAGGCGTATTGGACCTCCTCGCTCGCGCTATCCAATTCCAGGGCTCTCGCGATGGCTGCCTTGGCGCGGGGCCCCGCTTCCTTTGGGGGAACTGTGCCCATTTGTTGGCGCGCGCCCCATACGGCAGCGACACCCGCATACGCCAAGGCAAAATTCGGATCTTTCTCGAGCGCCAGTTCGTGGTATTTCAGCGCGGTGTCCAGATCCGCCGGAGAAAGCTTCGCCGCGTGGAATCGACCCTGGAGATACGCCTCGTAGGCCTCGGGGTTAACCGCTGCGGAGCGAGCCAGGCGGGACTGCTCTTGCGGGCTCAGTTGCACCCGAATCTGCTGTGCAATCGTGCGAGGTATCTGCGCCTGCAAGACCAGAATGTCGCGTCGCTCGCGCACGAAACTGTCGGACCATAACTGCCGGTCGGTTGCCGCGTCGACAA
>JBBDWJ010000124.1:0-5888 GCA_040902925.1 Bryobacterales bacterium | reverse complement strand
AGCTTTTCGAAGCTGATCAGGTCGGCCGCAATGTTGATGACATCGCGCGGATGACAGCGCCGGAACCTGCGGTCCTTCTGCTTGTACTGCAGGTCGATCACCTCGGTCAGCAGCCCCATCGGGCACTCGATGTTCACCTTGCGGCAGTAGTCGTAGAAGATCGAAGCGAATTCCTCTTCGCTCGGATTCTTCATGAACATCTTGTACTCGAGACGCCGCAAGAATGCTTCGTCGCCAAGGTCGTTCGGATTGAGGTTCGACGAGAAGATCAGGAAGCACTCGAAGGGAACTTCTATTTTTGTGCCGGTGTTGAACGAAAGGTAGTCCTTGCCGCGGTCCAACGGATAGATCCAGCGGTTGAGCAGTTCGGCGGGCGTGATCTGCTGGCGGCCGAAGTCGTCGATCAGATACATGCCGTTGTTGGCCTTGAGCTGATAGGGCGCGTCGTAGATTTTCGCCGCGTCGATGTACATCAGATCGAGCATGCCCAAGGTCAGCTCGCCGCCGGTAGTGATGAAGGGGCGCCGGCAGCGCGCCCAACGGCCGTCGTACTTGGGCTCGCTGGCGACCAGGACACTTTCTTCCTCGTCTTCGACCTTGTGGTGGTAGAGCGAGTCAAAGACTTTGATGATCTGGCCGTCGGCTTCGATCACGTAAGGGATGTAAATAGGCTCGGTCTTGGTGCGCTGCAGTTGCTCGGCCAGGAAGCTTTTTCCGTTGCCGGGCTTGCCGTAGATGAGCAGCGACTTGAACGAGTTGATGGCTGGTCCCAGCGAGCTGAAGAACTCGTCGGTGGTGATGGCCTCGCCGAAAGCCTCTTCAAGCACATCGCGCGTTACCCAGCCGGCCTCGACTTTTTGGCAGCGTACGGCCTCGACGTAATTCTTGAGCGGCACCGGCGCCGGTCCCAGGAACTGGTTCGATTCCAAATACTCTTTGGCCCGCTCGCGGCCCAGGTCGGATGCAGCGAAGACCGCCGAGACTGTACCGATTCCCGACGAACGTTTCACCTCGACCAGCCGGCCGCGCTTGAGGAACTCGAGCACCGGCTCGATGACGCTGAAGCGCAGACCCAGTGCGCGCGAGAGGTCGCGGCCCGAGACTTCGCCCCGAAAGTAGAGATTCTTGAGAACGAGCTGCTCGATGAGTGACCCCGACAGCCCCGCCTCCTCGATCGAGTTGGGGGCTCGCGGCGTAAACATTTGACGCGATTGGTATTCGGCAGCGCTCTCCAGAGTGTCTTGTTGCATGCTATCCCACAGACATTATTGCTCTGGGACATATGGCCATAACACCCGTAAAGTTCCGCATTGGGCTCGGGATCTCGTCTTAGACACCTAAGGAAAACCCCTAGGCGTATTCCCGCTCAGGCCCGCTCGGCGCGGGCTTGGCCACAGGGGCAGAGGCCTCTAGGGCCGGCGGTCAAGGAATTAGGACTCTCAGGAGTGGGCAGTCATAGGGGAGGGCCGGCGTCTTCGCCGAGCATCGCCCGGCGCACCAAAGGAATCGGCGGGCCGCCGAAGGAAAGAAAGCGATCGTGGAATTCCCGCCACGCATCGCGCCCGCCGCGGGAAGCTGTCCAGTCGGCGCGCAGCTTCCGGACCATCAGCTTGCCCAGCGTGTAGTTCAGATACGCCGGGTCGAAGGCGCCCCTCGCGGCTTGCTGGCGGGCGTTGGCGGCGTCCTGATAGGCCTGCTCGCGAAACTTGCGTTCGGATTCCTCGACCGTCATGCGGCCCGTGTGCAGCCCGATCGCCGAGAGATAACGAACGTTGCGCAGCAGGGCGTTGAGCAGTTGCCCGATGTGAATTTCGGGGTCCCCTTCACTGAGCCCGGCTTCCCAAACCATCTCCTCGACGTAGTGCGCCCAGCCTTCGGCGAAGGCATAGCCGACGAACACCTGGCCGAACTTCGAGGCAGCGCGGTTCGAATGCAGAAACTGCAGAAAATGGCCGGGCCAGACCTCGTGAATCGAGATAAACAGCAAGTCCGCCTGGCCGGGAAGGTAGTTGCGGCGCTCCTGCTCGCTCCACGCGGGATTGGGCGGGGCGATGTAATAGACCGAGGGCAGATTCGATTCGTAGGGGCCTGGGATATCAATGTAGGCTGCGTTCCAGCGCATGTGCGGAGGCGCCTCGGCCACTCGCGCCTCCTCCATCCCAGGAACGCTCACCAGGCTGTTGTCGACGACAAACTGCCTGAGATCGCCAAGCTGCGCGCGGGCGGCTTCCACCGGTCCTTGGGGCGGCTTCTTGGCCTGCACACGGGCGGCGCAGTCAGCGATCGAGGCGCCAGGAGCATACTCGGCGCAGGCCTGCCGCAGAGCCTCCAGGTTGCGCTCGAGATCCTCCTGTCCGATCGATTCGACCTGCTCCACGGGCAGATGCACCCCTTCCGTCTGCGCCAGCATCTCCGAGAACGCAGCCTCGCCGAGCGCGTAGTCGCCGGTGGCCGAAGCTTCCTGCTCGCCGAGCCATTGGTCGAGCTGTTTCATCGCGCCGGCGGCTTCCGCGGTAGCTTTCTTGAGCTGCTCCTGAAGCGCCGGATCCGCGACCGAGGAAAAGACCGCGGGCACGTCGTTTTCGATGTAGGATGCCATGCCTCCAAACATCGTCCGCCCGATCGCGACATACGCCTTCGGTAGCGGCGTTCTCAGATTGGAACGGATCTGCGCGACCGCGAGGGGTATTGCCGCGGCATAGGCGAGGTACGCCCGTAGCCTCTGGTCGAGCGGTGCATACGCCCGCGCCACGTAAATGTTGGGGTCGATCTGCGCGGCATAGTAGTAGGGATTCCGCGCCGGCCAAGCCGCCGTTTCCAGCCAAAACAAGTCACCGTTAATGACCTCGACGAGATAGTCGCGCTCGAACCGCGTGGCCTCGTCCAGGAGCGACGCTTCGAACCCTGCCGCCTCGGCGCGGCTGGTTTTTAGGAAGTCGATCTTTGACGAAAGGCCGGCGGGGCTCCAGTCCGGAAGGCGGCCGTCGAAGTCGTGGCGGCCCTGATTCGCAGCGAAGTGGGGATTCTTTTCGAAATAGCCTTCCAGAAAGCGGTCCCGGAACGTGGCCCAGGCGCCGCCGGATTCAGGTTGTTCCATCGAGTTGCATCCCCACAGGGCTAGTAGAACAGTCGCGATCAAAAAGGCCACACGGAGTTCCGAGCGGCGGGTTGGCGCCCGGTGGCCAAGCGAATTGGGCCGCTCGCTGAGTTTGTTGGAATTGCCGCGGAGCATGTCGCGGCCAAGGTAGCACACCGCGGCGATGTTGCAAAGGTCTGCCGTTTCGAGCTGGTGCACGGAGTGGACAGGCAGGATTGTCTGTCCCACGAGGATCCAAAGCCAGTCAATACTTGTGCAGCCAGCGGGCCTTTTCGACCACTTTGTCGACGTTCGGCAGGAACGCTTCTTCAAGCGGCGGGCTAAAGGGCACGGGCGTATCTGGAGCGGCAATACGAATCAGCGGCCCATCAAGGTATTCGAAGGCGTGCTCGCTGATGAGACCCGCCAGCTCGCCACCCATGCCGCCGGTCAGAGTGTCTTCGTGCAGCAGAATCACCTTGCTGGTCTTCTTCGCCGTTTTGAGCACCGCCTCTCGGTCATAGGGCACCAACGTCCGCAAGTCCATCACCTCGACCGAGATTTCTTCCTCGAGACGCTCGGCCGCTTGCAGCGCCACATGGACCATCCAGCCGTAGGTGATGACGCTGATGTCGGTACCCTCACGGCGCACTACCGCCTTGCTCAGAGGAACCGTGTAGTCATCGGCCGGCACGTCCTCTTTGATCGAGCGATACAGGTACTTGTGCTCGAGAAAGATAACCGGATCGTTGTCGCGGATGGACGCCTTGATCAATCCCTTGGCATCGTAGGCGGTGGCGGGCTGAACCACTTTCAGCCCCGGCGTGTGCACATAGGGCATTTCGGGATTTTGGGAATGGAACGGCCCGCCATGGATGCCGCCGCCGGCCGGAGCGCGAACCACCAGCGGCACCGAGCCGCCCCAGCGGTAGCGGCACTTGGCCGCGAAGTTGGTGATCTGGTCGAAGCCGCAGGCCATGAAATCGGAAAACTGCATCTCGACGACAGGCCTCAGGCCGTGAATCGCGGCTCCCGTGCCCGCCCCCACGATCACCGACTCCGACAGCGGTGTATCGATCACGCGCCGCTCGCCAAAGCGTTCCAGCAGCCCTTTGGTGACCTTGAAGGCGCCGCCATAGATGCCGACGTCCTCGCCCATGATGAACACGGATTCGTCGCGCTCCATCTCTTCCCAGAGGCCCTGGCGGATCGCTTCGACGTAGGTCATCATGGCCATAGATCACTTCCAACTGCGCGCGCAACGGTCCCCAGGGGCGGCGCAGGAAACGCTCCCCGAGAAAGTCAGCTCAACTGCTTTCGTAAACGTTATCCGTCACGGTGGCAGGGTCGGGATAAGGCTGCGCCAGCGCCCACTCGACCGCTTCATCGATCTCGGCGAGGATCTCGCCGCGAACTTTCTTGAAGTCGGCCTCGGTGGCCCAGTCGCGCTCCACCATGTGTTTTTGCAGCCGCAGGATGGGGTCTTTTCTCGACCACTCCTGGCGCAGGTAATCCGGCACATAGTCGGCCGGGTCGTGCGCCGAGTGGCCGCTCATGCGAAACGTCTTGCACTCAATCAGGTAAGGGCCATCGCCCGAGCGCGCATGCGCCGCGCCGCGTGCCGATGCTTCGTAGATAGCCAATACGTCGTTGCCGTCCACGATTTCCGCCGGGATGCCGTAGCTGGGCGCCCGGTCGGCGACGTTTTCGACCAGCATCTGCTTTTCGATCGGCGTCGAGTAGGCGTACAGATTGTTGTTGCAGAAAAAAACGATGGGCAGCTTCTGAACCGCCGCGAAATTCAGCCCCTCGTGCCAGTCGCCGCGGCTGGTAGCGCCGTCGCCCCAGTAGTTGAAAACCACGCTCCGCTCACCGCGGTATTTCATCGCTAGCGCGATCCCGGTAGCGACTGGGATGCTGGCGCCGATGCTGCTGATGATAGGCAGCACATGCCGCCGGGCGCAGCCCATGTGCATGTTGCCGTCGCGCCCGCCGGTAGGGCCGCCGATGCGCCCCAGGTACTGCGCCAGGATCTCGCGCGGCGTTATCCCTCGTATCAGGAACGCCCCCATATCGCGGTGCGACGGGGCGATATAGTCATCGGGCCCGGTGAGAATCGCGCTGCCGACCGGGATCGCTTCCTGGCCACGGCCGGTGTAACAGCCGCCAACGATTTTTCCCTGGCGGTAGAGCTTGAGTTCGATGCGGTCTTCCAATTCCCGCATCATCACCATGTAGTGGAGCAACTTCTGGCAAAGCTCAGCGGTGATTTCGAGTTCGGTGGGTGCTAGCGCAGGAGAACTCATTCCATCCACGGACGATACCCGATAACCATCGGTTTTGCAACCACCACTTCGGGGTTGGGAGGAGTGTTTTCGCGCACGCCGCTTGGCTGCCAATAGTTTGCGGACTCGGTCCAGAAAGCGGGTCGACTTCCCCGGCTGCCACACACTACGGATCCAAAGACTCAAACGCTTTTGTTTGAACTGTTTACATCAATCGGCCCTGCATCGTAGGCGGAGTCGGCCGTGCTCCTAAGGGATGACGACCCGTCGCCTGTGCCAGCGGGTTGGCGAGGCAATCCCGCAAGAACCCGTTAGACTGTGCGTACGTACGCCGGCTCCTTTGGGCAATGATTTCCGACAAGCCAATTTGGGCTCCGTCGCCCGAGTGCATTCGTCAGGCCAATCTGACGGAGTTTCTTGCGTTCCTGCAAAAGGAAGGCTTTGGATCGTTTGAGGACTACGGGGCGCTCTATAAATGGTCCGTGGAGTCTCCGGGGGAGTTTTGGCCGGCGGTTTGGGATTTTTGC
>JBBDWJ010000123.1:0-37375 GCA_040902925.1 Bryobacterales bacterium | reverse complement strand
AAACGACCGGCCTATGCCCGACTTCGTCGGGAGGAAGCCGCCTGAAGGCGACTCCACTCGCTTCACGCTCCCGCATCCGCCTCCAGCGCCGGATCGAAAGAGCCAAACTCCATGGCTCGCCCAGGACGGCGGGCAGATCCTATGTTTTCATCTGCGTTGATCTGCGTTCCTCTGCGGCTACAAATTCTTTCAGCAGCCTGCCAGGCGAACCAGAATAGTCGTCAAGCTGCATCAATCGCGGCTACGAAACGGAGAAGCCGGCAGCCCTTCGGCGTTGAATAGCGTCGCTGTCGGATTCGGCGACCAGCCGTAGCGCGCCGCCACCGGGAATCCGATCTTCGGAGCCGCAACAACGATGGTGTTGTTTCCATCGATACGCGCTTCGGCGGGCCTCCAAAAACCATCCGGTCCAAGCACCTCGAAGCCCGCCAGCGGCCCGCGCGCCTTGAGCCCGCCGCCCACGTGGTCGAACCACAACCGCAGCCGCGAACCCTCGCGCGCCGCCTGACGGAAAAGCGGACCCGAATAGACCAGGTCGCTCTCGCCATAGGTCATCGCCCGCGCCGCCAGCGCCAAACGGCCGCCGACGTCCTGCTTATTGCGCGGATGGATGTCGAGCGATTCGCCGATATCGATGCTGACCGCCATCCCGGTATTCCGCAAACTAAGCGCCATCGCCTGTGCTTCCCGCAACTCGGGCCACTGGCTGTTTTCGCCGACACGAGAGTAGTTCGCCAATTGCACAAACAAGAACGGAATTTCGCCGAGGCCCCAGCTCTTTCGCCAGTCCTCGATCAGCGTGCGAAACAGGTGGCGGTATTCGAAACCGTCCGCGTTCTCGGCATTGTTTTCGCCCTGATACCACAGCGCGCCGCGGATCGCGAACGGCGTGAGCGGCGCGATCATGGCGTTGAAAAGCGCCGACGGTTGATGAGGATGCAGCGGGCCCATCGGCTCGCGCGGCCCCGGCCGCGGCTCCTTGCCCGTCCGGCGCACCCTCTCGGCTTCGGCCTCCCAAGCCTTGCGAGCGTATTCGTAACCCTTCATTGCATCCGGGTAGGCCTCCAAGGCGCGCGCCCAACGCAGCCGGAAGCGAATGAACCAGGGGTCGGCCGCCATCCCCGACGGGCTGACCCAGGCCTGCGCGGGCGTGCCGCCCCAGGCCGATTGAATCGCTCCAAAGGGCAGGCCCGTTTTCTGGTGCAAATCGCGCGCGAAAAAGTAGGCCACCGCGGAGAAGCTTTTCACGCTCTCGGGCGTGCAAAGCTGCCAGGAGCCTTTCACATCGGTCAGCGGCGCATGAGCCGTGTCGTGCTCGACTTGGAAAAGACGAATCTTGGGGTACGCGGCGGCGGCGATCTCCTTTTCCGCGGCGTTGACCCTTTCGACCGGCCACTCCATGTTCGACTGGCCCGATCCGACCCAAACTTCGCCGACGAGGATGTCCGTGACCGTGAGGCGATTGGCGCCCTCGACGGTCATCTCATACGGGCCGCCGGCTTGCTGTGGAGCAAAGTAGACGCTCCATCTCCCTGCCCCGTCGGCCGTATCGTCGAGACCGGTGCCGTTGAACACCACCCTGACGCGCTCGCCGGGTTCGGCCCAACCCCAAATATGAACCGGGCGGTCGCGCTGCACGACCATGTGGTCGGATAGCAACGCTGGCAGGCGCACTTCCGCCGAAGCCGGCGCGAAGCTCATCAGCAACACACACAGACCCGCCAGCGGCAAGCATCGCGGCGAACAGAAACGTGGCGCTGGAAAGAAAAGGGTTTTGAACATAACAATCACCGGGGAGCGTTGAACAACTTGGAGCAGCCGTGCTCTTCGCCAAGCCACGTTAGTCTATCGTAGTCATGGCCGCGGACGCCTGCTGGAATGCGATGAGCGGAGCTTCACGCTGCTGCAGAGCAAGCGTGCTACGCGAGCAGACATGCTACGCGCGCAAACGTGCTAGTATTTCCCCGTTAAGCAGGGTCGCCGGTTCATTCGTCAACCGGTGGACTCCCGAAGGAGGTCGACGATGAAACATGCCATCTTGCTCGCGATGATCGGTGGGCTGCTGTGCGCGGGGTGCGCGCCTCCGGGGCCGCTGCCGGGCGAAGGCGCCACGGCGTTTGTCGGCGCAACTATGTTCGATGGCCGCGGCGTCGTCGAAAACGCGGTGCTGTTAGTGCGAGACGGCAAAATCGTGGCGGCCGGCGCCGCCGCGGATGTCGAAGTGCCTGAAGGCGCCGAGCGGGTCGACCTGGCGGGGCGTTTCCTGACGCCTGGCCTCATCGTCGGACATGGGCACGTCGGCGGCGCCAAAGGACTCGAAACCGGCCCCGCCGTATATACCGAAGACAATCTGCTCGCTCAGTTGGCCCTCTACGCGCGTTACGGCGCGACGACGGTCGTGAGTCTCGGCGGCGACGGCGCGGAAGCCGCCCGCTTGCGCGACGCTCAGAATACTGCGGACCTTAACCGCGCGCGCGTCTTTATCGCGGGAACAATCGTCGACGCCAATACGCCCGATGGCGCGCGGCAGATGGTCGACGACGATGCGGCCATGAAGGTCGAATTCATCAAGATCCGCGTCGATGACAATCTCGGCACGACGAAGAAAATGACTCCCGAGGTGTATCAGGCGGTGATTGAGCAGGCTGACAAGCACAATCTGCCCGTGGCCGTACACCTTTACTACCTCGATGACGCTAAGGCTGTCCTCAACGCCGGCGCCGACTTCATCGCCCACAGCGTGCGCGACAAGGAAGTCGACGCCGAGCTGATCGGCCTGCTCACGGAAAAGAACGTTTGCCTTTGCCCGACGCTGACTCGTGAAGTCTCCACTTACGTCTACGAATCGGCGCCGGAATTCTTCTCCGACCCGTTCTTTCTGCGCGACGCCGACCCGCAGGTTCTCGATCAGCTCAAAGATCCCCAGCGCCAGGCCGGAATTCAAAAAAACAAGGCTGCGCAGCAGTACAAGAAAGCCCTACAAGTTGCTCAGGCGAACTTGAAAAAGCTTTCCGACGCCGGCGTCACCATAGTGTTCGGCACCGACACCGGTCCGCCGGCCCGGTTCCAGGGCTATTTTGAGCACATGGAGATGCAGCTCATGGCGGACGCGGGGCTAACGCCCGAACAGATTCTGCGCTCGGCGACGAGCGATGCGGCGCGCTGCCTGAAGCTCGACGACCTCGGCACCCTCGAGGCTGGCAAGTGGGCCGACTTCGTCGTGTTCGCGGAAAATCCGCTGGAAAACATTGCCAACAGCCACAGCCTGGAGTCGGTCTGGATCGCCGGGAATCGCGTGCCTGAAAAAAGCGCACCGGCAGCCTCAGACTAAGCAGCCGGATAAACGAATCGGGGTGATCTGAGGCTCTGTTGCCGCCGTACAGTCTCGGTACAGCTCGCTCAGTACAGCTCGGCGCAGCGCATACGCTTGAGGTGGGATAGGCCAGCGTCCCGCGGCTCACATCACTTTGGCAAGGTTCGGGGTGTCCGCTTGGGATTTGCTGCCGGATTCACCCGGCGGCGGGGAGCTGCGGAACCACCGCGCGGTGACTGGCTCGACGAAGTCCTTGGCGTCCTCGATCAGCTCCAGGAACCCGAACAGGAACAAGCCCCAGGTGTCTTCGTTGCCCGTTACCTCAACGCGTCGAACGAATGCGGTTTCGCCGCCTTCGGTAAAGAAACCGACAGCGCCGTGCGGCGTCTCTTCAGCCTGCCAGTAATCGACGCCGGTGCCGTTGATGAACGTCGCGATGCGGTTCTCGCGCAAGCGAACCGAGATGCGATGGAACTCCTCGCTCTTGAGCGTTACCGGAACGTCCATCTCCACGCGATCCGGGCCGGTCTCGCCTTCCGAAACCAGGTACCGCACCAGGCGATAGGTCTGCGCCTCCCGCGAGCCGGCGCTCTCGAGTTTAAAAGCGTAGTAATTCTTGTCGTTCTCGGCGCCGATGACCCAGCCCATGCCTTGCGAACCGATCTTGGCGTCGAAATCCAGCCGGTAGCCCGTCAGCCCCATCGTGTTGCGGTTGAGCGCAAAACCCGTGACGCGGGCCGCGCCCGACTCGTCGGAAACCAGCCCATCCGCGTCCCAATGCGCGCTGACGCCGCTCGTGAAATCGTCGATCACCTGGAATGCCGCCCGCGCTTTCAGGTCCCGCGCCACCGAGTCGATAGCCTGATTCGACCACTTGCCAACAGGCGTATAGGGGGCGGCCAGATATAGCGTCACCGCGACGGCCGCGAAAGGCAGCAGGCGGCGGCCGGGAATGGCCCTCAAAAATCCGGTCGAAAGCCGTGGCAAGCGCCAGCGAAAGAATCGCAAGCCCGTGCGCAACCCTGCGAGCAATTCGCGGTCGAACCGCTGCTGCGGGGAACCCTCCGCCGCCCCCGCACCGGACGACCCCGAGGCGTCACCCGATTCCGGCGCCTTCGGTAATTCTTTCGTCAGCCGGAACATCGCCGGGTCCACCGGATCTCGAGGAGGTTGCACCGGCGGAGGCAGCGGCCGGGACTTCGCCGCAGGCGGCTGCGCTACGTGCGTCCCGCCGGATGGGGACTGCGTCACGCCAGATGCGTAGGGAGCGGCGTGCGCCTCAGGCGGCCTCGCTGGTCGTGCTTGAGCTACTGAACCCGTCGGGGGTTGCGGCGGCCCAGATTGCGGCGGCCCAGATGGAACCGGCCCGGGTATTGACGACCGAGGCTGCGCCGGTGGTACGGATGAACTAGGCTGCGCCGGTCGCGGCGCGGCGGCGGTAGACGGCGGCGGAGTACGGGGCGGTGGCGGTTGCGGCGTCCCCTGACGCATTGCTGGCGGCGCCGCCGTCTGCCCAACCATCGACGGCGGCGTGGGCGGTCGCAGCGAGGTTTTCTTGAACGGTTCCATGCCCGGCGGCCGGCGCGCAGCAGGGCTGCTTGGGGCCGGTCTCGGCAAAGTCTTGGGGGTGTCGCTGGATAGATCGTTCTGAAGAACCGCCCCACCCATGAAAGTGGGCGGCCCGGGAGCCTCAGCAGCGCCAGGAGCGCTTACCGGCGGCGGAAAGGTTCCGATCATCGGCGCGGGCCGGAGCGACAATTCCGGCAGCGAAACCGAAGCGGATCCAGGTGGAATCACGTCACGTTTCGTCGGCCTGCGGTTAGCGCCCTTGGCCGCGTCGGGTTCGCCGGCATCCGCCTGCCGGCTCGCCGCTGGCGGGAACATGGATCGCGGCCGCAGGGCAGGCAACTTCGGCTTCTTGACCCGGCTCACCAATGAGCCCGCATCGGGCGGTCGTACCGCAGGCGTCCCCTGGCCGCTTTGGCCCGGCACCCAGTCCGCTGGATTCCCCAGATCTCGCTTCGGCGGACCCTTCGGAGGCGGACCGGGCGAAGCAGACGGACTCGACTGGTTCTCGGGTGAACTCATGAGACACTTTTCGGTCTGGCTGTGGAGTTCGGGGACCGAAATTTGCGTCCCTCAAGAGCCGCCGGCTTGGCCAAGCCGGGCAGCCCATCCACCTCTATATCCCTTACGTATCAGTGAGATACCGACCCGGGAGGAAGCCCTGATCCTATTAAACAACGACTCCGGAACGCAGTCCATAGACTATCAGTACCTAACCCCGCCAGTTCCCTACTCGGTGGCGTGGGAGAAACTCCTGTAACTCCCTTAGGGGGAAATATCTAGTGCGCCGTCCTCGTAGCCGGGTTGGTGTCCGAGTCGGCGGGCGCCTCCGATGGACCTTGGCCGGTCCTTGGTGGACCTTGGCGTCCGGCAAAACCCCGGGCGTAAGCCCGGGCTACGACCGGCTTTGCCTGTCCCTCCTTTTGCCTTTTGCACTTTGCCTTTTGCCTTGTCTTTGCTCCGCCGCCGATGGAAATGGCCAAACTCGAGGGCCGCTCTAAAACCAGCAGCGAAGTTGTGAATTGCCCGGGTAGTCGTTATAAACAAGATGGTTGCCGCCCGCCCTGGCGCCGCCTGGTTGGTGTTTTCCCGCCATCTATCCAGTGAATTCCGGAGGTCTGATGAAGTTCTTGTGCCTGGCGTACGAAGAGGAGCAGAAGCTCAACAATCTGTCCGAGGACGAGTGGCTTATCCTGCGGCAACAGACGCTGGATTACGTGTCTGCGCTGCAAACGAGCGGCCGCCTGCTCGACACCCGCCCGCTGCGAAGTGCAACCACCGCGTCGACGCTCCGCGTTCGCGATGGCAAGCTGCAGGTGACCGACGGGCCATTCGCGGAAACCAAGGAGCAGATTGGTGGGTTCTTCCTGATTGAGGTCAACGATCAGGAGGAGGCCATTCAAATTGCTGCGAAGTGGCCTTCCGCGCAGATCGGGAGCATTGAAGTCCGCCCTATCGATGAGGAACTCCGGCTGGATAGCCGCTACTAAGGGCCGAACGTCGGCTTGATAAGCGGCCCTCAACCAGAAGATTGGTTGTGTCCGCATCCTCGCCCATTGGGACCCCGAACTGCATGGCCAAAAATTAAGGGGCTCCCCCGCGGGAGCCCCTCGCCAGGCGCGAGCGCCTAGACTAGCCTACGATCAGGACGCCGCCGATCTGTACTTGCCGCGGGTTGCACACGAAGCGGGTGATCGTTTCCGCGTTCGGAACAACGACTGGCATTAGGGCGTCGCGGGCATCCGCTGCGCGAAAGCCGCGCAGTGGCTCGACCCGCGTCTCGTGAGTTCGGCGCGGCGAGCGATTGCGGCTGAATCTACTCTCACATCGGGCGCGGGATTGGACCCGGCATTTCATCCCAAGTTCGCCCTTCGAGCAGTCGGCCCGTGGATTTTTTCCTGGTACCGCCCCACTGCTTGAAGAAGAATCGAACGTTCGTTTTCAGGCACGCATCACGGACGTTCTTGACCCACGATGGGTCCATTGGGCGCGCCCCAGGGCCTGATTCTCCTCCCACAATCACCCAATCGATACCGGTCAAGTCGAACTCTCCCAGGTCTTCAAGCAGGGGCTCAACCGAGAGAAACTTGATCCGCGCTCTGGTTTGACGCAACCGGTCAACGCGGGTTAGGTATTCCCGGCTCTCGACGCTGACACCCATCCAAACGTTAGACGGCCAATCGAGGTCCTGGTCGAGCTCTAGCAAGCGATCGGCGCGCTTGGTCAAAATTTGAAAGCGATGCCAGTCCGCTCGCCTCATCACATCGAAAACGCGATCGATATAAGCAGCCGGCACATCGTGATGAAAAAGGTCGCTCATGCTGTTGACGAAAATGGCTTGCGGCTTTTTCCATCGTAGCGGGAGGTTCAGCATGTGCTCCTGAAGGGCCAGGTCGAATCCGCGAGCGTAGTTGGGTTGCCCCATGGCACGCAGCCGGTTCGCCATCCGTTCCGCGTAGCAATGCATGCACCCCGGGCTGATCTTCGAGCAACCGGTCACCGGGTTCCAGGTGGATTCCGTCCACTCAATACTTGAGCTCGCCATCTGTTTATGGTCTCATTTCCCGTCAGTGAACTGAATAAAGCGTGAAACCGCGTCAGATGGAAGCCGCCGCTTCTCCAGGCGATATTTTTGCAAGCGAACCGGTGCGGAGATCCGTCGGGGAAGATCCGGTAGTGTCCTAATCTTGCGCAGGTTCTAGGACACTACCTGTATCCCCGCCAACACCTGAGCGGGGTATGCAAAGATACGGGGGCAGAAAGCGTTCGCCGCGGCCCAAGCAAACGGCGCGGATCCGCTAATGAAAGCAAGCCCAGCCTGCGCGGTGGGCCTGATGACCGTTACGGAGTACAACCATGCGATATATGAAGCTCCCGCTAACCCTGGCCCTCACCGCGGCCTGGCTCCTCGCGGCGCCGCCGGCGGAACTCGAATATCCCAAAATCAAAGGCCACGGCGGCGTCTTCCGGATCGCCGGCGAACCCGAGCTGCCGCAAAGCGGGTCCAAGGTTGTAGTCGATGTCACCTCGGGCGACCAGGACGGCGGAGTCAACAAAGGATTCGCCCGCGCCGCCCGGTTCGTGAACCTGTTCGCGCTAGGCAAAGTCGAGAACTTTCAGATGGCAATCGTGCTCCACGGAGCAGCGACCAAGGAATCGCTCTCCGATGAGGCATACACGAAGCTGTTCAGCAAACCAAACCCAAACCGCGAGCTGATCCGGCAGCTCCGCGCCGCCGGAGTGGAGATCCTCGTCTGCGGTCAAGCCCTCAACCACGCCGGCTACGACCCCGCGCAAACCGCCGACGAAATCAAAGTGGCCCTCTCGGCGGCCACGGCGATCATCAACCGCCAGATGCAGGGCTTCGCGTACTTGCCGATCCAGTAACGTGCCGGAAGCAAGGCGTCTGCCAGCCGCGGGCTTAAGTTGTGGCAGAACCGCTTTTATTCGGCGCCGTTGGGCCGCGATCACCTGCTCAACGCCTTGCGCTATCTGCCGGTTTTCTTGAGCTTTTGTTCGGCCTCGAAGGAGAAGGATTCAATCATCCTCACGGCCTCCGGGCTGTACATCAGCTTTCGGTACTCCTCGCGGAGGTCGTTGGCGTCGTAGGACTTCTCTGCACGCTCCTCCCACTCGTCGCGGCGGTTCAGTTTAGCGTAGATCATTGCGGCTTCGTCGTTCATTGTTGTGTCCGTAGGTTTTCGTTTCGCAGATAGAAGTTCCAGAAACAATTATAGATCTGTCTGTTCCCGGTGACCACCCTGAAGATTGAGCCCGAGATGCGTTCTCGCAGGTGCCACATGTTCTCCTTGGGGTCGAACTCCGGATAGCAGTCCATTGACCTTGTCAGTATAGCTCTCAGCAACTTGGCGCAGTTTTCAGCGGACCGAACAACCAGTACCCCGTTCGCCACGCCAGTGTCGAGGTTAACTTGAATGCCGAGGGGATGGAACTCCTTGAGAGTGTTGGCCCGGCTGTCGTAGATACGTTTCTCGGAGTCGGCGATCAACCGGCAAAGCCTCGCCATGTTGGATTTCTCTTTGGACCTGAAGGCCTTCACGCTTGGCTCGTCTGGAACCGATCTGAACGGGCTGTTAAAAACGAACTGGCTCAGCTCATTGTACTCACGGACAAACGCAAAGTCGTCGGCAGATACTTCAGCCATCAGTCGGTCGTCAGCGTACATCACGAATCGCAGGCGGTCGAGAATCGTCGCCGGGTCCTCCTTCTCCAGCTCGCGGGCTCTTGCGGCTACAGGCTTGTCCGGCACGTAGGCGATAACAGGCTTGCCCTGGGCCAGGGTTGCGGCAAGCTCTGAGTCCTTCCCAAGAGTGTCCGTATCCTGTACCGAGTAAACGGTGCACTTGGCACGTTTCAGCATTAGGGATTCCACCAGTCCCTTATCTATCCTGTTTCTGGTGTAGCACTGGGTGGGATCGAAATGCCGGAGCTTCAGGCCTTTAAGATGGTCGGATTTCACCACATGGTTGATGAAGTCATACAGATCCGCAAACTCCCAAACCTTCCGCATGGAGGTCGCGAAGTAGACGTCCATGTGATCCCAGGTGAGATAGATATCCTGATTCCGCGCTGCAGCCTGCTGAACGGTTGCTACATTGTCTGCCCTCTTCTTGATTCCAGGGACGAGTCGGAGAAGGTCAGCCGAAAAAGCCGTGGGCTTCGCTGCGGGGTTTTGGCCCCTATACTTGGAGACGATCTTTGTCACCCGTTCGGGATTGCCCGCGGCCTCCAGCTGAGCCTCGACGTCCGGCCAAGTTGGCCCATCACCGGCCTGCTTGACACACGCCAGCAGGAGAGTTCCGTCTTCGGCGTCGGCCACGAGTTGCTTCGGCGCAAGATACCCAACCAACGACGTGTCCTCGCGCGGAATCTTTTCAATCTTGATTAGGACTTTACCCCGGCCGGCATATTCCGCGCTCTGTTCCTCTTTTTCGTTGAGCACTTCCCCAATTTCGCGGTCGAACGCCACTTGGTTTCGAATCCGAGATAGAGTCCGATAGGCAAAGATAAAGTTGCCGTAGCGGAGCATGGCCGCCACCTGGAAGTCTTCAACGCCCCTCTCCAGCGATTCGACCGAGCAGTCCGGGCCGAAGAAGCGCTCGAAGAATGGCCGCTCGACCCGGTCCTTGTTCACAAGCAGCAGCAATTCGTTGAACTGGGACCAATCCAACTGGCGGCGCCGGTTGTTGAGCACGCCGGCCAGAAGACGATCTTGGTTACACTCTTTCACGGGTGTTCCCGTGAGTCGGTTTACAAGGTCCTTGAAATCTAGTGGCGTCACGCCTACCCTCTTTTCTACTCGCTCTGCGCTGCTTCAGCCGCAACGCAAGTTCCGGATAAACCCTAACGGCCTCACATTCCTTGGCTCTCGGCCTCAAGGCGCGAAGCTCCGTCGGTAGCACTTGGTGCCTTGCGCAACACTATCGACCGAGTAATGGCCTGTATCCGCTGGGGTCGATTCTGGGTAGGAGTGCCATGAGGCGCGGGTACCCAGAACAAGTAAAAATCAAACGTGCCAAACGAACTCAATTTAACCATAGACATGATCAATTCAGGATGTATCATACTAACTTAAGCTTATTTATGGAAATGTTGGACAGCGCATGAAAAACGCGACAGGAAGCTGCAGGCATCTACCCCTAGCAAAAATGTGACCGGCTCAATTTTGACACTGCGGCCCAGACTGTGCGGAGCTTGCGGCCGTGCCACGCCATGCTCGCGTGGTTGCTGTAGGCACCGCACCACGTCGCGCAACGGGGAAACAATCGCCAGAAGACATTCTTCCACCACAGTGATCGCCGCTTCTACTTGGCCTTGTTGGCCGTTCAATGCCCGGCGCTACGGCTTGGGAATCCTGGCTTACTGCTTCTCCAGGAACCAACCCTGGTTTCTGGTTCCATGGACGAGTTTCTACCCGTCACAGGCTGATGCCCAACCATATTCATCTCATTGCGGTGCCCGAGCGGTCGACTCGCTGACGCGGGGCGCGCGGCGGGCGCCCAACTTCTACAGCCGCTGGTAGAAGACTCACCGCGGACAGATCGACGCCTCCTGCGCTAGGCCATCGACCGGCCCCCGGCCAACCGTCCACCGTCCGGCGGCCTCATAACTCCAGTCGAAGCCTGGGGTGACGCCCTCGCCCCAATCAGTCACAGATCCCGCAACCCCATGAAATCAACAGTATCCCAATAAAACCGGCGGGAAGATTTGGACGCGCGTGCTACCCTTCAAACAAAGGACGGTTGCCGTTTTTTTAAGCCCGATGAACGGAAAAACGTTCGTAAAACCGCTCAAAACTGCTCACCGAAAGGAAAGCCCACGGCAAAGGCAAAACCATGCCATCTGCTGCCAAACGATGCCAAATCTTGTCGAATCCTGCCACACCATGCCGCGCCGGAGGCCGAGGCGGGCATGTGAGGAAATGAGGATCATATGAAAGGCGTTCACCCGACGCTGCCATTGGCATCAACTCGCCCCGGCTCTCGCTGCCTCTGCCGCGGCTATCCGCCAAACATCGATCGCGTAGACGACCTCGAAGCGGCCCAGCCCGGCCCGAACCGGAGTTTCCTCGCTGCCGTTGCCCCGAATCCCCGCGAAGTACGCTTACACCACTAGGGCGTGGCTAGGATCAGCGCTGGACTTCAAGTCAGCCAGCAAATCCGAAACCGGCCCGGAGAGCGGGGCGGGCTTGTGATGCTCAGTCCAATAGAATCCTCAAGCGTGATACGGTTCGACGCTTTCGAATTGAATCTGCAAACCGGAGAGCTGCGCCGCGGCAGCGTGCGAATCCGGCTCCCGGAGCACGCCTTCCAAATCCTCGCCGCCCTGCTGGAACAGCCGGGCAGACTGGTCACTCGGGAAACGCTGCAGCAGCGCCTCTGGCCGAACGAGGCTGTTGCCGACTTCGACAAGAGCCTCAACGCGGCCGTCAACAAATTGCGGCAGGTGCTGGGAGAATCCGCCGACGAGCCGCGCTTCATCGAAGGCCTTCCACGGCGGGGATATCGTTTTATCGGCGCCATAGAAGGGCGCAACAGCTCAGAAGGGCGCAATGGCTCAGAAAGACGCGACGGTTCCGGTGACGCCGGAGGCCTTCTCCGTGCCCGCGCTCAAATCGCCGTCACGCAAACTACCGGATCTCGCACGGCCATGCCCGCGGAGCGCACCGTCTCACACTACCGTGTGCTCGAAAAACTCGGTGAAGGCGGCATGGGCGTGGTCTACAAAGCCGAGGACACCAAGCTCGAGCGCATGGTCGCTCTGAAATTTCTGGCCGAGCATTTGTTGAACGACGAGCAGGCCAAGCAGCGCTTCCTGCGCGAAGCGCGCTCCGCCGCCGCCCTCAACCACCCGAACATCTGCACCGTTTACGAGATCGACGAAGCTGACGGCCAACTCTTCATCGCGATGGCTTTCATCGAGGGAGAAAGCCTGGAAGCGAGAATCGAGCGCGGGCCGCGGCCGATCAAAGAAGCCGTCGATATCGCGGAGCAGATTGCCCGGGGGCTCCAGGCGGCGCACAACAGGGGAATCATCCATCGCGACATCAAACCGGCAAACATTCTGCTTGCCAGCGACGGGCAGGTCAGGATTATGGATTTCGGCCTGGCGCGCCTAGCCGAAGGTTCGCGGCTTACCCGCTTCCCCATCGCCATGGGTACGGTCGCTTATATGTCGCCCGAGCAGGCGCGCGGCCTTGACGTGGATCACCGCAGCGACATCTGGTCGCTTGGCGTTGTGATGTACGAAATGATCGCCGGCCGGCGGCCGTTCCAGGGCCAATACGATCAGGTCCTGCTCTACGAAATCGACCAGCAGAAACCGGAGCCGCTCTCTGCGGTGCGCGCGGGTGTGACGGCGGAGCTCGAGTTTCTCGTCTCCCGGTGCCTCGCCAAGGAGCCTGTTGCCCGGCCATCGACGGCGCAAGAGATCGCCGTTTATCTGCGCACGCTGAGCGACCAATGGAGGTCCGGCCCCTCAGCCATCTTGGCGGCGGATGGACCGCTCGCGCTGACACCGAATGAGGCTGCCCCTGGATCCTCAGGTAACGTGTTGGCTGGCCTGCTCCTGCAAGACAACTTTAGGCGGACGCTAGCCGCTGCCGCGGTTCTTTTGGCGCTCGTCCTCTGCTCCCTTCTTCTCCGCGATATGCTGCTGCGAGGCAATCGGGCGAACGGCGTTTTGGGCGAAGTACCGCCCGCCCTCCAGGCCGGTTTATCAACGGACCCGGTGGTCGCGGCTCCACCACCTGGAACGCGGCCGTTCACCAGCTTCGTGGGCGAAGAGACTGAACCGGCGTTTTCGCCCGACGGCGCGCGCCTTGCATTCGTCTGGACGGGCCCGCAGGGCGAGAACCGCGACATTTACTTGATGGCCGTCAGCGGCGCCGGCGCCCCACGCCTCACTCATGACCCCAAGAGGGACTGGAGTCCGGCGTTTTCTCCGGACGGCGAAACGATAGCGTTCCTCCGCCAGCTCTCCGAAGACCGCCACGAGCTTCGCCTTGTCCCTTCCGCGGGCGGCTCGGAACGATTGATCGGAGAGAGTCGCGCGGCAGGTGTTGCCTTGGGCCTGTCGTGGAGCCGCGATGGCAAAACGCTTGCGGTCGTGGATCGTCAAAACGGTGACCAAGCCAATCGGGTTTACGTCTTCGATATCGATGCCGGCAAATCCCGCCCAGCCAGCCGGACCGTGCCCGAGGGACTTGGCGAGGCCTTTCCCCAGTGGTCGCCCGACGGCAAAAGTCTCGCTTTCGTGCGCGACGAGAAGCACTCCGCTACGGCCGTCGTCGTCATCTCGCTCCGCGACGGGACCGAGAAAACCTATCCCGCCGACACCTTCGGCGGTCTCGGTTGGACGCCCGACAGCGCTCGCCTGATATTTCCTTCACCACAGGGCCAAGTAGGCGGGCACCTTTTGGAATTGAATCTGCTGACCGGCAGGACAACCGGCCCGGGTATCGCCAGCCAGCGAATCCTCTACCCCGCGGTATCTCCAGCGGCGAACTCGATCGCCTATTCGCTTCGTTCCGGCGACAGCAATATCTGGAAGCGCGCCATCAGCAGCCCTGGCTCTCCAGCAGCGGAGCAGCCACCTGTGCCGGCGATCCTCTCCACCTGGGACGAAGACAGCCCCACATTCTCGCCGGATGGGCGCCTAGTGGCATTTTCGTCCAACCGCTCTGGCTCTTACGAGATCTGGGTATCCGAACCGAACGGCGCCGCTCCCCGCCAGATCACCCAATTCGACCGCTCGCTGGCCGGTAGCCCATCCTGGTCTCCTGACGGCCAGGCAATCGCATTCGACCATCGCGACCAGAGGCCGGCCGACATTTATGTGATCGACGCCTCCGGTGGCATGCCCCGCCGCGTCACCGATCATCCCGGCGAAGACATTCTTCCGCGCTGGTCGCGAAACGGCCGCTGGATCTATTTCTCCTCGGACCGCGACGGCACCCCGCGCATCTGGCGCGTCCCCGCCCTCGGAGGAACTGCCGAAAGAGTGACGACCTTACGGGGCTTCGAGTGCATCGAGGACCCCAACCGCCCGATCCTTTACTTCACGCGAAGCGAAGACGAAAAAGAGCTGGGAATCTGGCGGCACGACCTGGAAACCGGAGAGGAAACGCCGGTCGCCGCCCTTGCGGACGTTGGAGTGGAACGATATTGGACGATCGCGGGAGGCGGGCTGTACTTCAAAGGATTTCGAGGGAGACTGCCGCGGGACCGCAGCGACTCGCCGCTCTATCGCCTCGATCTGGCGACCGGAGCGGTGCTTCAAGTGGGAAAGATCCCCGGGATAGTCGTCAGCGGTCCTTCGGGCCTGGCCGTCTCACCGGACGAAGCGACGATGCTTTTCGTCCAGCGTGATTACTACAACACAGACATCTTCATGACGACAGGCCCCTAAGGCCGGCGGGCGCACCAGCACTACTGGCCGTCGCCGGCGCGGGTGCGTGACCGTATCGGATGCGAGCGAAGCCGGTCAGCGTCCTCTCTGTTGTGTACGAAAATGGTTACCGCCGTCGTGCCGACATTGCCGGCCGCGTCACGCGCCATGACGGTAAGGACGTACAAGCCATTCGGCACCTTCGTGGTGTCCCACGACATAGTGTAATTGCTGACCGCGCCTTCCGGGCCGAGGGCATCGTCATTGACGCGGACTTGAACCCCCAGCACGGCCACGTCGTCGGTTGCGGCCGCGGCAATGTTCACCTCGCCCGATACGGTTTCGCCAGCGGCAGGGCTCGAAATCGTCACCAGCGGAGCGGAAGTGTCCGCGGCGCCGTCGCCGAACTCAAAAGCGCCGATATCGTACCCTTTTCCCTGCGGGCGGGGCGCGCCATCATGATCGACAACCGGGCTCAGACTCGCCTCCCCAGCATCGAGGGCCAAACTGCCGTTGGTCAGCCGGAAATTCAAGCGCTCCGGATCGATCATCCGCGGGTCAGTCGAGACGCGGTTGGAGGCAAGTTGCAAGCTCTGGCAGCGATTGCGCCCGGTATCGTTGTCAAGGATCATATCGGCGGTACTGATGTTGTTCCGCACGATGACGTTCGTCTTGTTCGAGCAGGGCGCCAGCACGATGGCCGCGCCGGCCGGTTGATAAAAGATGTTGTTGGCGATCGTGAAATTTGTATTGTCTTGCCAAAGAACGATCTGCCCTTCCCGATTGGGGTTCGGAAAGGCGAACGTATTGTTGGCGATCAGCCAGTCGCTGGCGCCACCCGAGCTCTGAATCGCCCAGCCGCTGCGAAAATCGGAAAACACGTTGTTGATGATCTTGATGCCGTGACCATGCAGCGACATCCCGTCATCGTGGTTCTGGTAGTGGGTTGTGAACGGGACGCAGCCCGGTGACAGATGCAGCCGCCCGATCGTATGCAGCACGTTGCTGTCATACACCATGCGCACCGACGTGCGTTTGTCGCGGAATCCAACGTAGTCGCCCATCGCGTCGCTGCAAATGCGCCCGATGTCGTGCAACAGGTTGCGGTAGTAGTAGATGTCGTGGGTTTCGTTGCCGGCCGCAAAGCCGCTGGCCAAGGTGCGCTGCACCTGCAACCCTTCGAAGCGAAGGTAACCGACTCCGTCCGACAGCGAAACGCCGTGAGCGGTGGTGAAATCCTGGCCGTCAAGAACCGCTCCCCACTCGTTTTCGGCGCGGAAGGTGATCCACTGGTCCGCCGTACCGGAGCGGTCCAAACGGACTATCGTCTCGCCGTTCCCCACGTAGGTTCCGTCACGCAGGATCACGATGTCCCCGGGGTTGACGGCATCGGCGGCACGCTGGATCGTTCCGAACGGCGATGCCTCGGAGCCGTCACTCAAATCGGAGCCGCCGGGAGCCACGTAGTAGGTCGCCGCAGCCGCGCCTGGAGCCGCGGCCAGGGCAGCGATCCAGAGAGCTGCAACGGCTGCCACAGATCGGAGTTGAAAAGTCGGTCTTGTAGATCCCATCACAACCTAGTTTCGGGTTCGAATCACCTTATTGCCAATAGAGCATTGGTACTTTTTTCGATCCCTACTACAGTACTATGTGGCGTACGGCCCAGAGTACGCTGGCGATCGGTCATATACCTTAACGTGCCTAATGTCAGAGAATCCTCGCCGCGCACGGCCCATATGGGGAAGTCGGTCTCCACGACGCGTAGCGCCTGGCCGAGTCCCGTCAACCATTAAGTTATTGATTTAGAAATACTTACTGAACGCGCCGACGAGAGCGGCGAGTTAATGCTCCGTCAAGGGGGTTCAGGACGGCTCTGAAGCGGCCGGGGGAAGGGTCGGCAGTCGTTGGTTTTCCGGTGCTGAACTTCGAACGACCAGGGTTCCGGCCAGCAGGTCATGGAGAGCCTGCTTTCTGGCCGTGAAAGGCTGGACCAGGAAGCCCATGCAAAATACTGACCCGGAAAGGCCTTTCATCGTGTAGCGGCCAAAAGCGCGCCCGTAGCCGATTGGCTTGTTCCGCAGGTCGGTCACCTTGAGGCCCAGGGCGCGTTTGCCCGGCGTCGCCTGCCAGCCGGAGGCGACCAAGTAGACCTCGAAGACCATGCTTGTCGAGGCTGCCACCAGCATCGCGCCGACGTACGACACTACCTCTGACGTGAACGGCGACGAGCCGGCGTATAGGAAGCCGCCGAGCGTGGCGCCCAGGGGCCTGCCCACAAACCATGCCACGGCGAAGATCGCCGCCTGATCGATGAGGTGGGCGGCAAGCCGCTCTCCAAAGTTCGCCGCTGACAAGTTGGCGGCGTGCGGGAACGTCTCCCCAGGAAGCGGACTCCACGAGCCCGCGGGTTGGCTCGCGCTGACGGGATCCGCGAACCCGTCCGGACTCCACGAGCCCGCTGCGTGACTCGCGGCAAGCGGGTCGACGCGCGGACCAAAGGGGTTCATCAGATCAGCCCCGCAGGCGACACAGAAACGCACATCGCCCGAAATCGGCTGGACGCACGAAGGGCACCAGGAGTCAGGAAGGGCGGCGGAATCGGCAGCGGCCGACACACTCCTATTAAGCCGCCGCGCCGCTCAAATCGGCGATTGGGGAAATCCCCTATCCCGCCCCACTCAAGGCGGCGTAGCGAGGGGCGTGCTTGGGTCTACACGCGCAACGCCATGCTGATGGCGGAACCCGGCTTAGCGGCGTTCGCTAGACGGCGGCACAATGCCTTTCAGGCGCAGATGTACCGCCATCTGGGCATACTCGTGCTCAATGTGGACCGTGTTGCCCCACAAAGTTCCAAGCCGTGACCGGCTGCCGCGGCGGCCCTCGATCATTTCGGTGGCGTTCGCGCCGGTGACCGAACCATAGGCCTTTTCGCATTCGGCCATGGCGGCTTTGAGGGCAGCCGTCAGACTGTCCTTGGAGCCGGCGGGTTCGGCGCCGGCCTGTTTGCGCTCACCGCTCAAACCCGAGCAAGCTCCCATGGCGGAGTTGGCGGTATGGGCCACCAGATCGCCGAAGCTCTGGCTCTCGGGGGCCGGTTTGAAGCTGTAGTTTTCCGCGGGCATCTTTTCAGCCGCGGCAACGACGTTGTTGCTGGTGCGCGTCCAGGCCTGTTGCGCCTCGGTACTCAGCGCATTGTCCTGCGCCTGCGCGGGCAAGGCGGCGAACGCCGCAACGAACAGGATCATACGGCAGCGATTCATCATGGTTCCTCCCTGGCGTGGAACGGCGGCTCAAACCAGCGTTCCGGTTTGGCGGTCTGTGCAGCACGAGTATACGCCCGCGCTCCATGTTCGGGCAAACCGATTCTCCAGCGGAACCCCCATGATGTTTCGATTCCGGCCTTGGCCAATGCTGGGGTGAGCGAACGTCCTTCGAGTCCCTCCGGAGGCAGGCAAGAAAACCGCGGCGATCATCCTACACGAGCTGCTTTCTATGAGCCGAGCCTAAACTCTTCGACCTGTCCCTGCCTATGTGATGCCTATGTGATGATTGGGGCATGCGAATCGTGTGCCTGGTCCTGTTGCTGAGTGGAGCAGTATGGGGGCAGTGGGATCGATTTCGAGGCCCCAACGGGACAGGGATTTCGGAGAGCACTGGGCTACCGGCGGAGTTCGGAGCGGCGAAAAATCTCATCTGGCGGCAGGAATTGCCTCCGGGACATTCGTCCCCGATCCTTTCCGGCGAACGCATTTACTTGACGGCGGTCGAGGGCGACCGGCTCTACACACTGTGTCTGGAAGCGGGCAGCGGCCGGATTGTCTGGAAGCGCGAGGCTCCGCGGTCGCGGCGGGAGAAGCTGCATAACTTGAACAACCCGGCTTCACCGACTCCGGTGGCCGATGACGAGAACGTTTACACGTTTTTTCCGGATTTCGGGCTGTTGAGCTACACCCGGGATGGAAAGGAACGGTGGCGGCTCCCGTTGGGTCCTTTCAGGAATGTTTACGGCGTCGGCGTCTCGCCTATTCTGGCCGATGACGTGGTGGTGCTCGTCATCGATCAAGACAAGGATTCGTTCATCACGGCCGTGGGCCGGAACGATGGCAAAGTTCGCTGGCAAAAGCCTCGGCCGGAAGCGCTAAGCGGATCATCGACGCCAGTGGTGGTAGAGAGTGCGGCAGGCCCGTCGCTGATCCTGGCCCCGGCAAGTTTCCGGATGGACGTCTACTCCGCAAGCGATGGCGATGCGATGTGGTGGGTCGTTGGATTACCGAGCGAGATGAAATCGGTGCCTGTTATCGCTGGAGACTTAGTGTATGTCAGCGGGTTCAACACGCCAGGGAACGACCCGGGCAACCAGGTGGTGCTTCCCAAGTGGCAGGAACTGCTCTCACGGGACGACGCTAACAAAGACGGAGCGATTCAGCGGGACGAGATGTCCGATACCCGGACAAAAAAGTATTGGGACTTTATCGACACCGAGGGGCGCGGGAAGATTGAGGAAAGTGAGTGGAACCTGCATCGTTCGGTCATGGCCGCGGAGAATGGGCTGTATGTGTTCCAACGCGGCTCACGGGGAGACGAGACCGCGAAGCTGGTTTGGAAATATCAACGCTCGGTGCCGCAGCTTCCTTCGCTCGTCGTCTACCGGGACGTGGCCTACATGCTGAACGATCGTGGGATCTTAACGACGCTCGATGCGGCGACGGGGCGGCTGTTGCGGCAGGATCGGCTGCGCGGAGCGCCCGACAATTACTATGCGTCGCCGGTGGCCGCGGACGGCAAGATCTTTCTGGCTTCCAACAGCGGCGTGGTTGCGGTATTGCGGGCTGGCGGCGAGCAGGAACTGATGGCCGCGAACACTCTGGATGAAGAGATTTTCGCCACGCCGGCGATTGCCGATGGGCGGCTCTACGTGCGAACTGCGGCAGCGCTATATTGTTTCGGGATGCGCTGACTTGGGAGTTACCTTTAAAGGGTGTCGCCGACGGATGAGCAAGGAATCCAAGGTTCGCGCCGTCACGATGATCGTGATTGCCGTCGCCGCCCTGCTGGTTATCGGGCGAAAAGCCGGCTGGGAACTGGCCACCTCCGGCGGACTCGCTTCCACTGCGCCTCAAAAAAGATCAGCGCCGCAAGCCGGGCCGGGCCCCCAAGACACGATCTATCGCATGCTCGATGCCGCCGGCCGGGGCGATACCGGCGCCTACATCGAGTGCTATGGCGGAGCGATGCGACGCCGCATCGAGCAAAGCCGCGACGAGATGAGCGCGGGCGGGTTCGCGCGATACCTGGCCGAAAACAACCAGCAGATCAAAGGCTTCGCCGTCGCGGAGCCCAAAACGCTTTCCGGGGGCGAAGTCGAAGTGCGCGTGGAGTTCATTTACCAGGACCGTAACGAGGCGCAGCAGTTCCTGCTCGCGAAATCCGCCGGAGAGTGGACGATCACGCGCGTCAGTACAGCCGAGCGCATCGAGACGCTCGTGCCGTACGGCACGCCGGTTCACTAGATCACACCGGACCGGAGCGAAGTCTGGGGCTTTGGGGGGAGAATCACGAGGACGGGCTCGTGAACCAGGACGTGCTCAGGCTGTTAGGGGCTCGCGGATACTTTTTTTTCGGCGGACTTCTTTACAGCTTTGGAGGCGGCCTTTCTTTTCTTTCGCGTCTTCTTGACCGGCGTCAAGTCGTCGGCGGAACCCGAACGAGCGGCGCGCAACTGTTGCAGCAGCTTGGGCGGTCTGCCTCGCCGCCGGCCCGTCTGCAGGGAGTCGAGCGCCAGGATCAAGCTGTCGATCCGTTCCAGCTCCTGCCGCAGCTCGTTTATGATTTGTACTACGTCCATGCACTATTCTCCTTCAAGGACCCACACACACTGTTTACCCGATCCAAGCAAACGGCTCACCGCAAGGTTTCGCCGCTGTCAGCCTACGGCCTGTGGCTTCCTGCTTCCGGCCTGGATCAGCCGGTTCTCTAACCGCCATGTTTCTTGGGACACGACGCGCCTGAGGGCCGAATTACAACCGCGTGGCGCTGAAAGCGCGGCGCACGTTATCGTGCTGCCGTAGATAGCATAGCGTATTCTTTGGCACTTCGCGGTGCGAGGCCGGCGCTATTTTACGCTTTCCGCGCTGCCGCCGATTTCGCGTAGCGTCTGGCCTTGTTCGCCGACTACGACGATACGTCGAAAGCCCTCTTGCAGGGTGGGCGGCTCGAGCCTCTCGGACATGGCGCGCATCACGTCCTCGGGTACGCGGCGGCTACGCGCGCGATTGCGGGCGAGACAGACATCGAGCGGAACGTCGAAAAAGAGAGCCTCGGGTATGCAGCCGCGCTCGCTGGCGATATCGAGGAACGAGCGGCGGAACTCGCGGCGGAAGCTGGTCGCGTCGACGTAGCTCACCGCGCGGCCGAGGTCGAGGCGCAGGCGCAGCAGGTCGTGCAAGGCCTGAAAAATCTGGACCTGGAAGCCTTGCTCCTCTTCATCATCGGCCAGCAGCAGGCGGAGATGGTCGCTCGAAAGCGGCGTGATTCCGTGGTTTCGAAACCAGGTGGATTTTCCCGAACCGGGCAACCCCACCGCCAGAACGATCCGTTGGCTAGCGTTACTTTTCCGTGCCGGCGGGCCAGCATCTGGCTTGAGCGGATCGTCGGGCATTGCGTGGTCGCCGAAGGGCGGTCAGCGGCGGCTGCATTCAGTCTAGTGGAGAGCCGGCCGGGATCTCATAGCGTCGTTCGGGAGCGGCTTTCCTTCACGCGGCTTCATCCGCGGCCAGGGGCGCAAGCCAATCGTAAACTCATTGTAAAAAGTTGAAAGGAAGAACGCAGGAGACAGAACAATTGCTGTAGGCAAGCAGCGAAGCGGGAACCAGCGGCCTCAGGCGCCGGCGGCTAACGAACGGCCCGGGTCGGTCTCCTCAGGGCACGCGACTTCGCGGCGGCGCATCTCGGCGAAGGAGAGGCCGATGCGGAAAACGCTGTCTTCGGGGTACTGACAGTGGGCGACGCGGGCGCTGCCTTGCAACTCCATGCAGTCGTCGCCGCTGCGCAGCTCGCCGGTGAGGTTGACGGTCGAACCCAGCGGCAGCGGGCCAAGCATTTCGAGTCCTACTCCGCCCTCGCTGAAATCGACGAGCTTCGCGCCCAAAGCGCGGCTGGCGTAGTCTAAGCGCAGGTGCTCGGCGCGGTATTTTTTCGTGCGCGCGTGGGTGCGCCGTTCGGTCCTCTCCGGGGTAGCCGGCGCCTTCTCGTCCTCAGCCTCGGCTTCCACCGGGCGGCTGGGTTCGGAAAGATTCGTGCAGGTCAGAAACTCCGCGCCCGTGCGCGGATCGACGGTCAGCGTGACACGGACGCAAGTCAGGTCCATGCCGTACTTTTCCCGCAGCCAGCGCGTCGCCGCCAGCGCTTCAAAATCGTAGGACTCCGCGATCAGTACCGCGCGCTGCTTGCGATTGACCTGGTCGAGATTGACTTCGAGCGATGCCACCAGCTCTCCGACGCGCTGCTCCGGCATGCCCTCGAAAAAATCAGCCGGCTTCCAGTTGGCGATGAGTCCGGTGGCGGCTATGGCGCGGGCCAGCGGCGACTGTTCGCTGACGGCCTCGAGTATGATCACCACGGCCCTGCCTTGGGCGTCGAGCCCGAGCACGTCCACGGCGATCGGCACGTTCGGGCTCGGCCGGACTCTGCGCCCAAGCACGAGCACTTTCTGCCCGATCTCTCCAAAAAACTCAGCCGGGCTGTTGGCGATGTATTCGGTCAGGTCGAGACGGCTGGAGAGCGACCCCGGCTCCGCTGCGGCGAGCGGCACGAGTTTTTTGGCCGCTTTGTCGATCTTCAACATGAAGCTAGACGCTCGCTTGCACCCATTGACGGCAAGCGCACGTTTCCGGCGCACTGCTGGCGCGGCGAATCGAGATAGGCGCTTGGGGCGGTCCCCGATGTTGTCACTTGCTGCGTGCCCCCGGTCAAAAATCGAAGCCCTCGTTAGGCGCTCGCCCGGTAAGCTCTGGCGTTGATGCTGTAGCGCTTCAGTTTCTCATGGAAATTCCGCTCGCTGAGCCCGGAGCGCTCCGAGGCGCGGCTGACGATGCCGCCGGACTTACGCAAGACGTTCGCCAGGTAGGCTCGCTCGAACGATTCCACCGTACGCGCCTTGGCGGTCTGGAAGTCCTCCTCCATGTCGACATCGACCGTGGCGCCGTTGGAAACCGCGGTTCCGCGAACTTCCGGCGACAGATGCTCCGGACCGATGTCGGAACTGCCGCAAAGGATCAGCGCCCGCCGGATCACATTCTCGAGCTCCCGCACGTTGCCGGGATAGCCATAGCGATACAGGATCTCGCGAGCCTCATGCTTCAGCTCGGGCGTCCGCTTCTGGTGCTCTTCTGAGAGCGAGCGCAGAAAATGGTCGCACAGCAGCGGCAGATCGCTGCGGCGCTCGCGCAGCGGCGGCGTCTCCAGATGGATAATGTTGAGCCGGTAGTAAAGATCCTGCCGGAACTCGCCCGAATCGACCAGGTCGAGCAGATTGCGGTTGGCCGCCGCGATCACACGCACGTCGCAAAAGCGCGGCTCGGCGGAGCCGACCGGCGAGTACTCGCCCGACTGCAGCGTCCTCAAAAGCGCCACCTGCAGCGAGCGGCTCATCTCCCCGATTTCATCGAGAAAGATCGTGCCGTTGTTGGCGAGTTCGAGCTTGCCGATCTTGCGGCGGTTGGCGCCCGTGAAGGCGCCCTTGACGTGGCCAAAAAATTCCGATTCCTGCAGCGATTCGGGGATCGCGCCGCAGTTTACCGGCACCAGATTCTGTTTGTTGCGCGAGCTGCGCTCGCAGATCAGCCGCGCGATGAGTTCCTTGCCCGTGCCGCTCTCGCCGGTGATCAACACCGTGGCGGTTGTGTCGGCCACCTGGTTGACGAGTTCGAGCAGTTCCAGGACCTTGGGGTCGCGCCCGATAAACCGCACCGGGGTATGGTGCAGCGCGGCGGCGGAAACCGGCGGGGTCCAGGATGGCTCATCCAATGCCTGCCGCGAATGGAAGTCTTGGAATACCTCGCTCGTGCTGTCTGGAGGAGAGCTGGTGCTCATCGCGTACATCGACCTGATTCCTTCCCCCGGCCGGGTCTGCGGACCCTACGGGTTAAGACAAACTTGGGATACCGCGGGCGCGTCTGCGCACGCCTGGCTCGTTTGGATTCCGTTGCCAGGAGTCAGCAAGCGTTGTCGCCAGCACGGTAGATGTGTGCCGACCAAACGGGGGGAAGGGCGTCGGCGTTTCGTGTCGGGGAAGGGAGCCTGCCGCTTGCCGCGCGGCGCCAGGGGTGGCCCGATCTTCCTCGAAGACGGCTTTGGATTGAGCGCTTTACGCTTGCTATCCGCCGACTCGTCTTAGTCATTTTCTCCTGTCAAGGACTTAGAGACAATAGGCAAATGGATTCAATTTGAGCGGAGTACTAATTTACTGGGGACCCCTCGGCTATGGAACCGTCGGTACTAGTCGCGCATATGACCAAGATCGAAAGCACTACGGCGAATACCTGGGTACCGGGCCGACACGCCTTTTTCGAGGTTCGCGTTGCGCGGGGCAGTTATACAATTGCTATATGTGGGGCCTTCGCGCAGCTTTGGCGGCGGTGGTGACGATAGTGGCCGCCGTGCCGCTTTATTCGCGGGGAAGCGAGACGGGGCGCGAAGCCGACCTGCGGAGCCCGCTCAACACTCTGCTGATCCACCTGCAGAACCAGACCGCCCGTGAAAAGCTCGGCTTGCCGGCGCTGCCGTCAGCGGCGCTGCGAACCGCGCCAGGCCGGGTGAACGCATTGGTACCCGACAGCGGCAATATCGCCGTGGTCGACAACGGAAACGGCGTGGCCCTGCCCGAGTTGCCGTTTGATCTCGACAACCAGACGCTACGCTTCCTGCCCGCCGATGACACCGCTTCGGCCTACGGCTGGGAAGTCGAGGAGGGGGGCTACGATCCCGTGGCCGCCTCGCAAGGCGAAACCTTGCCGCTCGACGACGATGACTCGATCGCGCGGCAACTGCCGTTTTCTTTCTGGTTCTTCGGGCGGTCTTACAGCCAGGTTTTTGTCAACTCCGACGGTAACCTCACATTCGGCCAGGGCGATTCAGCTTCGACGCCGCGCGACCCGGCTCGGGCGGTGAGCGGCCCGCCGCGTATCTGCGGGTTCTTCGCCGACCTCGACCCGTCGCGCGAGCAAAGCGCCATCCGCGTATACCCGGCCGGCGACCACGTGGTGTTTACCTGGATTCGCGTCCCCGAGTGGACCGACGGCGGACTCGGCCGCCGCCAGGATTTTCAGATCAAGCTGTTTGCTAACAACCGCATCGAGTTCGCTTACGCCGGCATCACGATGGATACGGCGATCGTCGGCCTGGCGCCGGCGGTGCGGCTGGAGCTTTCCGTGGCCGTGGATTTCAGCACCCCTCCGCTGGCCACTCATGACGCGGCGTTTGTCGAGATCTTTCTGCCGGCCAATCTTGACCTCGGTATCCTCGGCCAGAAGTTTTATCTCACCCACGACGATGTGTATGACTTCCTGGTCGTTTTTCATAACTACGACATCGGCATCGACCAGGGCAATACGTTCGCGTTCTACAGCGGATTGCGGAATTTCGTGCGCGGCATCGGTCCGTTTCCCAACGAACTGGAAGACCTGAACCAGTTCGATTTCGGCCAGGTGCTGGGTTCCGGTTTTCGCCTGCAGGGCCTGATGTTCATGGGCGACCTGGCGAAGTACCCCGACGACCCCCACGCCCGCATCGATCGCGACTACGGGCTCGGCGTCGCCACGCCGCTGACGGTGCTGACCCACGAGGCGGGCCATCGCTACCTGGCACGCTCGCTCTTCGTCGATCCGCAATCGGGACAGCTTTCGCTCGATTTACTCGGCCGGCAAATCGCGCACTGGAGCTATTTCTTCAACTCCGAGGCCTCGCTGCTCGAAGGCAACCGCATCGTCGACCATGGCTCCGGCGATTATCGCTTCGAAACGGTGGCCACGGTCGAAGGTTTCAGCCCGCTCGACCGTTATCTGATGGGGCTGATTCCGCCCCAGCAGGTGCCGCCAAGTTTCCTCGTGCGCCGGCCAAGCATCAACGATGCACTGTTCAACGCCGCGCGGGCGCCCCTGGCGGGAATTTTCTTCAACGGCGAGCGCGTCGACGTGACGATGGACATGATTCGCGAAGCGCACGGCCGCCGTTCGCCCGACCATACCGTCTCGCAGAAGCATTTCCGGTTCGGGTTCATGCTGCTGGTCGAGGAAGGCAGCGAACCGCCCGCCGAGCAGATCGAGAAGATGGATCGTTTCCGGCTCGCCTTCGAAGAGTACTTCGAGCAGGCCACGGGCGGACTGGCGACAGCGGAGACCGAACTGGTCTACCAGCTCGTGCTCACTACCTGGCCGGCGGCCGGCGTGCGGCAGGGTGATTCACTGCCCGCGGCCGTGTTGCTGGCGTTACCCGAGGCCGAGGATGTAACGGTGCAGCTCACGGCCCAACAAGGGGTGGTGGGTATTCCGGAGTCGGTCACGATTCCCGCCGGGCAGGTCTTCGCCGAATTCGCAATCGAAGGCCGCGCCGCCGGCGTCGATCAAATTTCCTCCGATGGCGGCGCCGGCTTCGAAGTCAGCCATTCGAACATTCAGGTGCTCGGCAGCACGGCGCAACTCGGGGCGCAGCGCATCTTTCCTCTGGAGATTCTTTTCGGGGACGTGCGCGAGCGCCTGCGCACCGGCGAAGTTGGCAAGCCGCTGCCCTACCAACTCGTGTTCCATGTCGCCGATGACAACCAGTTGTATTACCCGGGCATCCCGGTGCGGCTCACCGCGAGCGGCGACGGTGCAGTCGAGCCCGCGGTGACTACCACCGACCAGTTCGGGTACGTCGTCGCCAACTGGCGGCTGGCGTCCGCGCCGGGGCCGAACCAGTTGCGTGTTCAGATCGAAGGCAGCGAGCGGCCGCCGCTGATTATCGATGCCATCGGCGTGAAGATCCCGACACGGCAGCGCGATCCGTTTCCGTTTCTGTTCCCGCAGTAGCCGATCCCCGGCGTTGGCGGGCTAGGCGCGGCTACGCGAGGATATCTTCGATGACGTGGCCGTGCACGTCGGTGAGGCGGCGATCGATTCCGTTGTGGCGGAACGTCAAACGGGTGTGATCGATGCCGAGCAGATGCAGCACCGTGGCGTGCAGGTCATAGCAGTAGATGGGATTTTCCACGGCCCGGTAGGACCATTCATCGCTCGCTCCATAGCTCACGCCGCCGCGAACACCGCCGCCGGCCAGCCACGAAGTAAATGCAAACGGGTTGTGGTCGCGGCCCAGGGCTCCCTGGCTGCACGGCATGCGGCCGAACTCGGTGGTCCAGTAGACGATCGTATCTTCCAGCAGCCCGGCCTGCTTCAGGTCGTGAATCAGCGCGGCCGTGGGTTGATCCATTCCTGCCGCCATATCGCCGTGGTCTTTAGCGATATTTTCGTGGCTATCCCAGTTGCGGCGGGGGAATCCGTTGTCGGCGCCGCTCCATACCTGCACGAACCGTACGCCGCGCTCAAGCAAGCGCCGCGCGATGAGGCAGCGCGTCCCGAAATCTTGCGTCGTTTTTTCGTCGATGCCGTACAGCTTGCGCGTAGCCGGCGATTCCTTGGAAATATCGAGCACCTCGGGCGCGCTGAGCTGCAGCTTGGCCGCCATCTCGTACGACTGAATGCGCGCTTCGAGCAGCGAATCGCCGCCGCTTCGCGCCTGGTGTTTGCGGTTGAGCTTCTCGAGCACGCTGAGGGTGGCTTTCTCGCTTTCCGGGGTTACGTAGTCCGCCGATTCGGCGGGAAACAAGTCGTGAATGGGATTCTCGCGGCCCACGCGGATCATCGTCGCCTGATGCGCCGCGGGCAGGAATCCGGCCTGCCAGTTTCCCGGCCCGTTAGGAGGAAAGCCGCGCACGTCGGGCAGCACGACGAACGTCGGCAGGTTGTCGTTCATGCCTCCCAGGCCGTAAGAAAGCCAGGCCCCCATGGTGGGGAATCCAGGCAGCACGAAGCCGCTGTTTTGCATGAACGTCGCCGGACCGTGAACGTTCGACTTCGCGATCATCGAGTGCAGAAACGCGATCTCGTCGACCTGTGTGGCGATGTGCGGGACCAGGCTGCTGACCCATTTTCCGCACTGGCCATGCTGCGCCCATTCCCACGGGCTAGCCATCACGGGGCCTGGGTCGCTCTGGAACAACTCGACTTTCTCGCCGGGGTCAAACGCCTGACCGGAGCGTTGGATCAGCGCGGGCTTGTAATCGAAGGTGTCCACCTGGCTCGCCGCGCCGGACATGAACAACTGCACAACGCGCTTGGCGCGGGCCTTGTGATGCAAGCCGCCGTTGAACTCAGCGCGCGGCGCCGGAGTTTGCGCCAGCAGCCCCTCGCGGCCCAGCATCTGCGCCAGGGCAACGCCGCCAAGGCCGCCGCCCCAATGCCACAAAAATTCTCTACGCGTTGTTCTCATGCCGGCTCGCTCATTCAATGAACAGGAACTCGTTGCTGTTGAAGATCAGGCGGCCGAAGTTTTCCAGACCGTACTGGCGAGCGTAGCCGCTCAACAGCGCGATTTCGTCCGGCTGCGGCGGGCGGCCCAGCGCCCGCAGAAACGCCTCTCGAATCTGTTCCTCGAGGCCGGCGCTGCGCTCGCGGAGCGCTTGCGCGAATTTACGCGACTGGCTGATCACGATCGGGTCGTTGAGCATGGCCAGCGCTTGAATCGCCGTGAGCGTGACATTCCGTTTCGGCGTCAGCAGCGATGCGTCGGGGCAGTCAAGGCTTTCCATGAACGGATCGGGTACGCTGCGCACGATAAAGCGATAGACGCTGCGTCTCAAGCTTGCCGCGCTCTCGACATCGAAGCGCGCATAGTCGTAGACCGGCGAGTGGTCGTCTTTGAAATGGAATTGCTCGACAGACGGCTCTCCCATGCTCAGATCGAGACTTCCGGTGACGGCCAAAATCGAGTCCCGCACGGATTCGGCGTCGAGGCGGGTGCGATTCATGCGCCACAGGTACTGATTGCTGGTATCGAGTTTTTCGAAATCCGCGTCGCCCTCGGAGGATTGCCGGTAAACCGCGCTCAACAGAATCAGCCGATGCAGCCGCTTCAAGCTGCGGCCGTTGTCGCGAAACTCCGTGGCCAGCCAGTCGAGCAGCTCGGGATGGGTCGGCTGCGCGCCCATGCGCCCAAAGTCGTTCGGGGAATCGGCCAGTCCCTTTCCGAAGTGATAGTGCCAGACGCGATTGACGATCGAGCGCCAAGTTAGAGGATTACGCGCGTCAACGATCCACTCGGCGAGAGCGGCGCGGCGCGCTCCTTCGTCCTCGGAGCCAGCGATGTCGAATCGCGCGGACAGCGCCGCAACGGCCGATAGCGCCCCTGGCTGCGACGGCTCCTGGGGAGACATCACGTCGCCGCGAGCCAACAGGTGAACCGGGCGAGCGGCAATCGCCGGCGTGAAGCGCTGTTCGGGTTTGAAATAGCTCGCGGCCGCATAGGCCAACTCCGGCTTCGGAAGCGCGTCGATCTCCGCTTGGATAGAGGCAAAGTTTTCTTCCGCCGCCTTCAACCGCTCGCGCTTCGCCGCTTCCAGCAGGGACATCTTTTCCTGCTCGCGCTGCTCGTCGAGAAGCTTGATCTGCTTGGCTAACGCGGCACTTTCCTGATCGAGGCGCTCGTTCTCGGCTCGCTCTTCCGCGGTGGCTCCCGCGGTCTTCGCGTGGACGATCAGAGTGCGCCGCTGGCGAAGCGGTTCGGCTTCCGCGTCGAGCGCTTCGATTCGGGCGTTGGTCAGCTCGGCGATTTCCTCGCGCAGCGGCCGGATCACGGCTTGCAGTTGCGCGGCATCCTTCAGCAGCCGCCGCCGCTCCGCATACGTCTTGGGATCGTCGTCATACGGCCGGTCCGCGCGATCGACGCCGGCGAAGACCGCTTGCAGGCTGTAGTAATCCTTTTGCAGGATCGGATCGAACTTGTGGTCGTGACAGCGCGCGCAATGCACAGTCATGCTCGTAAATGTCGACATGGTGGCGGTGACCATGTCGTCGCGATCGAGCAGGCGGGCGATCTTTTTGTCCTGCGTTCCTTCGCGTAATTCGGCGTGGCCTACATAATCCCAAGGGCCCGCGGCGATGAAACCGGTCGCAATCAGCGCGGACGGGTCGTCCGGGTAAAGAAAATCGCCGGCCAATTGCTCTTTCACAAAACGATCGTAGGGCTTGTCGTTGTTCAACGACTGAATGACGTAGTCGCGATAGCGCCAGGCATTGCGGCGCGGCTTGTCCTTGTCATATCCGTGCGACTCACCGAAGTGAACTACGTCAAGCCAGTGCCGGCCCCATCGCTCGCCGTAGCGGGGCGAGGCCAGAAGGCGATCCACCAGTTCCTCGTAAGCGCCGGGGGAAGCGTCGTTGACGAATGCGTCCACCGCTTCGGGTGTGGGCGGCAAGCCATGTAAATCAAAAGTCAGGCGCCGAATCAAGGTGCGGCGGTCGGCCTCGCGGGAGGGCCGCAGGCCCTTTTCCGAGAGCTTGGCGAGAATAAAACGGTCGATGGCGGTACGAGGCCACGGGGAATCCGCCGCGGGCGGCTCAGGGCGATGCAAAGGACGCAGCGACCACCAGGCCGCGTCCCCTTCCGCGCCGGCGCCCTTGGTATCGTCAACAGCCCCCTGCGTGATCCATTGACGAATGACCTCGACTTGCTCCGCCGCGAGATGTTCGCCGATAGGCGGCATGGCGGGCTTGTCGCCCGAAACTTTCGCGATCAGCAGACTGGTTTCGGGATGCCCGGGAACCACCGCCGCGCCGCTGGCGCCGCCCCGCATTAGCCCTGCCGCGGTCGTGAGCTGTAGCGATTTCTGGGCGTTCGGGCCGTTGTGGCACAGCACGCAACGCTGCTCGAGTAGCGGAAGAACATCGTTCTGGAAGCTGACATCGGCGGCCGGAAGCCCACTGGGCAGAATGGTAGCCGCCAACGCGGCAAGGAGTCCCCACCGTAAGAAGGCCCGCACCGTTGAACCAGTTCGCCGCCTCGCCGCGACGATGGTGTCTCGGTCCGTTGGCGCTTGCTGAGTCACGGCAGCATTCACGGGGATACCTTCAAATGGTCCACTTCGACCTCATGCGGCGCAGAATTCACCGCGGCGGATCAGCGCCCCAAGCGCGAGCGTCGAACCCGGGATTCAGTACTCAAGCCATGCAAATGGTCAACCGTAGTGTAGCCGTGACGAGTCTCATTCTGCCAGGGCCGGCCTTCTAAGCGCCCGCGGGCCCAACGAAAGCAACGGGCATCGCGGATGCGGCTACACGGGGGCATGAACTCGTGGAATACCGGTGTGAAGCCGCGGAATACAGCGCGCGGGCCGGCGGCGAGCAAGGCCGAAAAGGCCAACGCAATGGAGGGCTCCGCGGGAGTAGCCATTACCCGAGGCGAGGCGTTCAGTTATACTGATTTCGTCTGCGCCCGTAGCTCAGATGGATAGAGCGTTAGCCTCCGGAGCTAAAGGTCCCGCGTTCGAATCGCGGCGGGCGTACCACTCTTTCAATCACTTACGAAGATCCTCCCGAATGCTTTGCCGCTTTGTTGCCGCTATTTTGCACGTTGGGTGTCACTGAACTCACTCATGATCCATTCCGCGGTCAGGGTGCCTCAACGGCTGCAAAGACGTTGCGCACAAGCTGCTCGTACGTTCCTTTTCAACTACACCGCCTCCCTCCGGCGGAACACAATGACCTTCTCCGAACTTGGGCTCTTCGGATTTTGCGGTTGGGCCATGAGTCTGTTAGCCACGCGTTGCAGTCCGGCACGCTGGCGTTCCGAATCCGCGTGTGAGTAGTGCATCGTCATCGACGCTGCCGCGTGGCCCAGCACCTTTTGCCGATCAACCGGGCTCATGCCTTCCTGGTCGGTCATTGAAGCGTTCGTGTGGCGCAGCCAGTGCCACGACAGCGCTTCAGGTATTTTTGGAACGCTTAGACCTTCGTCCTCGATCCGCTTGTTGATCGCCGCGACCGCCGGCTTGAGCTTGCGCTTCAGGATGTTGTGCTGGTCGACCGGCCGGCCCGTCGAGGATGCAAACACGGGCTGGTCCGGGAGTACGAACGTTGCCTGCGTGCGATGGCTGAGGAGGACTGCGAACAGGTCTCCCGGCTCCTGGTCCGGCAGCGCCACCAGCCGCTCGTGGAGGTTCTCGCACTTCACGCTCGTATACTCGTTACGAACCCAGGCCTCGACCAGGGCGACCGAGCGGGGTCCGATAACGACCTCTCCCGATGCGATTGGTTGGTCTGCGAGGTTCACGTTGCGCCATCGAAGCCCCAGCGCCTCGCCGATCCGACAGCCGGTGAGCACCAGAAACAGAATCAGTGTGCGGAACTCGGGCAGGGCCTCGGCCAGTAACTGAGCTTGCTCGAAGCTCAGTGAGCCGCGCCGTCGCACACGGCGCATGGGAACGCGCCATTGGAAATCGGTCGGCAACTGCCCGGTGAAGTATTTGAGCTCGCGCGCATAGCGCCAGATCGAACTGATGGTGTTGCGGATGTGTTTGGCGGTTTGGGTGGAGAGCCCGGAGGCGATTTTCGCGTCCAGCAGCGCCTCTACATCCTCGACTCCTACATCGCGCAGGCGCCTGTCTCCGAACGCCGGCAGCACGTGGTTCTTGAGGTTGCTCTGTTTTACTTCGCGGCTGAGCTTGCTCCTGTGTTTGGCTACGACACCGGGCGTGTACTTGGCCTCGACAAATTGCCTGACCGTAGCCATCGACTGCGGACACAACGCCCACTGGTCGAGCATCGAGAAAACCTCATCCCAAGCCTTTCGCTTTGCTTCGGTCTGATTGAGCCTGTGCTCGCCTGTTGCATCCGCTAAGTATTTGTGGCGCTCGATGCGGCCGATCGAGCCATCCGCCAAACGCACGTCCTCTCGGTAGCGCACGTACCACGAGCCCTTTTTTTGATAAGGGTTCTTTTTCGTCGGGCGCTGCCCGCGTCTTCTCGCCATGTCGATGTCTCCTTCGGAAAACATCGACAGCTTAGCTTTTCGCGGATCGGTTGTGGGCAACGAAAACGTGCCGCGGGGCAAATGTTCGGTGGCGCTCTGCTCGTTTGTCTTCGCGAGAGGCAAGGCGAGTTGCCGCGGCTGCCGCCTCCGCCGGCGCCGCGGGCCGCCCGGCGGCGCTGCCATGGCGGCGGCGCCATCAGCACCCTCTCGCCCGCCTGTGATCTCGTGCGCCATCAGCTACTCGCGTCTCTCCCTTTCCGCGCCTCGCGCGCTGCCCTGCTTAGCGCGTACAAGCATCGCGGCTATCCTGCCGCCGCGGCCTTGGCCGCGGCGGCCTCCTGGCGCTGCGCGGGGCGCGCGGCGGGAACACTCGTTCCCTGGCGCGCCGCGATTTCTCGGAGCAACTCCACTTGCTCCGCTGGCCCCGGGCGGCCAGCCCCAGGGTGCTTGTGCGCCCACTCCAACACCATCTGCTCGAGCAGCGCCGAGTTGCTCCCCGGCGGTAGATGTAGCGCGCCGGCTGTCCGCGTCTCAGCGGCCTGCCAGTCGATAGTGAGTTGCGGTCGCGCACGCCAGTTGTTCAGGTCGCGATCACCCACTACTTCGACCGGCCGGGTGGATGCTCGCCTCCCTGCGTCGCCGTTAAACCGCTTTAGGGCGGCCTGGATCTGGGTCTCGTACGTGGCGGCGGCCATCTCGATGTCTGCCACAGCATCGGTATCTGCCTCGATCCAGTCGCCAGCCCTGCACCGCCCACACTCCCAACAGAGCTCGCGCCCATCCTCGGTGAACCATAACGATCGCGTCCTCAAACCGCCGCATGCGCAGTTTTCGCGTCGGCGGGCAAGCTCCGTGTCGGGCTCGACTCCGAGTCGCGCACACAACTCCGCAAGCTCTGCCGCCGGCCTAAGCACTCCTTTGCCCTGGTCGGCAGCTAAGCTCGCCACGGTGCGGACGTCCTGCGCGCGTTCCCAGCGCATGATCCAGTCTGCTGCCTCGTCGTCGATCGAGCCGAAGCCCGCTTCCGGCGTCGTGCGCATTCTGCGCGCGAGGGTGCGCGCTTCGGGCGTCAGCATGTGATCCCCGTGCGCGCGGAGCGTCTGCTTGAGTGTTTTGCGCGGCTCGCGCGCGGGCGATTGCCAACCGGGCGCGCTCTCGGTGGTCTCTTGCACGGCCTGATAGACTTCAGCGGCGACCGGAAAAAACTTGCAGTTGCGGTACAGCCAGTCACCCGCTCTGTGTATGTGTGCGTCGTCGCGCGCAAACTCCTGGAACGCGTCGATCAGCGCTCGCATAGCGTCCTCACGGTCCCGGTCGCTTGGCGCCCCGGGATGGGGGTGCAGGCGAAAACGCGCGACCTCTTGGCGCGCACAGGCACGCGTGCACTTGCTCATAGCTCGTTGATCCTCTCGATCGTGATTGCCTGGCGGTCCTGGCGGCCTGGGCCGCGGCGCGGCGGAAAGGTGTGCGCAGCAGGGGGGGGGCGTTTGTTCCCCTTGGGGTATTTGTATCTTTGTAGGAAAGAGGAGAGACTGGACACTTTTGTCCGCGGGCGCGGACAATTCTGTCCGCGCGGGTTGGACACTTTTGTCCGCGTTGCGGAAGAACTTCTTGGGCCGCCTGATGCGAACCCGCCAGCCATCGCCGATCGCATCCAGCTGCGCGTAGTCTCTGACCTGGATGCGTTGCATCGCCCGGCGCGAGGTCCGCTCGTGGCAGCCGACCATGGCAGCGAGCATTGCCGCGGTGACGGGCTTGCCGTAGTAGACCAGCCCAGTTGGGTCGGTTTGCCAGTTCAAGAGAGCGACGAAATGCCAAAGCGCGGTCCCGCCCAAGTTCCTGAAGTGCTTTGGGTCGATGAGGCCGTTGTTGAATGTGAAGCTAGCTGGCCGCAGCAACTCGGCCGGGAGGTCCGCCCGCCGCAGGCGCGACTCGTCTCCCTGGTCGCCGGCGGTTGGCCGGGCGGGCGTGGATGGGGTACGCTGTTGTGTCATCTCTCGCGCGGGGGGCCGGCGCGCGATCGACTGGCAGGTCAGGTGCGCGGCGGTCCCCTCGTTGTTTTGCTCCAGCAGGCTAGCGCAGCGACACTGGTGGACCGCAGCAGGTGGAAAGCGGTGGAAAGTGGTGGAAAAGTTTTCGGCCGTCGCGCCGACGGGCGGGGCAGTCTACCCAGGATGGCGGCGCTGCCATTCGGCAAGGTGGTGGAAAGTGGTGGAGGATTCTAGTGTTTTCAACGAGATCAGGCCAGTCCTGCTTTCCGTGCGGCCTCCATCCCTCGATATAGGCTCCACTTGCCACTGAGCACGTTCTCGATTTTTTTCGACACCTCAGACTCGTCTGGAAACTTCGGGCTGTCGTTCCTCCATCGAAATCCATCGGACTTGTCGACCCTAGCCGAACGCCAAAGATCGGCGGGGCGACAATTGTTCAGGTTGCAGAACTCGCCCGTGCGGTCCCTCCGTGTCTTCCCTGCGGCCGGCGGGACCGGAATCACCCCGGGGCCGGCGTCCGCCGCGGCGCCTGCGGCTTCGGTCGCTGCCGGCTGCTCGACTGCCGGCGGCTTCGCGGCTGGTTCGGAAACCTCCGTGCCGTGAAGCCTGGCCCACAGCCGATCAAGTTTGCCACGAACATCCTCGAAGTCCGCATTCGTGGGTTGTATGATCTCCGGCTTGTGCTGGAGCCGGAGCACGCTGTCCTGCTGCATCACGCCGATGCCCGCCTCATCGGCGAGCATCATCGCGGTCCGGTGCAGCTTCCACATATCGAAACGCTGGACCGCGTTGCCGCCGGCCCGAACCTTATCCGCTGCCGGATTGAGGTGATCGCGATAGACGTTCTTGGGATCGATGGCGTTCTTGCCAGTCGTGTTGGGAAAAACGAAGTCATCGAGTCCCTTGGTGTGGTTCGTAGTCTCGTGCAACCTCTGCAGCATGCGCGCGAGAAACCGCGGGAGGGGCCGCACGCCCGCGCGCACTTCGCGCTGCGAAAGGTCGTACACCTTCCCGTTCAGGAACTTAAACCGCAGCGCAAGACGCAACGCCGGAATCGCCCGGTCTGTTTCCGTGTAGTTGACGTAGCGCAATTTGAGCGCAGAGATCTCCCGCGGCCGGAGGCCCAGAAACGCCGCGAGCAGGTACCAGATAGCGAAGGCCGGGTCCGCTTCGAGCGCCCTAGCCAGACTGACGACCGTCTCAAGATCTCTCGCGGGCTCATCCGGTTGACCCGTGGCGGGCGCCGACTCGAAGAGGGCTTCTAGGTCGCCCGTGAAGAACCTTTTCCGCCTTGCATGCTTCAGCAGGCTCTTGAGCCGGCCCACGTAGTCGTCGACCGTGTCTTCCGCTACTTCCTTGCGCTTCGCGCTGCGAAACTCGCGTATGTCACCCGCGCGAAGCGCCGAGAATTTCAGCGGCCCGAGGATCGGAAAAACGTGCCGCCGGAGGCTGCGCACATACTGCTCGAAGGCGCGCTTGCTGAGGTCTCTATCGCCGACTCTCTTTTCTTCCGCGGGAATGAAGTGGCGCTCGCCGAACCCGGCGATGGTTTGGGGGTCTTCCGCGAGCTTTTCGCCGGGCCGGTGCAGCCAGCTTATAAAGCCGTCGCCGTCTGGCTCGACAACGTCGCCCCACTTCTCAATGAGCTTTGTCTGAGCAAACGCGTCGTTGTAGGCGCCGTCTTTCCGGGCCAGATGCGGGCGATGCTGGCAAAGATTCGCACCGACCTGATCGAGGGATTGCTTCGAAACCTCGGCCTTGCGCAGAGACTGGTACCTTTCCAGGCCTCGAATGTCGGTTGGACTCCACAGACCGCTGCGTGGCCCGTCTGCGAAGCCCCGCGGGTGAATGCTCGGCAGGAACCTCCCCTGCGACTCCAACCCGTGGAGCACCGTCCAAGTCATGCCGGCCCGCTCAGCGGCCTCACCGGGGCCGAAGCCCTGCTCGGCCACCTCGAAGCTGAGTAGCAACGCAAGCTGGTCCCACTCGTTGCGCGTCGTGTGGTCCTTAGGTTCTTTGCTGTAGCGCCTATCGTCCGGGTGGGCCTGCTTGTTTTGAGCGGCCAGGCGAAGTCGCTTGGCCCGATACCAGGCGTACTCCTTCAAGGCGGCTTCGCTCGCGGCCAGGAGGCCGCAGATCCGCCGAATGGGTTTCAGTAGTGCCCGGATACCTATGAGCTTGAGATTCTTGCCCCCAGCGTGCTCCTCGTACCGGTCGCACAGTTCCGCGATGGTGGGGTCACCACCAATCTCCGGCGGCCATACTTGGTATTGCTGGCCCTCCGAGCGTCTGCCGATGAGAACGCCCCCCTCGAAAACTAACCCATGGCCTTGCAGTAAAGCGCGCAGTGCGTGCCGGGTTGCGGCAGCTGGCGTCTCTTCACGAAGGGACGCCCACTCGCGAGCGGCGTTCAAGTGCAGCTCCGTAAAATGGCCGTCCTCATCGGCAGGAAACCAATCTTGTTCGCTCCAAACGTGCAAGTCTCTGAACAACTACCGGCTAAAGCCGGTAGGTTTGATTTCGACTGAAAGTCGGC